>JBEPUS010000018.1:0-23158 GCA_041691435.1 Chloroflexota bacterium
GAAGACGCCCTCGGCTCCGAGCTGCATGGCGAGGGCCGCGTCGGCCGGGGTCGCGATCCCTCCGGCAACGAAGTTCACGACGGGCAGCTTGCCCTCGGCCGCCACCTGGCGAACGAGCTCGAGCGGCGCACCCAGCTCCTTCGCGGCGACGAACAGCTCGTCCTCGCGCAGCCCATGCAACCGGCGGAGCTCGGCGTTGACGGTCCGGATGTGGCGGACCGCCTCGACGATGTTGCCGGTGCCGGCCTCGCCCTTCGTGCGCATCATCGCGGCGCCTTCGCTGATCCTTCGGAGGGCTTCGCCCAGGTTCCGCGAGCCACACACGAAGGGCACCTTGAAGGCGTGCTTATCGATGTGGTTGGCCTCATCGGCCGGGGTGAGCACCTCGGACTCGTCGATGTAGTCCACGCCCAGGGCCTCGAGGATCTGAGCCTCGACGAAATGGCCGATCCGGGCCTTGGCCATCACGGGGATCGAGACCGCGTCCATGATCCCGACGATCATCGAGGGGTCGCTCATCCGGGCCACGCCGCCGGTCGCCCGGATGTCGGACGGGACGCGCTCGAGGGCCATGACGGCGACGGCGCCGGCCTCCTCGGCGATCTTGGCCTGATCGGGCGTGACGACGTCCATGATGACGCCGCCCTTGAGCATCTGGGCGAGACCCTTCTTGGTGGCCCAGGTGGACGATTCGGTGGTCATGTGCTGGCTCCGGTTGACTCCTGCGGTCCGCGTCGGCCTGGGCTGTGCCCCGGGGTCATCCCCCGTTCGAGCGGGCCGGATCGTGTCGCGCGCCCGGATTATCGCATGAGCCGTGAAGCCGCCTTCGGGCAGGCATGGCTCGGGCAATGCTCGGCGTCAGCGACCGACGGTCTTCACCACTCCCGCCATCAGCTTGACCGACCGGCGCGCGGCGCCCGGCGACAGCCTCGAGAGCGCACCAACCAGGCCGAGGACGTCATCATCGGGCAGCTGTCCGAGCAGCCGGACGAGGCGCAGGATCGTGTCATCGGGGATCTTCGCCAGCAGGTCCAGCAGGTGTTCCAGCTCGCTCGGCTCGAGCACCGGCACGAGGCCGATGGCTCGATTGAACAGGCGGACGAACCACAGGAAGGTCGCGAGCCAGTCGCGCAGCTCGGCGAGCTCGTCATCGGCGGGATACTCGGCCGCGGCCGCGGTCGCGTCGGCCGCCGTACGCTCGAGGACATCGATGATTGGGTCGCCCTCGAGCGCCTTGCGATGCTCGATCACCCGGCTGAACCAGCGGAAATGATCGCCCACTGAGGCGTAGGCGGTGCCCGCTGGGCCGCGGCGGCCGACCCGCCGAGGCTCCTCGACACGCTCCACGACACCCCAGCGAATTGCTGCGTCGAGGGCCAGGCTGGCGGCGCGATGGCTCAGCCCAAGCGCCTCGCGGACCTCGCGCTCAGTCAGCGGCTCGCCACGGGCCATCAGGTAGATGTGGACCCGGGCGATCGCCGGGGCGACCCCCCATGAGGCGCCCATCGAGCCCCAGGCCTCGGCGAGGCCGCGCCGGATTGCCTCGGCCCGGGCGCCCGGTACGGGGTTCCTCGTTCGTGCGGTGGGGTCGATCGTGGCGGTCATGACTTGCACATCGACAGTAGCACGTTAAGCGGGCCCGATGGAGCGGCGGTTGGAGCGGGCGGTTGCTCGCGAAATGGTCCGCGGCGCCGGGCACGGGCTCCAGTCGTGGCGGCCATGGCTCGAAATGGACAATTTCCCGCCAGGCGGACGCTGTGGTCGCTGAGCGGCCTGTGGGCCGCGCAAAACCCACGCCGAGTCGACCAACGAGCCGGGCACAGGCCGCCGCTATGATCGGGCCGTGTCCGTCCTGCGCAGCCAGCTCGATCCGGAGAGCACCGAGAGCCTCGCCAACCGGGCGGCCATGGAGGCCCTCGTCGCGGACCTTCGCGAGCGCCAGGCGCGAATCAGTGCCAACGGTGCGGGCGGCGATCCGGCGGCGATCGCGAAGCATCGCTCACGCGGCAAGATGCCGGTTCGCGAGCGGATCGACCGGCTGATCGATCCCGGCTCGGCCTTCCTCGAGCTCAGCCCGCTGGCCGCCGACGGGGTCTATGGCGAAGACGGCCAGGACGCGCCCAGTGCCGGGATCGTCACGGGGATCGGCGCGGTCGAGGGCGTGACCTGCGTGGTCGTTGCCAACGACGCGACCGTCAAGGGCGGCACCTACTACCCGCTGACCGTGAAGAAGCACCTCCGTGCCCAGGAGATCGCCCTCGAGAATCACCTGCCGTGCATCTACCTCGTTGATTCAGGTGGCGCGTTCCTGCCGCTGCAAGCGGACGTATTCCCGGATCGCGAGCACTTCGGCCGGATCTTCTACAACCAGGCTCGGTTGTCGGCCGCGGCGATCCCCCAGGTTGCCCTCGTCATGGGCAGCAGCACAGCCGGCGGCGCGTACGTTCCGGCGATGAGCGACGAGACGGTGATCGTCAAGGGCACGGGCACGATCTTCCTCGGCGGACCGCCGTTGGTGAAGGCGGCGACCGGTGAGGACGTCAGCGCCGAGGACCTGGGCGGGGCCAGCGTCCATGCCCGGATCAGCGGAGTGGTTGACCACGAGGCGCTCGACGACGAGCACGCGCTCGCGCTCGGGCGCTCGATCGTCGCGAACCTCAATCGCCGGCCGCCGCAATTGCCCTGGGAGCGCCGCAACCCGGAGCCGCCGGGCGTCGCTTCGGGCGGCAGTCCGGCGGGCGGGTCAAGCGAGGCGCACCTCTACTCGGCCATCCCCGCCGACCTCCGCCGGCCACTCGCGGTGCGTGAAATCATTGCCCGCCTGGTCGATGGCAGTCGCTTCCACGAGTTCAAGCCGCTCTACGGGGAAACCCTGGTATGCGGCTTCGCTCACCTGGATGGCTACCCCATCGGGATCATCGCCAACGACGGCATCCTGTTCAGCCAGTCCGCCCTCAAGGGCGCCCACTTCATCGAGCTCGCGGCCCAGCGTCGGATCCCCCTGGTCTTCCTCCAGAACATCACCGGCTTCATGGTCGGTCGCGAGTACGAGGCCGGCGGCATCGCCAAGGACGGCGCGAAGATGGTGATGGCGGTCGCGTGCGCGGAGGTGCCCAAGTTCACGGTGATTGTGGGCGGCAGCTTCGGGGCGGGCAACTACGCAATGGCCGGCCGGGCCTACTCGCCGCGCTTCCTCTGGTCCTGGCCGAACAGCCGGATCAGCGTGATGGGCGGTCGCCAGGCGGCCCGGGTCCTGTCCACGGTGGGCGGGCCGTTCGACTCGGACGATGCCCGGGACGCCTTCGAGGCGCCGATCCTTGACCGCTACGAAGCCGAGGGCAACCCCTACTACGCGACGGCCCGGCTATGGGACGACGGGGTGATCGACCCGCTCGAGACCCGCCGCGTGCTGGCCCTCGGCCTGGCCGCCAGCCTCCATGCCCCGATCCCGGAGACCCGTTTCGGCGTCTTCCGGATGTGACGAAGACCGAGGTCATCAAGCGGGCCGAAGCGGCCAGCCGGCGATCGCGTTTGGCCGGCTGGCGCGCGGCGGTCGCCGCAGGCATGAGCCTCGCGATCGTCGATGCTGGCGTGAGGGCGATGGCCGCCGGTCGCGAGGTGCCGGGACGCGCCTACAACCGGGCGATGGGCCTGGAGCCCGACCCGAACCTGCTGCCGCAGCTGATCGAATTCTTTGGCCAGGCCGGCAGCCAGGGCTGGGCCGAGCTGGACGAGTCGACGGCGCTCAAGGTTGGGTTCAACCCGTCGGCGATTGCCGCAGCCGATCGGTCGGGCCTCTTCGCCGCCGAGCCCGCGCGGGTGTCGCCTGGGGCGGACGTGCCGGGCGTCACCATCCGCGAGGTCTTCGCCGACGAGGTGGGACGATGGGTCGAAGGGGCGATCGCCGCCGACTCACCGGGTCCTTCCCGGGACGCCTGGCTGCGCCGGATCGGCCCGCACCTCCTGGGCACCCCAGAGCAGGCGGGTCGGCGGCTGTTCGCCGCGGAAGTCGCCCGCGAATTCGTTGGAGTCGGCGCGCTATTCAGCCATGGACGCATCGGCTGGCTGACGGCCGGGGCAGTTCGCCCAGATTTCCGGCGGCGCGGGATTCAGCGTGCGCTGATCGGCTCCCGGGCGACCGCGGCCGCACGGGCCGGCTGCACTCACGTCGCTTCCGATGCGCTCATCGGAGAGGGATCCGACCGCAACCTTGTGCACGCCGGCCTGGCCCAGATCGCGACGCGCATCGTGATCCCCGTGCCGTTGCGTGGGGAGCTCAGGCCGCGCGCATGATCCAACGGCAGCCGAGGAGCTCGAGGTCGCGCAGCACCGTGCCGTCGGCCTCGATGGAGCCGGCGACTCGCAGGTGGACCGTGGCGACCGGCCAACCATCGGTCCGCGCCGGGACGAACCGGATCGTGTGCGGCCCGACCGTCGCGTCGCGCGCACCGTGACCGGCGAGGGACGGCCGGAAGGGCCCGATCCCCACCGTCCGCAGGTAACGGCGGGTGGCCAGGGGAATGTCTGGCGCCGGGATCTCGAGGGTCTCGAACCTGACGGGGCCGCCGACTGGGTGATGCTGGGCAGCCCGCTCCGCCTGCTCAGCGGGACTCCACTCGGCCCCCGTCACGTCGTGCTCGATCAGGAAGGGCGGCTCGAGCGGGCCCATCGCCGGCGATTCGGCCAGGGTCCAGCGCACGATCCGACCGTCTGGCCGAACCCGCTCACCGGCGGCCGGCTCGCCGATATCGGAGCCACTGGCGCGGAGGGCCGCGACCTCCTCGTGGATCCCGCGGGTCGCGGCCGCCCACATCGCGAATCCGCCACCGGCGTCGAATGCGCGCAGCACCGGCCGGCCCACCCAGCTCGCCTCGGCGAGCTTGCGGGCTTCGATTCCGATCAGCTCGATGAAGCTGTCGCCCAGCCAGATCAGCTGGTTGAACGTGCCCAGTGCGGTGTGGCGACCGGCGCCGGTTGCCTGGAGCCCGAGCAGGGCTTCGAACGTCGCAGCCGCCTCGTTCGGATCGGGGCAGGCGATGAGGACGTGGTCGATCGCGTGGGGCATGGACCGAGCCTAGCAGTCCCGAGCAGGCGCCTGCCTCAGGACTCTGACCGCTCGCTACGATGGCCGCATGAGCAACGAGCTGGGATCGGGACTGCGGCTCGAGCGTTCGGGGCCGAGCGGCAGCATCGCCCGGCTGAGCCTCGCCCGGCCGGAGCGCCACAACGCGCTCGACGCCGCGCTCATCGGGGAGCTCCGGGCGGCGTTCGCCGGGCTGGCGAACGAGGCACCTGAGCAGCTCCGCGCCGTGGTCCTGGCGGGCGACGGTCCGTCCTTCTGCGCGGGCGCCGACATCGGCTGGATGCGCGCGTCGCTCGAGCTCGACGTTGAGGCGAACGAGCAGGATGCGATGGCCATGGCCGAGATGTTCGATGCGATCGACACGTGCCCCGTCCCAGTGGTCGCTCGCGTCCACGGATCCGTGCTCGGCGGCGGGACCGGGCTGTGCGCGGTCAGCGACGTCGTGATTGCCGAATCGGGCACGCGCTTCGGGTTCACCGAGACACGGCTGGGGATCCTGCCGGCCGTGATCTCGCCGTTCGTCATCGCCAAGATCGGTGAGTCGAACGCGCGCGCCCTCTTTCCAGGTGGCCGTCGCTTCGATGCCGCCCGGGCGCAGCGCATCGGCCTCGTCCACGAGCTGGTGGAGGGCTCCGAGGCACTCGATCGCGCGGTTGATGCCGCGCTCGCCGACGTGCTCGCCGCCGGCCCGACGGCGGCGCGAGCCGCGAAGTCGATCGTCCGCGAGGTCCGCGGACTGCCGCACGGCGCTTCGAAGTGGCACACCGCGCGGGTGATCGCCCGCCAACGCCGCTCGCCCGAGGCACAGGAGGGACTCCGGGCCTTCCTCGAGAAGCGCCGAGCGAGCTGGGCTCCCGAGGACGACTGAGGTCAGGGACCGAGACGGGACTTCAATCCAGGAACGCTGCCGAGGCTCGTTGGTCAAGGCTGGGACTTGCCAGGGCTTGGGCAGAACGCGACAATCGCGCCACGATGATGGATGAGCTGACGCCACGCGAGGCTGCTGAGCGGCTCGGCGCGACGACGCGGTCCGTCCAACGCTGGATCGCCCGGGGCGAGTTGCCGGCAAGGCGCGTTGGTGGCAGATGGCGTGTCGCAAGTGACGTTCTTGACGCGTTTGGCGCGAGCAACGGTCAAGCACGGGCCGAGCCGGGCCCGTTTGCGCCAACCGTACGGGACATCGCATTCCCAGCGGCGGCTACGGTCGTCCCGATACGCACCCTGTTCATCGCCAATCGCGGCGAGATTGCAGTCCGGATCCGGCGAACCGCCGACCGCCTTGGGATCCGGGTCGTCGCGCCGGGCACGGACGGCCGGCCGCCCGTTGACCTGCTCAGTATTCCGGCGATCGTCGCGGCCGCGATCGGATCAGGCGCCGATGCGCTCCACCCCGGGTTCGGCTTCCTGTCCGAGAACGCGGCTTTCGCGGACGCCGTCGAGGCCGGCGGGATGCGCTGGGTAGGCCCGCCGCCGAATGCGATTCGGGCGATGGGTGACAAGGCGTCCGCCCGGCACCTGGCCCGCGACCTGGGCATTCCGATCGTGCCCGGCTACGACGGCGACGACCAGTCCGACGCGGCGCTCGTCGAGGCCGCCCGGGCCATCGCCGGGCACGGGTCGAGTGGTCGCCACGCGGTCCTGATCAAGCCGGCGGCAGGCGGCGGCGGCAAGGGCATGCGAGTCGTCGAGTCCCTGGAATCGCTCGACTCGTTCGCCGGGGCATTCGCCGAGGCGCTCGCCGGCGCGCGCCGGGAAGCCCTGGCGGCCTTCGGTGATGACCGCCTGATCCTGGAGCGCTACCTGACCGGGCCCCGCCATGTCGAAGTCCAGCTGCTGTTCGACGCCCATGGCGCCGGCGTCCATCTCGGCGAGCGCGATTGCTCGCTCCAGCGGCGCCACCAGAAAGTGTTCGAAGAGTCGCCGTCACCGGCCGTCGACGAGCCCCTCCGACAGCGCCTCGGCGTGGCCGCGTTGGCCCTCGCCTCGGCCGTCGGCTACCGCTCCGCCGGGACCTGCGAGTTCCTCCTGGATGACGGCGGGGAGTTCCATTTCCTCGAGATGAACACCCGCCTCCAGGTGGAGCACCCGGTCACTGAGCTGATCTCCGGCCGGGACCTGGTGGCCGACCAGCTCCGAATCGCTGCCGGCGAGCCCCTCGGCTTCGACCAGGCCGGCGCCGACCGCGCCCGACGGGCGGGTGGGCATGCGATCGAGGTGCGCCTGTACGCCGAGGATCCCGACGCCGGGTTCCTGCCGTCGACCGGGCGCGTCGAGGCGCTCCGTTGGCCACCGGCCGTCCGGGTCGATAGCGGGATCGAGGTCGGCTCGCAGGTCGACACGCACTTCGATCCGATGCTGGCCAAGATCATCGTCGGGGGGCGAACGCGCCGGGCGGCGCTGGCGACCCTGCGGACGGCCCTTGCCGAGACGGTGGTCCTGGGCCTCGTGACGAACCTGGAATTTCTCAGGTGGCTGGCAGCGCAGTCCGTGGTAACCGCGGGCGAAGCTCGGATCGATACCCTCGAGGCGATCTGGCCGCCGGCCGATGCGGGTAGGAGAGGCGCGCGCGGGAGCGCCGCGGCGCCAACGGCGCCCAGCGATCCGGCCTGGCAGGCAGCGGCTCGGGTGCTCGCACGGCGCACGGCTGGGGGCTGGCGGCTGAACGGCCCGGCGCTGATTCGTCTGGAGTCCGACGCGCTAGAGCGGACGGTCCTCCTGGACGGATCGCCCGATGGACCAGCGGACTCCGAATCCATGCCGCTCGCCATCCTCGGCGCCCGGGGCGTGGCGTTCGTCGATGACGACGGCCGAAGCCGGTCCTTCCGGCTGGCCCCGCCGCCCGATGTCGACCGGGCGGCCCGCGCCGCGGCCGGCCCGGACGGGGGCCCGATCGACGTGGCCTCGCCGATGCCTGGCGCCGTGCTCGCGATCCACGTCATCCGGGGGGCGGCGGTCGAGGCCGGCCAGCCCCTCGTGACCATCGAGGCGATGAAGATGGAGCACGTGGTCACGGCCGTCGCGGCCGGGGTGGTGAACGATGTCCTGGTCCAGCGCGGCGACCAGGTTAGCCGCGGCCAGGCACTGGTCGCGCTGGTCGCCCTGACTGCCGGTGCGGGACGCGCTACCGTAGCCGCCGAAGACGTCGACGCCCCGGAGGAGATCCCTTGACCGAGTCGCTGCCAGACAACCGGCCCGACCTGCTCGCGCTGCACGCGGCGGCGCGCCGTCGCCGGGATCGTGCGCCGCTGGGCGGTCCCGAGTTCCGCGCGGCGTGCGAGGAGATCGCGGCGATCGAGGTCCAGATTGCCCGGATCGAGCAGGCGGCCATGCCCCCGATCGTGTCGGTCCCGCCGCCAGTCCTGCCGAAGCCGGGGACCTGACCCTGTCGCCGGCGAGCAGCGAGCCGGCGGACCGCCGCGTTCGGATCTACGAAGTCGGTCCGCGCGATGGGCTCCAGAACGAAGCCCGGTCGATCCCGACCGCGGGCAAGCTGCGCTTCATCGAGCTGCTCGGAGATGCCGGCCTGCTCGAGATCGAGGCAACGAGCTTTGTCCGGCCAAGCGCGATCCCCCAGCTGGCCGACGCCGACGACGTGGTCCGGGCACTGCCCCGGCGTGGGCCGACCCGCTATCCCGTCCTCGTACCGAACGAGCGCGGGATGGCCCGCGCCGAGGCGGCTGGAGCCCACGCGCTGGCGGTCTTCACGGCCGCGACCGATGCCTTCACCCAGCACAACATCGGCATGACGATCGCGGAATCACTCGCGGCGGTCCAGCCGGTCTTCGATCGAGCGACGACCCTGGGCTGGTGGCGCCGCGCGTACGTGTCCACGGCGTTCGGCTGCCCCTACACCGGCGCGGTCAGGCCGCAGGCGGCAATCGAGGTGGGCCTGCGCCTCGTGGAGCTCGGCGCCGAGGAGATCTGCTTTGGCGACACAATCGGCGTGGCCGTGCCGGACGCGGTCGAGGAGCTGGCCGGGCTGGCGATCGGCGCCGGCCTGCCAGTCGAACGGATCGCCTTCCATTTCCACGACACCCGAGGCACCGCCCTGGCCAACGTGGCTGCCGGCCTTCGGGCCGGGGTCCGAACCTTCGACGCCTCGACCGGCGGGACGGGTGGCTGCCCGTATGCCCCGGGGGCGGCGGGCAACCTGGCCACCGAGGACCTGGTGTACTTCCTCGACGCGTCAGGCTGGAGCCATGGGGTCCGGCTGGCCGGCATCCTCGAGGCCGCCACGTTCATCAGCGGGCTCCTTGGACGACCCCTGGGATCGAAGGTCGGGCAGGCTGGGGGCTGGGATCCGGCAACCGGCGCCGCGTCCCCGCGGCCCTGATAGCATCCGCGCCATGGACGGTGCCGTCCTCGTGCTGAACCAGAACTACGAGCCGCTCAACGTCTGCAATCTGCCGCGCGCCTTTCGCCTCGTCTTCGGCGAGAAGGCCGAGGTCGTGGAGTACGACCACCAGATGATCCGGACGCCGCGGCAGGAGTTCCGTGCCCCCAGCGTCATCCGCCTCCAGCACCACATCCGCCGGCCCCGTCCGCGGGTGAAGCTCACCCGGCGCGAGATCTTTGCCCGCGACGGCCATCGCTGCCAGTACTGCGGCCGGCAGGCCGGCGACCTGACCCTGGACCACGTGATCCCCCGCCACCGGGGTGGCGCCCACAGCTGGGAGAACCTGGTCGCGGCCTGCAAGCCCTGCAACCACCGCAAGGGCGGCAAGACGCTCGACGAGGCCCGCCTGCGACTCGTCCGACCCCCGTTTGAACCGCGCAGCGACGTCTACTCGCTGTTCACGCCGTACCTGTCCGACGAGCGCAACGAGGCCTGGCGGGACTACCTGTTCCTGGGTCGCAACTGATCAGCGACGATGCCGGCGGGCCGATCGCGGCGCGGATCCCCCGGCCCGTCCAGGCGATTCTCGAGACCCTCCGGGACGACGGCAAGGCCGGCTACGTCGTCGGCGGCTCGCTCCGGGACATCCTCCTGGGACGCATCCCGCACGATTGGGACCTGGCGACGGATGCCCGGCCGGAGACCCTCCAGACCCTGTTTCCCGGCGCGACCTACCAGAACACGTTCGGCACGGTCGCAGTCCAGCGCGACGGGGCGTGGTTCGAGATCACCACCTTTCGGCGGGACCACGACTATGCCGACTTCCGGCGTCCCCACCGGGTGGAGTTCGGGGCCACGATCGAGGAAGACCTCGCCCGGCGGGATTTCACCGTGAACGCGCTGGCCTGGGGCGCGTCACCCGGCGACGTGGATCGCCTCGTGGACCCATTCGGTGGCCAGGCGGACCTCGAGCGCCGCCGCCTCCTCGCCGTCGGAGTCGCGGGAGATCGCTTCGGCGAGGATGCCCTGCGGATGATCCGGGCCGTCCGCCTCGCCGCGCAGCTCGAGTTCACGATCGCAGCCGGCACGCTCGCGGCGATCAGCCGGCAGGCCAATCTGGTCCAGCACCTGTCCGGGGAACGGATCGCCAGCGAGCTCGAGAAGCTGCTGGGCGCGGATCGGCCGTCGATTGGCCTGCGCCTGATGGAGGCGACCGGCCTCCTCCGCCAGGTCTCGCCCGAGCTGGCCGACCAGCGCGGCGTGGCCCAGGCGAAGATGGCCGGCGAGGACCTCTGGGACCACACCGCGCGCACCGTCGACGCCGCGCCGCGCGAATCACCGGTCGTCCGCCTCGCGTCGCTCGTCCACGATATCGGCAAGCCAGCGACCGCGGCCGATGGCCATTTCATCGGCCACGATGCCGTGGGCGGCGACCTGGCCGATGCCCTCCTCGGTCGATTGCATTTCCCGAAGACCGTGATCGAGCGTGTCGGCCTCCTCGTCCGCAACCACATGTTCAGCTACGAATCGAGCTGGAGCGATACCGCCGTCCGGCGACTTCTGGGCCGGATCGGCGAATCGGCCCTGGGCGAGCTGCTCGTCCTGCGGGCGGCGGATAATGTGGGCAGTGGCCTGCCCGCCGATGCCGGCGGGTTGGATGAGCTCCGAGCGCGGGTCACCGAGCAGATCCAGGCGAAGGCGGTCCTCGACCGGGCCGGCCTGGTCATCGACGGGAATGACCTGATCGAGGAGCTCGGCGCCAGCCAGGGCCCGGTTCTCGGTTCGATCCTCGACCGGCTGGTGGAGGTCGTGCTCAACGACCCAACCCGCAACGATCGGCCCACGCTCCTGCTCCTTGCCCAGGCGATGCTCGCGGAGGACGGATGATCGAGCTCATGCTCCAGGCCGAGCAGACCCTCGGACTGGGCCTGGTGGACCAGGCCGAGAAGCTCTATGCCCAGGCCGCGGCCGCGGATCCCCACAACGCGATCGCGATCATCGGACTCGCCCGTGTCCAGCTGGAGCGCGGCGACCAGGTGGGCGCGCATGCCCTGGCGATCCGGGCACTGGCCGTCGATCCCGAGAACACCACTGCCGTGCGGATGGAGGCGCGCCTGCGCGAGGTGCTGGCCGGCACGGGCCGGCGGGTCGAGCCACCGCCGACCGCGGCGCCCGCGGCCCGACGAGGACTCGTTGGCCGGCTGATCGGGCGCGGGCGATGAGGGTCCTGGTCACCGGCGGAGCCGGCTACGTGGGCTCGGTCAGCGTCGAGCGCCTGCTGGCTGCCGGGCACGCGGTCTGGGTGCTCGATGACGTCTCGACCGGGCATGCCGGGGCGGTCCCACCCGAGGCGAAGCTCATCACGGGCAGCTACGGCGACGAGGATCGGGTCACCCGGCTCCTCGTGGACAACGCCATCGATGCCGTCCTCCATTGCGCGGCCCGGTCGCTGGTGGGCGAGTCGATCCGCGAGCCGGCCATCTATTACCGGGCGAACGTGGTGGGCGGGGTTGCCCTGCTCGAGGCGGCCCGCCGGGCCGGCGTGGGCCGGATCGTCTTCAGCTCCACCGCCGCCGTCTACGGCGTTCCGCTGGTCACGCCGATCGTCGAGTCGGCCCCGCTCGATCCGATCAACCCGTACGGCGAGTCCAAGCGGACCTTCGAGGGCGCTCTGCGTTGGTATGGCGCCGCCTATGGGCTGCGGAGCCTGGCCCTGCGCTATTTCAATGTCGCCGGGGCGAGCGAGCGCAACGGCGAGGACCACGATCCCGAGACCCACCTGGTCCCCACGATCCTGGCGGCTGCCAGCTCCGGGCAGCCGATGTCGCTCTTCGGCGACGACTACCCCACCCCCGACGGGACCCCGATCCGCGACTACATCCACGTCGAGGACCTGGCCGATGCCCACCTGCTCGCCCTCGAGGCAACCGGCGCGCCGCTCGAGGCGGGCGCCGGGCCGGCGCTCAGCCTCAACCTGGGCACGGGCTCGGGCTTCAGTGTCCGCGACGTCATCCGGGCGGCAGAAGCCGTGGTTGGCCGGCCCATCCCCACGTCGATGGGGCCGCGCAGGGCCGGCGATCCACCGATCCTGGTCGCATCGGCCGAACGGGCCCGGGAGACACTCGGCTGGACGCCCCGGCGCGGAAGCCTGGCCGAGATGATCGGCTCCGCCTGGCACTGGCGGCAGGAGCACCCGGGTGGCTACGAAGCGACGCGCTGAGCGCGGATCGAGCCGCGTCGTATCCTTGCCAAGATGAATGATTCGACCCAGGCAGTCCGTACGGCGTGGCGACCCCAGCGGTTCGGTCGCAAGAACGTGCGCAAGGTGGCCGATCCGCTGATCGAACCGGTCTGGGCGGGTGAGCGCGTCCTGGTCGAGGCCGAGACGATGGGGCCGGGCGTCGGCGAGCGCCCTCGCGTCGTGATCATCGACGAGGACGGCGATCCGGTCGACACGTTCCCGGACGTCGCTGCCGGCATCGGGGCGGCCGTTCGCGCCCTGCGCGTCGTGCTCGACGGCTATCTCACCGACCGCGTGGAGCGAGGAGCCGAGGACTCCAGCCTGACGGGCGTCCAGGTGCCCAAGGCCAGCGACCTGACCCGGCAGCTCCTGATGGGCGGTGGCCGCCGGCACGAGGAGCTCCCACCGGCCGACCAGAGCCGGCTGGCCGACCCGCGCGTCCCGACCACCTTCGTGGCGGTGGACGTGCTGATGGTTGACGACCAGGAGCTGCTCGACGTGCCCCAACTCGAGCGGAAGCGGGTCCTGGAAAGCGTCCTTGACGAGAACCGGTTCGTGCGCCGGGGTATCTACGTTCGGCCGCCGCTGGACCCGTGGCTCCTCTCCTGGCGGTCGATCGGCTTCCATTCGGTGGCCTTCAAGGCGGCCAACGGCCGCTATCGCCCAGGACTCGAGAACGACGGCTGGGCGATCTCCCGGATCCCCACGCGATAGTGGCCGGCGACGGACTCAGTGCCCCCATCCGGGAGCTGATCGAGCGCCTCGGCCAGGCCGACGTGATGGTCGGCATCCCCAGCTTCAAGAACGCCGCCACGATCGGCTATGTCGTGCGCGCCGCCCAGGCTGGACTCGTCCAGTACTTCCCCGACTTGCGGCCGGTCCTGGTCAATTCCGATGCCGGCTCGCCGGACGGGACCCAGCGGGTGGTCGCCGAGACCGAGCCACCCGACTACATCGAGCGGATCCTGCTGGTCCGGCCGAAGAACCGGCTCGAGAAGGTCAGCCTGACCTACCCGGAGGTCGACGGCATCGGCGGCAAGGGTGCCGCGCTGCGCACGATCTTCGAGATGGCCGCTGCCCTGAAGGTCAGCGCCCTGGTCGTCGTGGATTCGGACCTGCGCTCCATCGTCCCTGAGTGGATCGAGCTGCTGGCCGGGCCGATCATCAAGGGCGGCTACGACTTCGTGGCGCCGCTCTACGCCCGCTACAAGTACGACGGCACGATCACGAACACCGTCACCTACCCGCTGACTCGAGCCCTCTACGGCCATCGGATCCGGCAGCCGATCGGGGGCGACTTCGGCGTCTCGGGCGACCTCGTCCGGCACTACCTGGAGCTCGACACCTGGGATGCCGACGTCAGCCGCTTCGGGATCGACATCTGGATGACGACCGAGGCGCTGGCCGGCGGCTACGCGGTCTGCCAGGCCCGCCTGGGGGCCAAGGTCCACGACCCCAAGGACCCCGGTGCCGACCTCGGCCCCATGTTCCGCCAGGTCGTCGGCACGATCCTCCGCCTGGCGGCGCGCAGCCCGGAGCGCTGGCTCGACATCCGCGGCTCGCACGACGTCCCCGCCTATGGCTTCGAGCGGATCGTCGATCCGCCGCCGCTCGAGGTGAACAGCCTGCGCCTCGTCTCGGAGTTCCAGACCGGCTCGATCGGGATGGCCGACACGTGGGCCGAGATGCTCGCCCCGGGCACCCTAGAGACCGTCCTCGAGCTGGCCAGGGAAGCCGGCACGCGGTTCGATGACGCCAGCCGGCGGCTTGGCGTCCATGGCGGCGACACGGGCGCCTCGGGCGGCAGCGGATCAACGGGCTCCGGACCGGGCACCCACGAGATGGCCGATGCCCTGGCCGGCTTCCACTTCCCCGACGACGTGTGGTCGCGCGTGGTCTATGACCTCGTCGCCGCCGTCGGCCGGGTCGAGCGCGGGACCGAGCAGACCGACGAGCGCAAGTCGGCCACGATCGACCGCTACGTGGCCGGCCTCGTGCCGATCTATTTCGGGCGGGTGGCGAGCTTCGTCATCGAGAACCGCGACATCACCACCGACGAGGCCGAGGAGCGGGTCGAGCGCCAGGCGCGCGAGTTCGAGCTGCTCAAGCCGTACCTCGTGGAGCGCTGGAACGCCCGGTGAACCACACGCCCCTGCCGGTCCGAATCCTCATCCCGGTCGCGAATCCGGGCACGGCCGGCGAGCTCGTGCGGATCGGCGCGGCCCTGCTCGAGCCGCGGGCCGGCGAGCTTCGGGCCCTGGGCATCGTGGAGGTGCCCGAGGGGATGCCCCTGTCGGAGGGCGCGACGCGCGCCCGCCACGCCCGGCGGCTGCTCCAGCGGGTCCTCGACTACGCTCCGGAAGGGATCCCGATCCATCCGCTCGTGCGGATCGCCCGGCACGCCGCCGAGGGGATCATCGAGGCCGCCAACGACGAGGAGGCCGACCTCCTGATCTTCGGCTGGGGCGGCCGGCACACGATTCATGCCAACGGCGACTCCACACCCGACGGACCGGCCCGGCGCTCGCGCTACGCGTCGGACTCGGCGTCCGTCGTCTCGCCCACGATCGACCAGGTCGTGCGGGCGGCGCCCTGTGACATCGCCGTCGTCAAGCAGCGCGGCGCAACCGAGATCCGGCGGATCCTGGTCCCGGTCCGGGGCGGCCCGCATGCGGAGCTGGCCCTCACCTTCGCCGACGCGATCGGGACCTATCACGGGGCCACCGTCACGGTCCTGCACGTGGTCCCGCCGGGCATCACCAGTGCCGTTCGGGCGCAGGCCGAACGGGCCCTCGCGGCCTTCGTCAAGCAACACGTCCACGGCGCCGCAGAGCCGCTCGTCCGGGAAGCGGCCAATGTCCGAACGGCCATCCTGCGTGAGGCCGAACGGGCCGACCTGGTCGTCGTCGGCGCATCGGTGTCGCCGCCCGATGGCGGGACCGATGCCCATCTCTTCGGGTCGCTGCCGGAGGCGATCGCCACCCGCGCCCGGCCGACGGTGGTCGTGGTCAAGACCCGCGAGACGATCGGCCGGCTGACGTTCGAGAAGCTCGCCGAGCGGGCCGAGACGCTGGCCGCCGCCGACCGGGCGGCCGAAGAAGCCCGGGCCGTGCCGACCAAGGTCGAGCGCTGGTTCGGCGAATCGAACTTCCATCACGCCGAGTTCGCCGACCTGCGCCGGCTGGTCCAGCTCAAGGAGAAGCAGGGCCTGACCATCAGCCTCGTCCTGCCGACCCTCAACGAGGAGGAGACGATCGGGCCAATCGTCAGCCGGGCGATCCGCGAGATGATGGGCCGGGTGCCGCTGCTCGACGAGATCCTGGTGATCGACTCGGACTCCACCGACCAGACCCGCGAGATTGCCGAGGCAGAGGGCGCCCGGGTGGTGCGCCACTCCCAGGTGCTCGACCGCTACGGCAGCTTCCGGGGCAAGGGCGAGGGGCTCTGGAAGAGCCTCTACGAGACGAGCGGCGACCTGATCGTGTGGGCCGACACGGACGTCCGGAACTGGCACCCGCGGATGGTCTATGGGACCCTCGGGCCGCTCCTGACCGAGCCCCGCCTCCACTATGTCAAGGGCTACTACCAGCGCCCGATCGTGGAAGGCGGCGTCCTCAAGGAAGGCGGCGGCGGGCGGGTCACCGAGCTCGTCGCGCGGCCGCTGGTCAACCTCTTCTACCCGGAGCTGTCGGGCTTCATCCAGCCACTGTCCGGGGAGTACGCCGGCCGGCGCTCGCTCCTGGAGACGATGCCGTTCTTCACGGGCTACGCCGTCGAGATCGGCCACCTGATCGACGCCGCCGAGCGCGTCGGCCTGGAAGGCCTTGGCCAGGTGGACCTGGAGCGGCGCGTCCATCGCAACCAGGAGCTCGAGGGGCTGAGCCGGATGAGCTTCGTCATCCTGCAGGCAGTCATGAAGCGGCTCGAAGAGCGGCGCAAGGCGCGCCTCTTCGCCGAGCTGGGCTCCACGATGAAGCTGCCCCGGTCGGGCCACGGCCGGCTGGGCCTGGAGGTGATCGAGCTCGCCGACCAGGAGCGCCCGCCGATGATCCGGATCGCGGAGTACCTCGAGAAGCGGGCGGCCGAGACCCGCGGGTGACCACGGTCCTGTTCGCGCCGGACTCGTTCAAGGGCTCGCTCAGCTCGGTGGAGGTTGCCCAGGCACTGGCCGAGGGCTGGCGGCGGGCCCGGCCGGACGACGAGCTCCTGCTCACGCCCCTGGCCGATGGTGGCGAAGGCACGCTGGCCGCCATCGCCGCTGCCGGTGGCTGGCAGCCGATGACCTCGCCGACGGTCGACCCGATCGGGCGGCAGATCGATGCGGGCTGGCTGCGCTCGGCCGACGGAACGCGCGCGGTGGTCGAGATGGCCGCCGCCTCCGGACTCTCGCGGCTGAGCCTCGCCGAACGCGATCCGCTCGGCGCGACCACCGTCGGCACGGGCATCCTCCTGCGGGCCGTCCTCGACGCCGGGCCGCGCCGGATCGTCCTGGGGATCGGCGGCAGCGCCACCAATGACGGCGGCGCCGGGATCCTCGACGCGCTGGGCGGCTGGGTCGAGCCCGACCGGATCGACCTCGGCGGCCTCGACACGCGCCTGGCGGTCCTCGACCTGCTGGTCGCCTGCGACGTCACCAATCCGCTCCTGGGGCCGCAGGGCGCCGCGGCCACCTATGGCCCGCAGAAGGGCGCCTCGGCGGCCGATGTCGAGACCCTCGATGCACGCCTGGCTGCCTACGCCGACCTGCTCGAGGCGGCGACCGGCCGGCACGAGCGCGGAACGCCCGGGGCGGGCGCCGCCGGCGGCGTGGGCTTCACGCTCCTGTGCCTCACCGATCGATTCCATTCGCTCTCGCTCGAACCGGGCGTCGACCTGATCGCGGGTGAGGTGGATCTCGACGCAAAGCTCGCGCGGGCCGATCTGGTGATCACTGGTGAGGGCCGGATCGATGCCCAGACGGCCTTTGGCAAGACCGCCCTCGGTGTCGCCCGGCGAGCCCAGGCCGCCGGTGTCCCGTGCATCGCGGTCGGCGGCGGGGTCGAGGCGGCCGGCGTCGCCGCCCTGGCCGCCGTGGGCGCAGAAGTCCGGCCAGTCCACGAGCAACCGATCGCGGTCGCCGAGGCGATGGCAGCCGGGAGCGCACCGCTGATCGCCTGCGGCGAGCGCCTGGCCCGGGGGGCCTCATGGCTCGCAGCCTGACCACGCGCGCCCGTCTCCCGGCGAAGCGGCGCCGCAAGCCGACGGACCCGGCCAAGGCCTGGGCGAAGCGCCTGGCCCGAACCCGGCCCGGTCTCGTGGCCTACGTCCTCGATGAGCTGGCCGCGGTCTACGGGCATCCAACGTGGGCTCGCCGCCTGGGTCCGACGAGCGAGTTGATCCTGACGATCCTCACCCAGAACAGCGCGGACACGAACGCCGAGCGCGCCTTCGAATCGCTGCGCCGGGCATTCCCCTCGGCCCTGGCCGTCGAGAGCCACGAGGCGGGCCACGGCTGGGGCGGCCTCGGCCTCGCGCCCGGTGCGCCGCCCGACTGGCTGGCCGTGGAGGAGGCTCCGGTCGCCGAGCTGGTCGAGGCGATCCGGCCGGGCGGCCTGGCCCAGCAGAAGGCGCCCCGGATCCAGGCGGCCCTGCGCCTGATCCGAGCCGAGCGCGGCGACCATTCGCTCGAGTTCCTCGGCGAGATGCCGGCCCTCGAGGCCCGCGACTGGCTGACCCGGATCGATGGTGTCGGCCGCAAGACCGCGTCGGTGCTGCTTCTCTTCTCCTTCGGGACGCCGCTCATGCCGGTCGACCGGCATGTCGAGCGGGTCGGCTGGCGAGTGGGCCTGATCCCGGCCAAGGCCAGTGCCGACGACGCTCATGAGCTCTACCTGGCGTTGCTCGAGCCCGACCAGATGTACGAGGCTCATGTGAACCTGATCACCCACGGCCGCCAGATCTGCCACGCCCGCAGTCCAGAGTGCGCCCGCTGTCCACTCGCCCCGCGCTGCCGCTACGTGGACCGCAAGGCACCGTAAGCCGAGTCTCGCCGTGGTTGGGGGGCGGCCGCTCGCCGTGGGTGGTCGGGCGCTCGCCGTGGGTGATGGGCGGCCGCCCTGCCGTGGCTGGTCGGGCGTCCTGTCGTGGCTGGTCGGGCGTCCTGTCGTGGCTGGTCGGGCGCGGAACGAAGGGCCGCGGATGGGTCCCGCGGTCGACGCGGCTAGTCCGCCGCGGAATCGACGGGTGTTCTTCCCAGGAGAACAAATCGGCGGTTCGGGGGGTCCTGCACCGTCCAAGCCCGCCAATGGCCCCGATTGTTCCTGCCAGGAGAACGAACACCGCAAACGACCGCGCGACGCCGATTCGGGAGGCGGGATTCGCCCGATTTGTTCTTGTCGGAAGAACGCGCCTGCGGGGAGGCGGACGGCGCAGGCTGCCGGGAGTGGCACCCGCTCGCCGGGACACCCACGCTCGGCACGCGGTCACGGGGCACGCGGCACACGCCACGGCGTCACCGGCCATGGCGGCACGCGTCACGAGGCACGCGTCACGGAGCACGCGTCCCGGCGCACGCGTCACGAGGCACACCTCACGGCGTCACCGGCCATGGCGGCACGCGTCACGGAGCACGCGTCCCGGAGCACGCGCCACGAGGCACGTGCAACGGTGCACGCGCAACGGGGCACGCGCAACGGGGCGCGCGCAACGGGCCACGGCGTCATGGCGCCCGCCGGCGGGGCACGGCAGAGGTGACCGCATAGTCCGTTCGGGCCGTTTCGAACGCGGAATCAGCGCTGCTATTCTCGGGCGATGATGAGTGGCAGCCCGAATGGGCTCCCGGTCGCGCCACGGATCCTGGTGGTCGACGACGACCCGAACCTGCTGGTCGTGCTGGCCGAGCAGCTCCGGGCCGACGGCTTCGAGGTGTCGACGGCGCGCGACGGCACCGAGGCACTGCGCAAGCTGGAGCATGCCTGGCCGGACCTGCTCGTGATCGACATGATGATGCCGCGCATGGATGGACTGACCCTGGCCCGCGAGGTGAAGGATCGGGCCGACCTGCCGATCATCGTCCTGACGGCGATCGACACGGGCGACAGCAAGGCCGACCTCCTCGAGGAGGTGGCCGAGGACTACGTCACCAAGCCCTATCACTACCCGGAGCTGCGCGCGCGGATCAATCGGGTCCTCAAACGCCTCGGTGACAAGGTGCCCCGCCAGAGCCTGGTCCTGGGCCCGCGGCTGATCCTCGAGCTGCACCGGCGCGAAGCGGTGGTCAGCGGCCACCCGGTTGCGCTCACGCCAACGGAGTCGCGCCTGCTCTATGCGCTCGCCGCCAATCTGGGCAACACGGTCACCACCGAGACGCTCCTCGCCCGGGGCTGGGCCGAGACCGAGGATGCCGACCCGTCCTACGTCTGGGTGACCATGCGCCGCCTCCGCCAGAAGGTGGAGCCCGATCCCAACCGCCCCACCCATCTCCTGACGGTCCGTGGCGTCGGCTATCGGCTGGTCTCGCTGGAGGCCGGCGGCAGCGAATGACCGCGCCCAGCCAGCCGGGCCGGGAGACGCTCGCGCCGCTCACCATACCGGCCGCAGAACCGGCCGCAGAACCGGCCACAGAACCGGCCGCTGAACCCGGCGGCAAGGAACGGGGCGGCGAGGAACCCGGCGGCGAGGCCCCAGGCACGGCCGAGGCCCCTGGCACGGACCCAGTCGAGCACGAATTCCACGATCGGACGATCCCCGCTCCATCGTTCGGCGCCGGCATCGGCTTCCGAACCCGGCTGACCTTTGCCCTCATCGCGGCCGCGGTCATCCCCGTCGCGGTCTTCGGACTCCTGCTGGTGGCGGCCGAGCGCCTGCCCGATCCTGTCTCCACCCTGCCCCGGCTCCTGCTCCTGTTCGTGGCCCTGGTTGCCCTGATCGCCGTCCTCGTCGCCTACCTGCTGGCGGCTGAT
This sequence comes from Chloroflexota bacterium, assembly GCA_041691435.1. Taxonomy (GTDB): domain Bacteria; phylum Chloroflexota; class Limnocylindria; order Limnocylindrales; family CSP1-4; genus Palsa-1033. The sequence continues at coordinate 20,601 of JBEPUS010000018.1, forward strand.
CTCACGGCGCCGCTGCGGGCGATCGCGGCCGCGGTCGACCGCGTTTCCGCCGGTGACCTGTCGACCCCGATCAACGTGGGTGGTGACGACGAGCTGTCGCGTCTCGCGGAGAGCCATAACCGGCTGGCCGGGGCGCTGGAGCGCCGCAACCGGGAGCTGATCCGGATCCTCGCCGCGATCGAGCATGCCTCGCCTCGCGACGGCGTCGAGTTCCTCATCGGGCGCGCTTCCGAGGATGCCCGGGTGGCGTTCGGGATGATCGACAACCTGATCCTGCTCGTCGATCCCAGCACCGTGGCCGAGGAAGAATTCGTTCCCGGCGATCCCCGGCCCATTCGCGCCGAGCTGCGGGCGGGCGACGAACGCCTGGGCCTGATCGTGGGCCATTTGCCCGCGACACGCGCATGGGAGCCGGCCGACCAGAACCTTCTGGAGCTGTTCGCCGCCGAGATCGGCGTCGCCATGCGCAATGCCCAGCTCTTCCAACGTGTCGCCGCCCAGAATGCCCAGCTGCTCGAGCTGGATGCGGCCAAGGACGACTTCCTGCGCGGCGTGAGCCACAACCTCCAGACCCCGCTCACCAGCATCCGGGCGTTTGCCGAGCAGCTCAGCGAGGAGCGCGACGACCGGCGCCTGTCGATCATCACCGAGCAGTCCGAGCGCCTGTCGCGGATGGTCCGCCAGCTGCTCACGGTCACCCGCCTCGAGTCCGGCGCCGTCCGGCCGCAGGCCGAGGTCCTGGGCCTGGCGCCGCGCGTCCGGCGGGCGTGGGAAGCGCTGGCGATCCCCGATGTCGCGTTCTCGATTGAAGACAACTCGAGGGGCTGGCTGGCGGTGGCCGACGTCGACCAGCTGGACCAGGTCCTGTGGGCGCTCCTCGACAACGCGGTCAAGTACGGCCAGCGCAAGCCGGTCGGCGTGGAGATTGCCGTCGACGACCCGCACGGCCGGCTGAACCTGACGATCGTGGACCACGGCCCGGGCATCTCCGAGCAGGACCGGCCGCGCCTCTTTGATCGCTTCGCCCGGGGCACCGGCGCGAACGCCGAGGATGGCAGCGGCCTGGGCCTGTACGTCTCGCGCGAGCTCTGCCGGGCGATGAACGGAGACCTGGTGGTCGAACCTCGGCGGGCCGGCTCCGGGGCGGTCTTCACGGTGGCCCTGCCCGGCGAAGCCCCTCTCGAAAGCTGAGCGAGGGGGCACCGGGCCCTGCCGCGCCGCCGGCCTGTGGCATCCTCCGCGCATGCCGTCCCTCCGCGTCGCCCTCGTCCAGCTCGATGCCGGATCCGATCCTGAGGCGAACATCCGCGAGGCCGTCCGGCTCGCCGATCGGGCCGCGGCGGATGGCGCCCGCCTCGTGGCCCTGCCGGAGTACCTCCAGTACCGCGGCACGGACGCCGGCTATCGTGCCTCGGCCCAGGCGATCCCAGGGCCGTTCAGTGACGCGTTCGCGGCGGTGGCCCGGGCGCGAGGCGCCTGGATCCTGGCCGGCAGCCTGGCCGAGGCAGGGCCACCGGATCACCCGTACAACACGAGCGTCCTGATCGACCCGACCGGGGCCATCGCAGCCACCTACCGCAAGGTCCACCTGTTCGATGTCGCCATAGACGATGGGCCCGCGGACCGCGAGTCGGACCGGGTAAGCCCCGGCGATCGGGCCGTCCTGGCCGATATCGACGGGGCACGACTGGGAATGTCGATCTGCTACGACCTGCGTTTTCCGGAGCTCTATCGAGCGCTGGCCGTTGCCGGCGCCGAGATCCTGGCGGTCCCGGCAAACTTCCTCGAGCGCACCGGCCGCGACCATTGGGAGGTGCTCCTGCGCGCCCGCGCGATCGAAAACGCTGCCTACGTCATCGCGCCGGCCCAGGCGGGCAGCACCAACGGCGTCCAGGCGCATGGCCACTCGATGGTCGTCGACCCGTGGGGGTCGGTGATCGCCGAGGCCACCGACGAGGTCGCGGTCATCCACGCGGAGCTCGACCTCCATCGGGTGGCCTCGATCCGTCAGCAGATCCCGGTCCTGGCCAACCGCCGTCCGGACGCTGCCTCCCGGATTGAGCATCGCGAGCGCCGCGGAACCCCGGTTTGACGTGAGGCCGGTGGGACGGCTAGATTCCGGGGCAACCGAATAGCTCTATCAAGAGTGGCGGAGGGACCGGCCCGTTGATGCCACGACAACCTACCGGCGCAGAGCCGGCAAGGTGCCAATTCCGGGCAGGTCCGCCTGCGAGATAGGGAATCCCTTGAGACCCTTCCGTGCAGGAGGGGTCTTCTCGTTTCTGCCGGTCCAACTCGTCGCCAGCCAAGCGAGGCGCGTCACACGACGTCGCCGGAACGAGGAAGCAGGACGTGACCACCGAACTCCTGGGGGCACCGCCGGCGGCGCAAGCCAACGACCTGACCGGGCGCATCCGCGGCCTGCGCTGTCGCGCCTGCGGCCGGCCCGAGCCGCTCGGCCCGAGCTACGTCTGCGCCGCCTGCTTCGGCCCGCTCGAGGTGGCCTACGCCCCCCCCCGCGGCCGGGCGGGCCGGGGCCGGGGGGCCCGCCCGGGCCC
>JBEPUS010000019.1:0-22088 GCA_041691435.1 Chloroflexota bacterium
CATCGGTATCCGGCAAAACGAAGCTGGGCGACGGACCCGCGTGCTGATCCCCGGCTGCCATGCCGGACTCCCAGGCGTAACGACGTGTCCGGCAATCACACCTAGATCAGTCCCAGGCGGATCGCATGGGCCACGGCGTGGGTCCGATTGCGCAGCTCGAGGCGGCTGGTCACGTCGTGGACGATCGCCTTGACCGTCCGATCCGACAGGAACAGTCGCTCGCCCACCTCGGCCGTATCGAGGCCTTCGGCCAAAAGCTTGAGGACCTCGATCTCGCGCTCCGTGAGGCCACCGATCGTGAGCCCTCGCGGCTTGAGCACCTGGCGCTGGAGGCGGCCGACCTGGTCGAGGAGCCGGCCGAGGAGGTCGGGCGGGAGGGTCCCTTCGCCGGCGGCCGCCGAGCGAATGGCGGCGACGAGGTTCGTCGAGGTCGCCTGCTGGCGGCGCAGGATCCCGCAGGCACCAGCCTCGACGGCCGCCAGCAGGCCCTTGTCATCAAGCCGGCTGACCAGCAGGACCACCCGCTCCAGCCCGCGCTGCCGGAGCCCCCGGATCGTCCGGGCGGTGTCCTCCTCCCACTGGTCGGCGACGACCACCGCCACCGCTTCGGGCCGGTTGTCGAGCGTCAGCCGAGCCTCGTCAACGACCTCGATCAGCTGGCTGCCGCGCAGCTGGCTGGCGATCCCGGCCCGGGACACGGGGTCGGCGGTCGTGACCGCGACGGGAATGCGCCGCGCGCCTGCGCTGGCAACGAGCATGACGGCCAATCCGTGCTCCTCCACTGCCCAACGAGCGCTCCGGGTCGGGCCGCCGGACCGACTGGTGTCTTGTCCGCAGAGTGCCATCGACGGGTTTTCCGGGGCTCAACGCCGACCTAACGCGATGGTCGCCGGCGGCCCTCGGCCGGGGTCTACACTGCGGCTGATGGGCGCCAGCGCAAAGCTCGACCACGACCACCTCCTGGTCGATCCCGGCGGCGAAGTTCGCGGCCAGCTCACGGTCCGCAACACCGGGACGGTGGTTGACCAGTTCAGCCTCGAGGTCCTGGGCGATGCCGCCAGCTGGACCACCATCGAACCGGCCAGCCTGTCGCTCTTTCCGGGCACCGAGGGGTCGGCGGTGTTCGTCATCCGGCCGCCCCGCCTGTGGTCCACCCACCCGGGACCGATGGCCCTTGGCCTGCGCGCCGGCTCGAAGGAGGATCCCGACGGCTCGGCCGTCGAGGAGGCGACCCTCGAGGTCGGTCCGTTCAGCGAGACCTCCGCCGAGACGATCCCGCGAACCTCCCACGGTCGCTTCGGGGCGACGCATGAGATCGCCATCGACAACCGGGGCAACATCGCAGTCGAGGCGACCAGCACGGGTTCGGACGAGGATCGCCGGCTCACGTTCCAGACGCTGCCCGCGGCCAGCACCGTTGAGCCGGGTTCGGTGGGCCTGGCCCGGCTCCGGGTCCGCCCCACGCAGCGCTGCTGGCGAGGTCCGGCCCGGACGCACCGCTTCCAGGTGGCCGTGGAGCCGGTCAAGGGCAAGCCGATCGCCCTCGAGGGCGTCTTCCTGCACGACCCGATCCTGCCCTCGTGGCTTGTGCCGGCGCTCGCGGCCCTCCTCGCACTCGCGATTCTCGCCCTCTTCTTCTGGTTCGCCTTCCTGCGACCGGCCGTCGAGAATGCAGCCGGCCAGACCGCCGCCCAGGTCCTCAACTCGGCGGGCATCCCGGTGCCCAGCGCCGGCGCTCCGGGAGGCGGACCGGCACCCGGTGCGAGCCCTTCCGGCAGCGGTTCGAGCGGGAGCGGCCCCGGCCCCACGGACGGGCGCCTGACGCCGGCGACGCCGATCATGATCGCTGCCGGCCGGACGCTCCACCTGACGGACCTGATCTTCGGCAATCCCGAAGGCGCCAGCGGCTCGCTCGACCTCGTCCGGAACGGCACCGTGCTGATCGAGATGCGGCTCGAGAACTTCCGCGATCTCGACTATCACTTCGTGACGCCGATCGTCGTTGCCGCCGGGGATACGCTCCAGTTGAACGCGAGCTGCGCGCCGGGCTGCTCGCCGTCGGTCTTCTACACCGGGTTCATCTCCGTCCCCTGATGGGCGGATTGCGACCGGGCGGCTCGGGCCGGCGGGCGCCCGGCCCTGTGCTCCGCCTGGTGGCCTTGCTCGCCGGCCTGGCCATCGTCCTGGGCTCGCCCCAGGTGACGCCGCCCGTCCTGCTCCATGCCGGACCGGCTGGGAGCACCTCCCCGGCCATCGGGGCACTGGTCCGGATCGCCCTGCCGCCCTCGCCTGGCCGCCTGGTCGAGCCGGCCGGACCCGACCCCGGCGGTCCGGACACGCCGGGCATCACCAGCCTTGTCTCGGCCTGGAGCCCCACGGCGTCGACGCTCGCCTCACCCTCGAGCGAACCGGCGATCTCGGCCAACGGACGCTTCGTTGCCTACACCTCGACTGCCACGACGATCGTGTCCGGCGTGTTCGCCGGGCCCGCCCGGGTCTACGAGTTCGATCGGGCGACCGGGATCACCCGGCTGATCTCGGCGTCGACGGTCCTCGTTGCCGGCAAGCCCGACCAGCTGCCGCGCAACAGCCAGGCGGTGGAACCATCGGTGAATGCCGACGGGAGCCTGGTCGCCTATGTCATCACCACGCCGCCGGTCGTCGGCGCGGCGGTGGTCCCGGGCGGCTCGTTCGTGATCGTCCACGACAACGTGAGTGGCGAGGACGTCGAGCTGGCGCCCGGCAGTCATCCGTCCATCTCGGCCACGGGCCGTTTCGTGGCCTTCGAGACGACGGCCGCCCTCGATCCCGCGCGCGATACCAATGCGCTCAGCGACGTCTACGTCTTCGACCGGGCAACAGCAGGTGCCACTCTGGCCTCTGTCGACTCGAGCGGGCACGGCCCTGGAGCCGCCAGTCGCGGGGCGTCGTTGGCGGCCGACGCCAGTGCCGTTGCGTTCACGTCGGCCGCCCGGCTCCTGCCGGCGGACCACGATCCGGCCACGGATGTCTACATCCGCCGCCTGGCCACGTCCGTGACCGTGCTCGTCTCGGTCCACGCCGGTGCCGATTCGGGGGCATCGGCGGGAGCCTCGATCTCGGGGACCGGCCGCTTTGTCGCGTTCAGCTCGAAGGCGTCCACGCTGGCCGCCGGCGTCCAGGCCGGCGGCGGTGCCTTCGCCGACCTGTATGTTCGGGACCTGGCCAGCAGCAAGACCAGCCGCCTCTCGCGAGCCGTGGGGGGCGGGGCCGCCAACGGCTCGAGCACGGCGGCCGGGATCTCGGCCGACGGCCGGACGATCGCCTTTGCCTCGAGCGCGACCGACCTCGTCCCCGCCGACACAAACGGCGGTTCCGACGTCTTCCTGGCCGATCGCGCCAGCGGCCGGATCACCCGGGCGTCGATCAGCTCCGCGGACCAGCAGGCCGGCCCCGGCAGCGCCGCGCCGGTCCTCTCCCAGGACGCCTCGATCCTGGCCTTCCAGTCAGATTCCCCGAACCTGGCTCCCGGAGCCCACGGATCGATCGACGTCTACCTGCGGGCCCGCCTGGCGCATGCTGTGGTCAGCCCAGCGGCCGTACCGTTTGCCCCCCGGCCGGCCGGATCGACCAGCGCGGCGGCGCTGGTCACGGTCCTGAGTGCCGGGCCGGCGCCTCTCCAGGTCGCGTCGGTGACCCTCGCCGGACTCGATCCGGCCTCGTTCACGATCGCCTCGGACGGCTGTAGCGGGACCAGCCTGGAGCACGGCCAGGCGTGCTCGATCGGGGTCTCCTTCCGGCCTGCGCTGCCCGGCTCCCGGGTGGCCGACCTGGTGATCACCGACAACGACCCGGATGGCAGCCAGACCGTGGCCCTGACCGGCGGGACGCTGGCCCCCACGATCGTGCTCGACCCAGCCGTTGGGCCGGCCGGCTTCGTCACGAACGCCAGCGGCACGAACTTCCCGCCGGGCGCCATCATCGACCTGCTGTGGAGCGCCGGCCTGACTGCATCGATGGCGCCGGTCGTCGCGGACGCCGCCGGTTCGTTCAGCGTGCCGGTCCTGATCCTGCCCCGTGACACGCTCGGTCCACGAACGCTAGGTGGGACCTTCACGGCCGCCGGCGGCGGTTCGGCCACCTCGCAACCCTTCCTGGTCGTGCCCGGGACCGGCCAGCCTCCATTCGACGCGCCACGCTATCCCGGCCAGCCGCCCGAGCAGATCTTCCGGCGCTGATCGCCGCGCGTCAGGCGGTCGTCGACCCGTCGACATCGCGGGCGGACTCGGTGGACCCGGTGGGATCGGCTGCGCTTGTCTCGGCCTCGGCGGTATCGCCGCCACCGGAGCAGTCGAGGAGCGCCGTGAACGGGTCGAGCGCGGATTGGTCGGCCTGGTGCTCGGCCAGCCAGCTCGCCCAATCCCTGCGGAACGCACCCGGGCCTTCCGCCCGGCTTGCGACTGACAGGCTCAGGCTGGTCATCCTTGCGAGCAGGGTCGCCTTCCAGTTGGTCGCGACCTCTTCGTGGCGCGCCTCGTGGGCACGCAGCTCGGTCGTCATGTTCGCCCAGGCCTGCTTCATCGCCCCATCGGTTGGCGCCCAGTGGGGCATGTCAACCGTGGTGCCCAGGGTGACCGCCGGGTGGGTCATGCCGAGGCGCAGCGAATCAGCGCTGCCGCTGTAGCTGAAATCGCCGCTCCACCCGAACGTGGGGCTGGTCAGGGCCCAGCCGCTGAGCGCCCGATATGGGCTGTGCTGGTTCAGCCAGTTCACGACGACCATGCAGTCCGCCGTCCCGGCCGCCACGGTGACGGCCCAGCGCTGAACGGGCAGGCTGCGCTCGCCCCCCGACGAACCGGCGTCGCTCGCCAGGAGCCGGCTGACCGACGCGTTGCCGACCTGTCGCTGGAGCTGGCCGACGAGATGCTCCCGGCTGGCCGAGTCGGCCGAACGGATCACGGTGGCCACGGCCGCGGGCCGGCCCTGGATCCGGAGCTGGCCCGCGCAGACAGCAGACTCGTCAGCCGTGCGCACGGGCGCATGCCGGAACCCTTCCGAAACGTGGCGGTTGGTCGACGCGGGTGCATGCATCCGGACTACTCTAGCGCCACGGGCAGGCCGCCTTCGAGGGACTTGGCCGCGAACGCTGACCCAGGGAGGTCCATGGCCGGCACCGTCACCTGCTCGAAATGCGGCCAGGAAAACGAACCTGACCAGACGTTCTGCGGCTCATGCGGCGCCTTCCTGGAATGGGCCGGTGAGAAGGCTGACGGCGGCGCGCCACCTGCGTCCGGCGGCGCAACCCGATCTTCGGCCGCACCGCCGGCCTTGCCTTCGTCCGCCCCGCTGCCGCCCGGACCAGAGCTGGCTGGCCTCGCACGGGGCCGATCGAAGAGCGAGACCCCGCCGCCGGTTGCGCCTGTGCGGCCGGGCCCGCCCGTACGCAGCCTGCCGCCCACGCCCGTCGAAGGTGCCCCGGCCGGCGAGCCCAGCACAGCCGGCCCCTTCGAGGCGCTGGCAGCCGCCGCGCCGGGCGCTGTCGTCGAACCGACGATTGCCTGCCCGTCATGCGGCCGGCCGAATCCGCTCAGTCGCAACTTCTGCCACTCGTGCGGGACGCTCCTCCGTCCAAAGTCGCCGGAGCCGGTGGCTCGCCGGCGTCGTGGCGACGCCGGCGCATACCGGGTCATCTCGATCGTCCTGATCGTGGCGATCATCCTCGTGGGATCGTTCCTGCTGACCCGGCTCGCCACCGGCTCGAGCGGGGCCACGCCATCGCCGTCGCCCAGCCGGGGCCTGGTGATCCGCTGGATGGCTGGCTGACGAGAGCCCGCTCGAGGCCCGTCAGGGCGTCACCACGCTGCGCAGCCCGTCACCGGCCCGCAACCGGTCGAAGGCGGCTTCCACGTCGTCCAGGGCAATCCGCCGGTCAACCAGCCGGTGGATCGGCAGGCGCCCGTCCAGGCAGAGCTGGGCGTAGCGCGGGAAGTCGGCCGAGGCGACGGCGAAGCCGTAGTTGCTGCCCAGGATCGAGCGGCTGCCGTCGACGAACGGGAAGACCTCGAAGCCGGCCCGGACCCCGAACGGGGTCATGCCCACGAGCACGGCCGTGCCGCCCGGCGGAAGGAGTCGGATCGCCTGCTCGATCGTGGCCGCCAGGCCAATCGCCTCGAACGTGAAATCCGGACCGCCCTCGGTGGCCGCCCGGATCTGCGCGTCCGTTTGGGCGGGATCCGGACCCGCCAGGACCGTCGCCGTCGCACCAAGGTCGCGGGCCAGCTCAAGCTTGGCCGGCACGCGATCCACGGCCACGATCCGATCCGCGCCGGCCAGGACGGCGCCCATGACCACCGACAGCCCGACGCCGCCCAGCCCGATGACCGCCACGCTCGAGCCGGATGGGACATGGGCGGTCTTGATCACGGCGCCGACGCCGGTGGCGACACAGCAGCCGATCAAGGCGGCGACCTCGGGCGGCGTGCCCACGGGCATCGGGATCGCCGCGCTGGCCGGCACGACCGTGGCCTCCGCCATCGTGCCGATTCCGCAGTACGGGTAGACCTCCGAGCCGTCGGCCCGATGCAGGCGCGTGCTGCCGTCGGCCAGGCGGTGGCGGCTCGAACCCGAATCGGAGCAGGACCATTCGCGCCCGGCACGGCAGGCCGGGCAGTGTCCGCAGGGGGCATACCAGCTCAGGGCTACGAGCCGGCCGATCTCGAGGCCGGTCGCGGCCGGGTCCACGCCGGCGCCGAGAGCCTCGATGACCCCGGCGCCCTCGTGGCCGATGACGAACGGCCCGGGCCTGGGCCATTCGCCGTCACGGACATGGAGGTCCGAGTGGCAGACGCCGCTGGCCTGGATCCGGACCCGGACCTCGCCGGCCCGCGGCGGGTCCAGGACGACGTCCTCGACCGCGACGGGCTGACCGGGCTCCTGGAGGACGACGGCGCGCACGTCGACAGTGTGCCCGACAGCGTGCCGGAGATGGTGCCGGACATGCCGAGGCCCGGAGCCAATCCGGCGCCGGGCCTCGATCGAGGTGCGCGGGTTCTGCGGAGGTCAGCCGACCGTATTGGTCGCCTTGACCACCATCGTGTGCGCGAAGATGTCGTGCCAGCCCTGCTTGGTCGGGCTCGAGTACGTGGTGTACACGAGGTAGATGAACCAGCCCAGTGCGGCCAGTCCAACGAGCAGCCCGATGAGCGGCAGGGGATTGAGCGCCTGGACGATGCCGAACGGCGCGCCCAGGGCGATCCAGCGCTTGATGGCCTGGTCCTGGGTCAGCGTCGCGCCGCTGCCGGCGTCACCGACCTGCATTCCGAGCACCTTCATCCCGACCGTGCCGCGCATCCGCGTCCAGGTGTAGATGAAGTACCCGCCGCTCACGGCCAGGCCGATCACGGCCTCGACGATCGCGAACACGTAGTTGTACTGGAAGCCGTTGACCAGGTCGAACGTGTAGACATGAAGGCCTACGCCGCTGAGGATCGCGAAGACCACGATATTGACGATAGCCAGAAGAATCGCGTCGATGATGTACGCAATGGCGCGATTGGGGACGTCCGCGTACACGAAGCCCTTCGGTCCCGGCTGCACCGGTGGGGCCGGGGGGGCGCTCCAGCCGGAAGTCGGTCCCGTCGGCGCGCCCTGGCCGCCGGTCGATCCACTCTGATCCATCGTGCCTCCCTGGTGAGGTTTTGGTGTCGCGAACGCGGACCCTCCCCGCTCGCCGTTCCAGAGCATACGCATTCTGGCCGCCGTCCACCAGACCAAACGCGATATTTCCGCGAGCGAGTTTGGCAGCCGGAGCAGGGGTCAGGCGGCGACGACCTGGTTACGGCCGCCGCCCTTGGCCATCGCCAGGCCGACATCGCAGGCGCCCAGGAGCTCGGCCAGCCCGTCGTGTGGCCCCAGCTCGGCGCAGCCCGCTGAGACCGTCGCCGAGAGGCGCAGGCCCGCGGCGCCCCGGACCGTCTGTTCCGCGAACGCGCTTCGAACCTCCTCGGCGATCCGGACCGCGTCGTCACGCCGGCTGCCGTCCAGGATCGCCACGAACTCCTCGCCGCCGTAGCGAGCGACGAGGTCGCTGGCCCGGAAACGCTCAAGGATCAGCTTGCCGAAGGCCCGCAGGACCGCATCGCCGGTCTGGTGGCCGTGGTACTTGTTGAACGCCCCGAACTCGTCGAGGTCGAACATGATCGCCGAGAGGGGCGGCCGTTCGGCCACCGGCAGCCGCCGCCGGGCAGCGATCATCCGCTCGAGGCTTGGCTCGAAATGGCGGCGGTTGAACGTGCCCGTCAGGGAATCGCGGATGGATGCCTCCATCACCTCGGCGTGCAGCTCGGCATTGGTGATTGCCAGGGCGACCTTCGCGGCGAGCATCTGGACAACCTCGAGCTCGAGCTCGCTGAACGGCCGGGCGTCGAGGCGCATCAGGGTCAGGGCGCCGATCACGACCTGGTCGCGGATGAGCGGAACGGCCACGCTGGCAACCACGTCGGGTGTCTGCGCCAACGCGGCGCTGGCGGGGAAGCGCCGCCGGTCGTAGTGGTCGTCGAGGACCGGGGCACGATCGCGGATCGCCCGGCCGGCGGTGCCCTCGCCGGGCCGGATCTCGAGCCCGACGAAGTCCTGGTTGCCACCGCGGATGGCAGCCATCCGGTAGGTCCCGTCGCGCGGGTCGAGGAGGGTCAGGATGGCGAAGTCGGCCTGGACGACGTCGGTCAGGCCGGCGACGATCCGGTCGTACAGGATCGTGCCATCCAGGCTGGAGTTGACCACCGCTCCGAAGTTCACGACGAGCTGGAAGAGCCGAACACGTTCGGCCAGGCGGCGTCGCTCGCGGGACAGGGTGAGGGCGGCGGCCAGCCGATCGGCGACCAGCCGGATGATGTCGAGATCGTGCTCGCCGAGGACGACCCGGTCGGATTCGACGTTGACGATTCCAAGGAGCTCGTCCGAGGCGAGCAGGGGAACGCAGATCTCGCTGAGCTGGGCGCTCGCGGCGCCGATGTAGTCGGGGTCGGCGGTGACGTCCGGGACCAGCGCCGGCCGCCCCGTCCGGATGACCCGGCCGATCACGCCCTTGCTGCCGTCGAACGTCGGGATCGGCGTGGCGTAGCCGTAGGCCGCACCCATGTGCAGCTCCGTGGGCGAGCCACCCAGCGCCTCGCCGAGGTAGATGGAGCCGTGGCTGTAGCCGAACGGACCCGTCAGGAGGTCCATGACGGCCTGCAGCGCCGCCGGCTCGGGTCCGTTGGCCGCGAGCGTGCGACCGACGGCATCGAGGCCGGCGATCTGCCGGTTGCGGCCGCGTTCGGTGGCGTTGAGCGTCCGCAGCCGATCGAGGGCGAGTCCGAGCGAGGAGACGGTCCGGCGTGTGCCGACGGCCAGGATCACGCCGACCACGCCCAGGACCAGGCCCTGCTCAGTGACGGCGGTTGCCTGGGCGGGTCCGCTGACGAGCACGGCCAGGCGGGCGAAGGCGACGATGACCAGGACGAGGAGGCCCTCACCGGCCCCCACCGCGGCCGCGACGCAGATGACCGGGATGTACAGCGGCGCGAGGGGGACGCTGGTCTGGTCGGCGGTCGCGTACGCACCGATCGCCACGAAAGCGGTGGCCAGGATCAGCCGGAGCAGCGACCAGCTGTCGATGGCCGGCAGGCCGCCCCTCGAGAGCCGCCGCGTGGAGTAGCCGGTCGGCGCCTGGCCCAGGGCCAGTCCGGCTGCGGTCAGGCCAACCTGGAGCGCGACGAAGCCCACGGCGAGGATCGCGACAGCCAGCTCGTTGGGACCCTGGTCCAGGACATCAACGAGCACGGCCGGGACCGCCAGGGCCAGCGCCAGCAGGACGTGCGGATCGGAGCGCAGGCGGCGGCGCAGGCGCAGGCCGCTCCACTGCTCTCGACGCTTCGTTCTGGGGGCGCCCGCGGCGTGCGCCGTGTTGGTCATGCCCGGCAGTGTTGACCCCGGACAACGCCCGGGCCATGGGCCGGGGGTCCCCCTCCGCCCGGCCAAACGTTCCGGTCGCCCTCGCTAGCCGATCTCGTGGTGCTTCCGGCAGCGGGCCTCATAGCGCTCATCGCCCATGCCCCCGATCACGACGAGCGGGTCGGCCGGCGACGCCGGCCGTCCGTCGACCAGGCGCTGGGTGCGCGACGCCGCCTCGCCGCAGACCACGCAGATGGCGCTGAGCATCAGGATCTCGTCGGCGATCGCGAGGAGGTCAGGCACCGGCCCGAATGGCCGGCCGAGGAAGTCCCGGTTGAGCCCATTGACGATCACGGCGCGGTCCCGGTCGGCCAGGCGCTCCGCGACCTCGACCAGCCCGGCATCGAAGAACTGGGCCTCCTCGATCGCCACGACATCAGCCCGCGTCTCGGTCACCACCGCTTCGATCGAGCTCGAGTCGGCGACGGGCCGGGCGGGGAAGGCGACGCCGAACCGGCTGCGGACAGTCTCCGGCTCGGTGCGATCGTCGAGCGCCGGCCGGATCAGGACCACCTTGCGGCGGGCAATGCGGGCCCGCTCACAGAGTCGGATCAGCTCGGCCGTCTTGCCGCTGAACATCGGACCGGTGATCACGGTGATGGAGCCACGGGGATTGAACATCCCGGGCAGCGTAGCGCTAGTGCGACGCCTTGAGCGCGACCTGTTCGATGACCCCGGCGGGGGGTGGATCGGGCCAGCGCGCCTTGAGGGTCCCGATGGCGAAGCCAAGGGCGTCTCGGGCGGCGATCAGCTCGCCGCCGCGGGTCGACGTCACCAGGATCCGCGGCCGGACCGGGGCCAGCTCAGCCCCGTATTCCGCCCGGAAGCGGGCCTGCCACGCGGCGCATGCCCCCACCAGGCGGGCCTCCAGGCCACTTGCCGTGGGCGCCCCCAGGACGACGAACTCGTCGCCGCCCTCGCGCGTCGCCACCGTGCCCGGTACGGCGGCCAGCGTCTGCGCAAACGAGCGCAGGACGCGATCGCCGAGTGGCTGGCCAAAGCGGGTGTTCCAGGCACCGAATCCGGCCAGGTCGATGAACGCGATCTCGATACGCGCCCGGGCCAGGCCGGGAACCTCGCTCATCAACCGGCCGAGGTCGGCCAGCCAGGTTCCCCAGGCCAGACCGGAGCGGCGGTCGCGATGCTCGATCGCCAGCTGAGGCCATTGCCAGCGGTCGGCAAACGGCAATTCGAGCTTGACGAGGAGCTCGGCGACGGCCCGGCTCGTCCAGACGGCGTCCGGGCCGGCGGCCCGCCACCAGCCGTCCGGATCCTGCAGAAGGGCGAGGGCCTCCACCGTCCGCCGCGGGTCGAACTCCGGGTCGGTCTGACCGAGCAGCTCGGCGGCAACGAGGGTGGTCAGGACATCGACCGGTCCGCCTCCGTCGCCCCAGCCACCGAGAGCATCCTCGGCCCGTTTCACGAATCCGATCAACGACGCGACGAGCTTCGGACGCAGGCCCAGCGAGATCAGGCCTCCCGCGAGCTGGGCGCTGACCGAGGCCAGGGGACGTTCCTGGAACGGGGCCTCCGAACCGCGCCCGATGCCCTCGTCGATCAGCGCGCTGGCAGCGTAGCCGTCGGCGATCGCGAGGGCGAATGGATGGACGCGGCGCAGGAGGCGAGGCCGCCGGGTGACCGCCCACAGGGCAAAGGTGTCTGCCCAGGCATGGCGATGGGCGGCGTCGGCCGCCAGTGAGCGCCGGATGGACGGCAACGCGAGGACGAGGAGCGCCTGGGCCATCTCCCGGCTCGTTCCGTCCACGGCAATGAGCGTCTCGAGGAACTCGGCCGACTCGGTGATCACGAGGGGCTCGATGAGCCGGGCCAGGAAGCGGCCCGGATCGGCGGCCCGGATCGGCTCCTCCGCGGGACGCCAGGCCCGCCAGCTGCCGTTGCTGCCGACGTAGGGCGGGCGCGGTCCATCCGGATCAATCGACAGCGGCCAGGGGTAGTCGATCAGGGCTCGCCGCGCAGGCTGGCCCTTGACCTCGACGGGAGTCTTGGTCGAGGCGCGGGCCGTCCAGGCAGAGAGCAGCCAGCCGACATCGACCATCTCGCCGGTCGACGCCTGCAGGTCAAGGAGCGTGGTGGGGAAGAGGGGTTCGAGCCGCGGATCGGTCGCCAACAACCGGTGAAGGGCCTGTCGCCCGACCCTGGCCGGCTGGGAGCGAGGCGTCACGAACGGGCTCCGGTCTGGGCGACGAGCTCTTCGCGCCTGGCACTGGCGGCGATCGGCGCTCGTCTGGTTCGCCAGTAGACCACCTTTGGTGGGGGTGGCCCAACGGTACGAAAGTACTACCGGCGCCCTGAGTCTACGCTCAGCCGGTGCACCTCGGCACCACCGGGCTGCGGCTGAGCCCTGCGGGCTGCCTCAGCTCGCCGGCTGCGGTTCCACGGGCAGGCTGAAGCGAATGGTCGTTCCCTGGCCCGCCTCGCTCGAGGCCGAGATCGTGCCGCCATGTGCCTCGACCAGGTGCCGGGCGATCGCCAGGCCCAGCCCGGAGCCGCGCGAATCGCTGGACTTCACGAACCGGTCGAAGAGCTGGCCGGTCAGCTCCGGGGCGATGCCCGAGCCGGTGTCGGCCACCTCGACCCGGACCAATCGGCCGGCTGGCTCCAGCAGCGTTGCGATCGTGACGCTGCCGCCGTGCGGGGTATAGCGGAGGGCGTTCGCCAGCAGGTTGTCCAGGACCTCCCGGATCCGGATCGGATCGATCTCGAGCAGGGGCAGGTCGGGTGCGCCCTCGGTCACCTGGATCGTCACCCCGGCGGCCGTGGCCAGCGTCTCGAACGAGCTGGCCGCATCCTCGATGAGCAGGGCGAGGTCGGTCGGTTCGCGGTGCAGCGGCAGGGTCCCGGCCTCCGACAGCGCCACCGTCCGCAGGTCTTCGACCAGCCGGCTCAGGACGAGGGTCTCGTCGAGGATTGCGCCGAGGTGCTGCGCGTCGGCGGGGTGGACCCCATCGACGATCGCCTCCACGTTGCCGCGCACCACGGCCAGCGGCGTGCGCAGCTCGTGGCTCACGTCGGCGAGCAGCGATCGGCGCTGCCGCTCGTTCGCCTCGAGGCGCTCGGTCATCGTGTTGAAGCCGGCCGCCAGCTCGGCCAGCTCACGGGGCCGGCCCCGCGGCCGGGAGACCCGCACCGAGTAGTCACCCTGGGTCACCCGCCGGGTTGCCGAGACGAGCTCGTCGATCGGCCGGGTGATCGTCTGCACGCGGCCCGCGAGGAACAGGATCCCCAGCAGGAGCAGGGCGACGCCGCCCAGCCGGAGCGTGACCACGACGCCGTTCTGGCCGGGCTGGTTCGGCCCGAGGAGGCCCAGCAGCGAGGCGAAGATGAACCCGCCGATCGAGGCGAGGATGACGACGAAGAGGAGCAGGACGATGACCACCGTGGCCACCCGTTGGAGGAACCAGCGCCGCGGCGGACCCTCCCAGCCGGGCTGTGCCCAGGGCGGCCCGTCGTGGCCCCAGTCGGCCGCGCCTCGATCCCAGGGCGGTCTTCCCGACCCCCACGGTGGCGCTCCGGGCGGGCCGTCAACGGGCGGCTCCCACCAGCCCCGGCCGCCATCGGCTCGGCGCCGGGGCGATGGCTCGCGGTGGGGCCGCCCGCCCCCGGCTGGTTCAGTCACCCGGTGCGCTCATCGGCGAATCGATAGCCCACGCCGTACACGGTCAGGATGTAGCGCGGCGACCGGGGATTCGGCTCCAGCTTCCGGCGCAGGTTCTTGACGTGCGTGTCGATCGCTCGCTCGTAGGACTCGAAGGAAGCGCCGCGCAGTGCGTCGAGGAGCTGGCCGCGGGTGAAGATCCGCCCCGGGCGGCGGGCCAGGGTCGCCAGAAGCTCGAACTCGGTGGGCGTCAGGTCGATCAGGCGGCCGGCAACCTCGACCCGCATCCGGGGCAGGTCCAGGCTGACCTCGCCGGCCCGGATCAGGTCGCTCGGTGCGTCCCCAGGTTCCACCCGCCGAAGGACTGCCTTGACCCGGGCGACGAGCTCGCGCGGGCTGAACGGCTTCGTGATGTAGTCGTCCGCGCCGAGCTCCAGTCCGATCAGCTTGTCGAGCTCGTCGTCGCGCGCCGTCAGGATCACGACGGGCATGTTCGATTCGCGGCGAAGCGCCCGGATCACGTCAAGGCCGTCGGGTTCGGGGATGCCCAGGTCAAGGACGACGAGGTCGGGCGTGCGCGTCCGCGCGAGCCCGAGGGCCGTGCGCCCGTCTGCCGCGGTCAGCACGGTGAAGCCGGCATGCTCGAGGTAGTCACGGGCGAGGTCGACGATCTTGGGCTCGTCATCGACAACGAGGATGGTCTTCATCGGTGGTCATCGTAGGCGTGCGCGGGGGGCCGGAACAGGAACAGCCGGGTCCCGATGGCTGGGACCCGGCTGCTGGCTGTCAGGCCGGAGGTGTGGACGTGGGACCCGGGCCCGCGCTGGGCGCCGGGGGAGCGGTCTCGCCGCCATGGGCCGTGCGGTGCCAGTCCTCGAGCCGTCCGCGGATCCAGGCCTCGCGTGGGTCGCCGCTCGACTGGCTCCAGCCGGCCGGCCCGGGGCCATGGCTCCAGCCGCCCATCTGGCCGCGTCCGCCCCAGCCGCGGCCACCGCCGAAGGCGAAGCGCAGCAGCGCGACGAGCAGGAAGACGAACAGGATGAAGCCCACGAAATGGAGGAAGCCGAAGCCGACGAATGCAAAGCCGTAGCCGTAGCCATCGGGATGGGCGACCCCCGAGGCAGCCAGGCCGGCCCCGTAGGCCGCTCCGCTGACCAGGCCCACCAGGGCCAGGATTCCGAGGATCGCGAGGATCCTGCCAAAGAAACGCATGTGAGTCGAGCTCCCGAGGTGCTGCTGATTGGTCCAGCCCGCTTCGATTGACGGGCTATGCCAGTCATCCTCGGTTCGCGATGTGGAGCGAATGTGTGCGCGGCGCGGAGGTCCGATGGCCCCGCCGTGCTCAGCGGCCGGGGGCGTTCCGCCGGAAGCGTTCGCCCGGCAGGGCGCTGAAACCCCCGTCGCGCCCTCCGCCGCCCGCGGGTCCAACCGGGTTCGGCCGTCCCTGGTTCGGCCGGGCTGCATTCGGCCGACCCTGGTTCGGGCGGGCGGCATTGGGGCGTCCCTGGCCTGGGTGGTGCTGCCCGAGCGGCACGGCCGGCTGGCGGCCGGTCGCAGGCCCACCCGGCCGGGTCATGCCGTCGCGGCTGGGACGGTGCGCCGGGCCGATCCCGGCGCGCCCTGGTCCCGGCCGGCCGGCGCCACTGAAGCCGGGATGGATCGAGCGTCCCGGGGCGACCGGACCGCCGCGGTGGGCGGGTGCGCACCCGCGACCGGGGCGCGTCCCGCCCGGCATGCCCTGGCTGCGCAGTCGGATCGGCTCGGGCCGGACGTTGCGGTCAGGCTCGAAGCCCGGGATCACCTCGGTCGGGATCCGATGGCCAAGGACCTGCTCGATGTCGCGCAGGAGCTTGTTCTCGTCGACGCACACCAGCGAGATGGCATCGCCCTCGACGCCGGCCCGGCCCGTCCGGCCGATTCGGTGCACGTAGTCTTCGGGGACCATCGGCAGCTCGAAGTTGACGACGTGGGGCAGGGCGTCGATATCGATCCCCCGAGCGGCGAGATCGGTGGCGACGAGGATGGCGACGCGCCCGGACTTGAAGTCGTTCAGCGCTCGTGTCCGCTGGGGCTGGCTCTTGTTGCCGTGGATCGCCGTGGCGATGATCCCATCACGCTCGAGCTGCTCGGCCAGCCGGTTGGCGCCGTGCTTGGTGCGGGCGAAGACGAGGGCCTGGTCGATCCGGCCGGATTTGACGAGGTGCGCCAGGAGCTCCCGCTTGCGCTCTCGGTCGACCGGCAGCACCAGCTGGCGAACGAGCTCGGCGGCGGTGTTGCGACGGGCGACCTGGACCATTGCCGGATTGCGCAGGATGTCGGCGGCCAGGCGGCGGACGTCGTCCGAGAAGGTCGCCGAGAAGAGGAGCGTCTGGCGGTCGCGGGGGAGCAGCCCGATGATCCGCCGGATGTCGCGGATGAAGCCCATGTCCAGGAGGCGATCGGCCTCGTCCAGGACGAGGATCTCAACGTGGCCGAGATCGATCGTGCCCTGCCCGATGTGATCGAGCAGGCGGCCTGGTGTCGCAACGACAATCTCGGGACCTGAGCGAAGCGCCCGGACCTGCGGGTCGAAGCCCACGCCGCCGTAGATCGTCGTCGAGCGAATCGGCCGCCGGGCACCATAGGTTCGGACGCTCTCCTCGACCTGCAGGGCCAGCTCGCGGGTCGGCGCCAGGACGAGGGTCCGGATCCGGACGGGGGTCGCGTTGCGCCGGTCGCGGCTGGTGGGGATGTAGGTCGGCAGGCCGTTGCCGGGTGCCTGGGTGGGGGCCTGCGCCTGCCGGCTGGCGTGCAGGAGCTGGAGGATCGGCAGGACGAATGCAGCCGTCTTGCCGGTCCCGGTCTGTGCTCCGGCCAGGACATCGCGACCGGCAAGGACGAGCGGGATCGCTTCGGCCTGGACGGGGGTGGGCTCGGTGTAGCCCTGGTCCGCGACCACGCGGACGAGCTCGGGCGCAAGCCCAAGATGATCAAAGGACACGGTCGTGTTGCTCCTGAGGGCCCTCCCGCGCGTTCGCGGGGCCCGGTCAGGGCACTGGTGGGTGGTTCGCTGATCTCACGGCAAGAAAACCGGGGCGCCGACCGGAGCGCCCATCGAGTACGAGGTGGCAAGCCTAGCATGCCGGAGGGACCGGTCGCCAATGGACCTACCGGCGAGTCACGACCAGCGTGAGCGTGAGCGCGATGACCGGCTGGCCGCCGGTTTCGTTGTACCGAAAGGTCCAGCTGACGCTGCCAGCGGCGCCGGCTGTCGGCGCGCCGAGCTGCACCACGAAGCCGCCCGGGTGGCTGGGCGGCGGATCGCGGGAGCAGTCGCCCTTGAGGCTGTCCGTGCAGCTGACGACCTTGATCGACGCTGTGGACAGTCCCAGGTCACACGCCGTCCCGACGATCGTCGTGCCAACGTAGTCGTCCACCTCGACCCGGTGGTCGTGGATGCTGATCGAGTCCTTCACCGCGGCGATCTCGTCGAAGTCCAGGTGCGTCTCGAGGTTCCAGGTCCCGCTGACGGTGCCGTCGGGCGCGACCAGGAGCGTCGCCGGACCGCTTCCGTCGGTCGTGGCGACGGTGGTGCCGATCAGCGAGCCGTCGTTGCCGATGTCGATCGTCTCCTTCGACGTGCTCGTGACCGTGCCGCTGTAGGCACCCGCGGCGACCGGGTTCGGGCTGCACGCCCCCGATGGTGGGGGAGTGGCCGGGCGTGACGGCGCTGGCGACGCCGTTCCGTGGTAGATCAGCGCGGCCCAGCCCGTGCCCCGCGCGTCGAGGAGCTTGCTCAGGCGGCCCTGCAACCCGTCGAACGCCGGGGCGATCAGGCCCGTGAGGAATGGTCGCAGGACGGCCGGGATGGGTCCCAGCAACGCTGTCGTGAGCTTGTCCCGCAGCTGGTCGAGCTCCGGCCGGTGGATCGCGACGGACAGGCTGTCGAGCTGGGTGATCCGCTCGCCCTTCGGGTCGCCCGGGTCCACGCTGGTCAGGAAGCGCCAGGTGGCCTGGCCAGCTCCGTCCGTGACCGCGGTCGTTGCGGAATCGAGCGGCGCGAGGAGCGGGTCCCCGGGCGCCTGGATGGCTCCCCATGTGAGGGGCACGTTGTGGGCCGTGAAGTCGGGCAGCGCGATCCCGGCGACACTGGCGCAGTCCTGGAGGACGGCGGGCCAGGCCGGCAGGTCGCCGGCGGTGACCGACGCCGTGAAGACGCCCTCGTGGCGGTCCTCATCGAGCACGAACGCGGACGCGGCCGTCCCTCCGCTGGCGACGACCCGCACGGCGTAGGGCAGCATGGAGGCCACCTGCTCGGCCGCCACCGAGATGGCCGCGGCAACGCTGCGGATCGAGCCGAGCACGGCATCGCTGACGGTCGTGATCACGCCCTGCACGAGCGCCTGGAGGCGATCGACCGCGTAGTTCCAGACGGTGACGAAGATCGCGCCCAGGAAGTTGCTCGGCTCGGCCAGTTTCAGGGCATTGAACACCCGGTTGATCATCGCCTTGAGCCAGTTCGTCGTCGCCGAGCAGATGCTGCCCAGCTCGATCGCCGGCAGGATCGGCTCGCCCGCAGCCGTGTGGCCGGCCATCGCCAGCTGGGCCGACCCGTCGACCTCGGCCTGGCTGGGGCTCGGGGAGAGGCTCTGGCTCGCGCCGGGTCCGGGCGCCTTGCCGCCGTTCGTCGCCAGATCCGAGACGAACAGGACGAGCACGAGCCCGGGAAAACGCAGCGTCGACGGCTGGAGCAGGTCCTGGCCGGCCAGCAAGGCCCGGGACAGGGCAGCGCCGGGCGAGTCGACGGCGCCGACGTAGCTGGCGAGGAGCACCGATGCGGGCGCAGCGTCGGCCGTGCCCGCGGGGACCGGCAGCACCCCATCCAGCTCCGCACCCGACCACGTGGTGCCCGCCCACGCGCCGACCGCCAGCGCATGGGCCTGGAAATCGAGCAGCTCGAAGGGGCTGGCGTTGGTGCCCAGGGGCTGCTCGGGAGCGGAGCTCCCTGTGTCGCTGAAGGTGGCGATCCCGGAGCGTGCCAGGCCGGCGATGAGCGCCGCGCTCGTGTCGCTCGTGAAGGCGGGACTGGTGAGCCGATCAGCCAGGGCCCACGATGCCGGATCGACCGGGGCCGTCGCACCAACCGGCAGGACATGGCCGGCCAGGTTCGCCGTGCCCCCGGCGCTGGGCGTGCCGGACGTTCCGGACGGAGCCGCCTGGGCCGCCGGCGCGCAGCCGGCGACGAGGACGACGAGGCTAATCAGGGCAACGAGCGTGGAGACGGACAGCCGGGGGTGCTTCATGACGGCCACGCTGGGCCACGCCGCTGACGAAACGCTGATGGTGGCTCGGGGGGCGGGACGCCTGGGCCCGCGCGCCAGCCTAGAGCCAGTCGATCCGGCGGAGGACCCACACGGCGATGGTCCCGAGGACGATCGAAGCCAGCACCACGAACCAGAACCCGAGAGGCTCCTGGCCGGCGAGGGCCGGTCCGGCCTCGCTCATCCCGAACAGGCCGCCCAGTGCCGCGATTCCGGCCAGGACCACGGTCACGCCGGTCAGTCGCTTCATGATCACGGACAGGTTGTTGTTGATCGTGGAGAGGTAGACCTCGAGGGTCCCGGCGGCGAGCTCGCGGAAGCTGTCGAACTCGTCGGTCAGGCGGATGAGATGGTCGTACACGTCGCGGAAGTAGAAGACCTGGGCGTCGCCGATCAGGTCGAACTCACGACTGGTCAGCTGGCTGAAGATCTCCCGGCTGGGGGCGATCACGTGGCGCAGCGAGACGAGCTCGCTCTTGAGCCGGAAGACGTGCTCGAGCGTCGCCGGCACGGCATTGTTGACGACGTCGTCCTGGAGGCCGTCGATCTCGTCGGCCAGCTTGTCGAAAACCGGGAAATAGCCGTCCACCACCGAATCGACGAGGGCCCACATCAGGAAGTCGGGGCCCCGCTCGAGGATCGCCGGCAGCCCGATCTTGAGCTGATGGGCTTGCTCCGGGTCCCAGGCGGCCGGATGGACCGACAGCAGGAACTGCCGGCCGAGGGCGAAGTCCAGCTCGTGGCGCTCGGTCACCTTCTTCCTGGTCAGGGCGTACATCACCAGGTGGATGATCCCGTCGATCAGCTCGACCTTGGCCCGTTCGTTGCGCTCGACGATGTCGTCCGCGACGAGCGGATGGAGCCCGACGCAGGCGGCCAGCTTTTCCACGAGGGCGGGGCTCGGATCGGTGAGGTCGATCCACACCCGCGTCTTGCCGTCGGCGATCAGTGCCCCGATCTCATCGGGATCCTCGACCTCGATGACCTTGCCCGCGCGGACTGCCCGCGTCCTGAGTCCGTCGATCCCCATCGCGCCATCCTGCCTACTGGCCCGCCGGGCCGGAGTTAGCCCGAGATCTCGGCTCGTTCGACGAAGAGGCCCGTGACCACCAGGCAGAGCACCAGCCAGGCGCCAACGACGAAGACCGCCGTGTTCGGGTCGAGCGTGGCCGGTGCCTGGCCGCCGCCGAACGCCCGGTCAGATTGGATCAGGGC
Organism: Chloroflexota bacterium; assembly: GCA_041691435.1. Taxonomy (GTDB): domain Bacteria; phylum Chloroflexota; class Limnocylindria; order Limnocylindrales; family CSP1-4; genus Palsa-1033. The sequence continues at coordinate 20,104 of JBEPUS010000019.1, forward strand.
ATTGGCCGCGGTGAACGGCAGGTATTTCACGATGTCGGGCAGGAACGCACCGGCAAAGCTCGAGGCGAAGTAGATGCCGATCCCGGCGCCGACACCGGCCAGCTGGCTCCGTGCCAGCGTGGCGATCGTGAAGCCGACCGCGCCAACCTCGATCAGGCCGAACCAGCCGCGCAGGAACTGCTCGGGCAGGTTGCCGAAGATCGACAGGTCCGAGATGCCGTCCGTCGACAGGCCGGCCAGCTTGGCCGCCAGGAATGTGACCAGGACCCCGGCGCCAAACGCCACCAGCATCCCGATCCCCGCGATCACGGCGATCGCCGCGAACGTGGCCAGCATGTAGCGGCTGCGGCTCTCGCCGCGGGCGACGGCCGTCTTGAGCGTCCCCCAGGTCCACTCCGACCCGGCGATGGCCGCCGCATAGGCCATGACGAACAGGCCGCCGAGGGCCAGGACGAAGGAGACGATCAAGGCGTACGCACCGGGGAAGGTCAGCAGCAGGGTGAGGCCCTGGCCGCCCGGCCGCGCGGATGCTGCCTTGAAGGAGGCCCCGGCCGCCAGGTAGATCAGGGCCATGAGCACGATCAGGAGCCCCAGCGTCAGCCACGTTGCCAGCCGGCTGCGGAGCTTGCCGAGCGTCGAGACGAAGATCCTCATTGCCAGTTCCCCGGGACAGCCTGGGCCGGACCGTCCGCATTGGGCTCAGGAGCCGGAGACGTCAGCTCGAGGAACAGCGACTCGAGGTCGCTGCCACTCTCCAGGCCCGATGCGTAGATCCCGGCCCCAGCCAGGATCCGGTTGACCTCCGCCGACCGGCTGGGCTCGATCGGCACGACCAGCCAGCCAACCTCGTTGGCCGGACCCGCCGGGCGGCCGTCGTCGGAGCCATCGACACGGGCGGCAACGCCGAGTGGGGCAAGGGTGGCCACGGCGCGCTCGACCTCGTCGGCAGCGACGCGCACGCGCACCTGGCCCTCGCCGCTCAGGAGCGTCTCGATCGGGCCCTCCCGGATGAGCTTGCCGGCGGCAATGATCCCGATCACGTCGGCCAGCTGGCTGACCTCGCCGAGCAGGTGGCTCGAGATGAACACCGTCTTGCCGGTGGAGGCAAGGTGGCGAAGGGTGTCGCGCATGGCGACGATCCCCGCCGGGTCGAGGCCATTGGCCGGCTCGTCGAGCAGCAGGAGCCTGGGATCGCTGAGCAGCGCCCCGGCGATCCCGAGTCGCTGCTTCATGCCCAGGGAGTAGGTCGAGACCTTGTCGTTACCGCGCTCCTTCAGGCCAACGAGCTCGAGGACCTCGTCGACCCGGTGCCTGGGCGTCGGGGCGCCACTCGCAGCGAGCGTCCGCAGGTTGGCCCGGCCGGACAGGTACGGGTAGAAGGCCGGCGATTCGACCAGGGCCCCGACATCGAAGAGGCGCTTGCGGTCACCCCGCCCGAATGGCCGGCCGAGCAGCTCGATCGTGCCGCCATCGGGATGGATCAGCCCGGTGAGCAGGCGCATGGTGGTGGTCTTGCCGGCCCCGTTCGGGCCGAGGAAGCCATAGACGACGCCGGCCGGCACCGACAGATCAAGCCCGGCCAGGGCGGCTCGCGAGCCGTAGCTCTTCCGGAGGCCCCGCAGGGCGAGCGCGAGTCCCTCGGTGGACGAGGGCACGGGAGTAAGAACGGCGCCGCTCAGGGGATCGGCTCGAGGTCGATCGTCCGGACCTGGCGTGTTCGACCGGCCTCCGTGCGCACGAGCGCGGTGGGGATGACCCCACCGGGCAATTTCTCGATCACGGCAGCCTCGCCGTTGTACAGGCCGCTCCCGACGATCCGGACGTGATCGCCGACCGTGAGGCCCTCACGGCCCTTCGTCGCGGAAAGGTTGATCGACGCGACGGTGGTTCGAATAATGGGCGGCGGCTCGGTGCCGGGGAGGGGCGGCTTGACCGGAGCCGGGGGGCGGCGGTAGACGTTGCGGCGGGGCTTCGTGGCGATGGTT
>JBEPUS010000020.1:0-21687 GCA_041691435.1 Chloroflexota bacterium
GGGTCTGGACGGGCGCAACCACGATGGAGTCGCCGGTGTGCACGCCCAGCGGATCGACGTTCTCCATTGAGCAGACGGCAATACACGTGTCGTCAGCGTCGCGCATCACCTCGTACTCGATCTCGCCCCAGCCGACCAGGCAGCGTTCGACCATCACCTGGCCGATCGGGCTGGCCCGGAGTCCGGTCCGGATCCGTTCGCGGTAGGCAGGCTCGCTCTCGACGATCCCACCACCTGTCCCGCCCAGGGTGAACGCCGGGCGGACGATGGCCGGCAGCCCGATCTCGGCGAGCGCCCGATCGGCCGATGCCAGGCGCTCATCGGGCGTCGAGCCGTCGACGATCGCCGATGGCGCATACGGCTGGCCAATCCGATCGAGGAGCTCCCGGAAGCGCTGGCGATCCTCGGCCATCTCGATGGCCGAGAGCGGTGTCCCCACGAGGCGCACGTTGTGGCGTTCCAGCACGCCGGCCTGGGCCAGGGCGACCGCCAGGTTCAGGGCCGTCTGGCCGCCCAGCCCGGCCAGCAGGCCCTCGGGGCGCTCGCGCGCGATGACCGCCTCGACCGCCTCGACCGTCAGGGCCTCGAGGTAGACCACGTCGGCCACCTGTGGGTCGGTCATGATCGTGGCCGGGTTCGAGTTGACCAGGATCGTTCGAACGCCCTCCGCCCGGAGCGCCCGGCAGGCCTGCGTCCCGGCGTAGTCGAACTCGGCAGCCTGGCCGATGACGACCGGACCCGAGCCGAGGATGAGGACTGAAGCGGGCTTCATCGGCTGCCGGCCGCGGTGACGAAGCGGTCGAAGACAGCCAGGGCGTCGAGCGGACCCGGCGCGCCTTCGGGGTGATACTGGACGGTCTCGATCGGCAGCTCGCGATGGCGAAGGCCTTCGACCGAGCGGTCGTTGAGGTTGACCTGGCTGACCCGGAAGCCGCTGGCTGCAGGCAGCGTCTCGCCGACCACCTGGACCTCGTGGTTCTGGGCGGTGACCTGGACGAGCCCGCTGTCGATGTCGCGCACGGGATGGTTGGCACCGTGGTGGCCAAAGCGGAGGCGGGCCGTCTCGGCGCCTGCCGCCCGGCCGACGATCTGATGGCCCAGGCAGATGCCCAGCAGTGGCCGGCCGTCGGCCATCGCGGCGCGGGCGAGCGCGACCGGTCCGTCAAGCCGGGCGGGGTCGCCCGGACCAGGCGAGAAGACCAGCCCGTCGATCTCGGCGTCGAGGACCTCGCTGACCGAGGCCGTGTGGGGCAGGATCCTGACCCGGACACCACGCCGGCGGAGCGAGCGGACGATGTTCGCCTTCAGCCCGAGGTCGATGATCCCGATCAGCGGGCCACCCTCCGCCGGCTCGCCGACATCGGTGATCGCGACCGGCGACACCAGGCTCACGAAGTCCTGGTCCTCCCAGCGCGGCAGGGCACGAACGGCGCGGATGGCCGCCGCGTGGTCAACCTGTCCGGGCGCGGTGACGATCCCCGGGATCGAGCCATGCGTGCGCAGGTGGCGGGCCAGGGCGCGCGTATCGATCCCGGCGATCGCCGGGATCCCCGATTCGCGGAGCAGTGTCGCGAGCTGCCGGGCATCCTCGAGGACGGCGGCCGTCGCGTTGGCCACCACCAGCGCCCGCAGCCAGGGGCGCTCCGATTGGTCGTCCCAGCGCAGCCGGCCGTGGTTGCCGATCAGGGGGTAGGTCATGACGACGACCTGGCCCGCATACGAGGGGTCGGTGCAGACCTCCTGGTAGCCGGTCTGGCTGGTGTTGACGACCAGGTCACCACCGGCCGAGCGGGCGGCGCCGAAGGCGATCCCCGGGAAGACCGTGCCGTCGGCGAGCGCCAGGAGCGCCGGTCCGAGGTCGCCGACGCGCGGGTCGACGATCGAGCTCGAGAGGGGCAATGGGGGCATCACGGGAACGGTGGATCGATCAGCTGCATGTCCGTCCGGACTCAGCTGTCCTCCGTCCGGCTGCCTGGCGCGCGGACCTGCGCGGACACGGTCGATCGAGCCTCCCTTCCGGCCTCACGGGACCGGTACGCCGGCCTCACAGGACCGGCTCCAAGGACTGCACCGAAGGGTACCACCGGCGCCCCTGCCAGCGCGTCCCTCAGGGCGAGCCGGACTGCGCATCGAGCCACCAGCCAGCGGGGTTGGCGGCAGCGGCCCGGATAATCCCTTCGCGCAACCCGGCCTGGACAACCCGGAACTCGGTCAGGCCGAAGTCGCGGCGGCTCGCCGCGAACCGCGCGGGCCGCATGGCTCCGCTCACGTCGTGGATCTCTTCGGTTCGCCGCCCGCCACGCGAGGCAAGGTCGAATCGCCCGCCAGGCGGAGCGAGCCGACCGTCGCCGGGATCAACGTGAGCAGTGCGGCACCCACCAGTGCCGCGGCCAGGGCGGGGGTGAGGACGCCCGCCTGCAGCCCGAGGGCGGCTGCCGCCGACGGCAGTCCGAGCTGGGCCGATGCCGCAAGGGCCGTCGATCCCCTGCGCTCAGCGATCGCCAGGCCACCCACCTGGTGGACGACCACGACGATCGCGGCGTAGAGGACCATGAAGGCGAGTGCCGACGGATCACCAGCGAGGGCCCGGAGGTCCAGCCGGGCGCCGAGGAGGACGAAGAAGGCGGGCACGAGGAACCCATCGGCAAGGCCGCTGAGCTGCGTCGTGAGGCGGCTGGGTGCCCCCAGCCGGCCGAGGACGATGCCGGCCATGAACCCCGCCACGAGCTGGCTGCCGGCCCAGGTCTCGGCGATCGCTCCCAGCACGAAGACAAGCACGAGGGCCAGCCGCAGCTGCAGGGCCCAGCCGCGCAGCCGGGACCAGTCCTGGAGCCGACGGGCCTGCCGCCAGGTCCGCAGCCGCATCCCCGCCAGGAGCGTGAGCAGGCCCAGTCCGATGATCACGGCGTCAGCCAGGACCGACTCGATCGGCGAGCCACCCGAGCCGATCGCCAGGGGCAGCAGGATCACGGTGATGCTGTCGGCGATGGCGATCCACGCCAGCAGGGCGGCGATCGACGTGGGCTCCAGGGCCTCCTCGGTGAGGATCGGAAAGGCCACCGCGGCCGAGCTCCCGGCAAGGAGCACCGCAATCCAGGCGGGCGCCCCCACGCCGGTCAGGGCTATGAGCAGGAGCGCCCCCGGAATGGCCGCCAGCGCCACAAGGCTCCATGCAGCCATGCCGCGCGGCGCTCCTGCCCGGAACGGCGCGGACCCGAAGTCGATGTGCGCGCCGGCTCCAAACATGAGCAGGATGAAGCCGATCGACGAGAGGGCCGGTAGCGGCGCCGTCTCCGCGTTGATCCAGCCGAGTCCGCTGCGACCCAGGATCAGGCCGGCCGCGATCTCGCCGACCACCACCGTCACGATCGGCCGCCGGCCGGCGGCCAGGGCCGGCCCCGCGAGACTCGCGGCGACCACCAGAGCAAGCATCGCGAACATCCGCCGGAGTATCCATCGGCCGGCGAATCAGTGGGCCGGTCAATCGGCCGGGATCATCACCGCTGCGGCCCCGGCCCCGATGACCGCGGCGACCACCGCGACGACGATGGCCGCGTCGATCGAATGCGTCGCGAGCGCACCGGCAAGGCCCGAGCCGATCGGGCCGCCCAGCGCGTTGAGCGACATCGAGACGGCGAAGGCGCGGCCCATCCAGGCCGGATCGGTGCGCCGCTGGCGCAGGGTGAACATCGCCACGTCCAGGGGGCCGTTGAGGATCCCGAACATCACCACGGCGACGAAGACCGGCAGCGGCCCGGCATCGAGCAGCAACAGGCCCAGGAGGAGACCCGAGCCGAGCATCGGGTAGACCATCATCCGGCGCTCACGGCCGCGGGTGTCAATCCGGCCGGCCAGGATCGAGGAGATCACGCCGCCGACACCCTGGGCGGCGAAGACGGCCCCGACCAGGGCCGGCCCGCCATGCAACCGCCCCAGCACGATCAGGGGAATCACGATCGTGTTGACCCCCCAGGCCACGTTCAGCGAGCCGATCGCCAGCGCCAGGCCGCGCAGGGTCCGATTGCGCCAGGTGTAGACCAGGCCCTGCCAGGCATCGACCGAGAGCCGGCCCGTCGCGCCCGAGCCTACCGTCGGTTCAGGGATCCCGATCATGACGACAGCCGCCACCACGAAGGTCGCGCCGATCACGGCCAGGGTCTGGGCGGGACCCCAGAACTGGACAATGACGCCAGCCAGGGGCGGCCCAACGACGGTCGCCAGGACGTAGCCGACGGAATCGGCGGCATTGGCCCGCTCCCAGAGCGGCTTCGGGACCAGCACCGGCCAGAGGCTGCGCAACCCAGCCGTGCCGAGCGGCGAGGTCAGTGACGACACGGCCGCAATCGACAGGAGCAGCCAGGCCGGCAGCCGCCCGGCCAGGGCCAAGGTGGCGATCAGCCCCAGCGAGACGGCCGCCAACACGTAATCGATCGTGATGAGGCGCATCCGTCCATGCCGGTCCAGGAGCGCCCCGGCGACCGGCGAAAAGATGATCCCGGGCAGGGCCAGGGCCACCGCAACCAACCCGGCGAGGATCGGCGAGCCGTACACCGTGAGGGTGAACAGGACCATCGCCACGTTGACCATCGACTGGGCGATTCGGGCGATCTGCATGCCGAACAGGACCCGGCCCATCGATGGCACTCGTATCAGCTCCCGATACGATAGGTCCGACTCGGTCCCTGGCACGCAGCCGACGATAGCAGCGGCCGGCAGGCAGCGAATCGTGTGGTGGGCGACACTCTCATCTCCGCCAGACGCAGCCAGGTAGTGCATCGATGACCGCCAATCCAGTCTCCCGCCGGCCCGGCCAGCCGTGGACCGTCCGGGTCGCCCTGTGGAGTGCCCGCCATCGCTGGCCGGTCTTCGGCCTGTGGTTCGTGCTGACGATCGGGATCTTCGTGGCGAGCCTGGGGATGGGCGGAATCCGGGCGGTCGCCGCGACCGGTGGGCTGGCCGGGTCGGACACCGAAGCAGCCCGGGGCTTCCAGGCCATGGGCTCCGGGGCGGCGACCAGTGGAGCGCCCGCCGGCGAAACGCTCACCGTCGTGATCACGAGCCCAACGGTCAAGGTGACCGACGCGACGTTCAAGAGCGCGGTCGCGGCGGTCGTCCAGCGCCTCGCGGCCGTCAGCGCGACGGTCAACGGCACGACGGGCCCGGCGGTCACCGCGCTGAATGACCCATACGCGGCTCCGCCGGCTGCCGGCCTGATCGCGCCGGACCAGGAGGGGGCGATCGTCAACGGCCGGATCCTCGGTTCGTCGTCCGAGCGGGAGACCCGCGCCGAGGCCATCGCCACGGCGATCAGCGCCGCCCAGGCAGACTTCCCGGCATTCGCCATCCACGCGGTCTCGAACACCCTGACCAACGACCAGATCGGGACGGTCGTCAACGCCGACCTCGACGGATCGCTGCGGATCAGCCTGCCGGCCACGTTCATCATCCTGGTGCTGGCGTTCGGCGCCGTGGTGGCCGCGTTCGTCCCGCTGTTCCTGGCCATCACCGCCCTGCTCGCCGCCTTCGGCCTCCTCGGGATCTACAGCCAGCTGTTCAACCCGGTCAGCCCATATGCCACCCAGTTGGTGGTCCTGATCGGGCTGGCCGTGGCAGTCGACTACTCACTGTTCATGGTCACCCGCTTCCGGTCTGAGCGGCGCGCCGGGCGGCCCAGGCTGAACGCCATCGAGACGGCCAGCGCCACCGCCGGCCGGGCGGTCTTCTTCTCGGGCCTTGCCGTGATGATCTCGCTGGCCGGCCTCTTCCTGCTGCCCGACGAGATCTTCCATTCGATGGCCCTGGGCACGATCGCCGTGATCATGGCCGCGATCGCCGGCAGCCTGACGTTCGTGCCGGCCACCCTGGCGATCCTGGGCGACGGGGTCAGCCGGCTGGGCGTGCCCTTCCTGTCGCGCGAGCGGGGCGAAGGACGGGGCTTCTGGGCCGCCCTGGCCCACGCCGTCATGGGCCGGCCATGGATCAGCGCGATCGGCGCCTCGGTCCTCCTGCTTGCCCTGGCGTCGCCCGTCCTGCACATGCAGCTCGGCGAGAGCGACCTGACCACGTTCCCGGAGAGCGTCGACGGCGTTCAGGCGGTAGAAGCGCTGCAGGCCCATTGGCCGCAGGGCACGTTGCTGACCCTCGAGGTGGTGGTGACGAACGCCCAGGACAGCGCGACGAAGGCCGCGATCGCCAGTCTCGGCCCGAAGCTCGAAGCGATTGGCGGGCTGAGCGGCCCGGCCCAGCTGGGCAGCTCGCCGGACGGCTCGGCCGCCTCGGTCTCCGTGGAGATGTCCGGCTCGATGAACAACGCCGCGAACTGGCAGATCGTCCGAGACGTGCGCGGCCAGGTGGTCCCGGCCGTCTTCGGGGGCCTTCCGGCCAGCCATGTCTACGTCACCGGCGATGCCGCCGAGTCGCTCGACACCACGAAGATCTATACCGATGGAATGCTCCGGGTCTTCATCTTCGTGCTGACCCTGTCCTTCCTCTTGCTGATGGTCGTCTTCCATTCGATCGTCATCCCGACCAAGGCGATCCTGCTCAACCTGCTCTCCACCGGAGCGGCCTACGGTGCCGTGGTCCTGGTCTTCCAGGACGGCTGGTTTGGCTCGATCCTCGGGGTCCGGCCGACGGACGCCATCCAGAACTGGATCCCGATCTTCATCTTCACGGTCCTCTTCGGCCTGTCGATGGACTACGAGGTGTTCATCCTGTCGCGGGTCAAGGAGTTCGTCGACCATGGCGCCGATACCCGGCTCGCGGTGGCCCGCGGCCTGTCGGTGACGGCCGGGACGGTGACCAGCGCGGCGGCGATCATGGTCGTGGTCTTTGCCGTCTTCATGACCCTCCGGCTGGTGATCATCCGGGAGCTGGGCCTGGGGCTGGCCGTGGCGGTATTCGTGGACGCGACCGTGATCCGCTGCGTCCTGCTGCCGGCGACGATGCGCCTGCTGGGTGAGTGGAACTGGTACCTGCCGCCATTCCTGCGCTGGCTGCCCAGGGTGCGGGTTGAGGTCGAACCTGTCGCCCCGGGGGCCGGCGACCCGGCCTAGCGGCGGCGGAGGTCCTGGCCGGGGATCCCCCGGGCCGTCAGCGCGGCGCCGAGGCCCTCGAGATCATCGACGGTGACGTACAGCTCCGTGTTCATCAACCGGGCCGCTCGAACGCGTTCTCGAAAGTGGACCCGCAGGCCGCCATGGGCACTCCCGCCGAAGCTCAGGTCGGGCCTGGGAATCGTGCGCCGCACGCCGACCGCCCGCAGGGCGTTGTACGGCCCGCTGATGTCCCACGATTCAATGTTCGTCAGCGGCGTGCGGGCGCCAAACCGGCCAAAGGTCGCGCTGAACTCGCCGTCGGCGATCCGGACCTTTGCCCGTCCGTCGTCGCGCACGCCGAAGAGGAGCAGGATCGGCTTCAGATTGGCCTGGATCCGGATCGGAAACTCGACCGGCGGGTCGCCGGCCGATCCGACCGATGGGGCGGCATTCGAGCCGGTCATGGACGCTCCTGATCAGGTAGCTGCGGCTGGTTGCTCGGGACGGACCGAGGATACGTCGTCAGGCTGGCGGACCCCTCGGGGCAGGCGGGGCTCCTGCCCTGTGCCCACCCGTGAGCTCGCTGGAGCGCTGCGGCTAGCCCGCCCGAGCGCGCCCGTTGGGCGCCAGGCCCTCACTGCGCGCCCGGCGGATGGTCTCGAACAGCTGATTGCGGACGGCCTCGATGCCCTCGAGGAACCGGTCCTGCCGAAGACTGCTGCCCATCACCGAACCCCTCTTCCTCGAGCAGGTCGTCGACCTGGAGCGCCTCGGCGTCGTTGAGCAAGGCGACCACGACCGTGTTTTGGGTATGGGTTGCTCGGTGGAAGGTCAGGACCACGGCCGTCGGCCGGCGAACCGGGTTGTCCACGAGGAGACTCCTTCAGCCGAGCTGCCGGCCACGACCGGCTGGGCGATCGTCCGATCCAGGCCGGTCAGCTGGCCTGGAAGACGGCGGTCGCCTCGAGCGCACACGACGAGCAAATTCGAGCCGACGGACCAAAGGCGCCAACCACGATCTGGGCCTGGTCGAAGGAGCGGAAGCAGAAGCCGCAGGTGGTCAGGGTGGCCCGCGTGGCGCGCCGGGTGATGTAGGTCAGGCCATCGGCGTAGCGACTCAGGCGGTCGTAGCGTCCAAGGCCCATCTGCGGCAGGACCGCCGTCTAGGTACGTGGAGCGACCGTCGGACTTGCGTCGATGGGCGTCCGCGCTCGGCGTTCTGGGAAGGTCATTGGTCGCGGTCCCCCGGCGAGAAGAATGAACGAGGCAACCAGTCTGCTGGCCCTCACGCGCCGCGAAACACTCGTCGCGTGAGGGTTCGCATCCCCGCTCGGCGTCGTTGCACTTGCTTCGGAATGAAGTGCCGTCGGGATTTCGGTTGTGCCCTGAGCCTACGGGGCCGCCGGCCCCGGGCGCCACCCCCCATTCGTTCGGGCGACTCGCAGCCCGGCCGTCGATCCACCGGCCGGGGCCGTAGCGCTCAGACCACGGTGGGTCCATGCCCATCCCCCAGTTCTCTCCACCGCCACTCGTATCCGTGAACTCCGGCTCGGCGAGAGTTCGGTGCCGGGCGAATGGTGTGGTGCCGCCGGCCGAACGTCATTACGGCCCGTCATGCGCGGCCGAGCCACCTGTGGGTGGGGCAGGATCCCGCCGCACGGCCGCCGGCGTGAGGACTGTCCATCACCCCCAGAGGATCGGGACCCATCGCTCAACCGACGTTCCAGCGCGGCCGGATCCTGCCCCAGGAAACGCTCCTGCCCAGGAGCGTTTCAGCGGCCTGAACGGGACGATCGACTTGATCGCCCGGGGCCGGGTTGTCCTGGCGCACGCCCGGGAGCCGAACGTGGGTTGGGCACGCTCGGTGACCCGCTGGACGTAGGACAACGGCAAATTCGACCTGAACGGAGCTCGTTTGCCGACGCGCTCGGCCTCCGAGATAGGTCAGTCTCCGAGCGGGCTGCCGCGGCGTCATTACGGCCCGTCATCCTCCGCCTATCGCGAGAACGCGATCCCAGCGAACGGACGACGAGATGGGCCAAATGGCACCCCGTGCCCCTGCCGAATGGCCCGGATCCACAGACCGCGACATCCCTAGCCTGACGGGATGAGCAGTTCGATCCTCTCCTCCGACCCGCCCCCCGAATCCGGACTCGGCAGTTCGAGCGAGCCTGGCTGCGGCGGCACCGTCGAGCTCCTCCTCGCCGGCGGGAGCATTTGGGCCAGCGACCCGGCGAACCTGCGCGCGGAGCTGACGAGGCGTGGCCTCAAGTACTCGGCCACCGAGAACGAGCACGGGTCGGCGCGCGGCGGCACGATGATCCGACTCGAACTTTAGCGTCGCCAGCCGGCCGTGCCAAGGGGCCGTGCCAAGGGGCCGTGCCAAGAGACCGTGCCAAGAGACCGTGCCACGGGAGATGACGGAGTGTAATGACGTGCTGACTGTCTCCGGGTGATCCTCCCGGGATCGAGGACAGGATTGGGGGGCCACATGACGACTCCAAACAGGCGACGAGAAGCGGACCGGACAGCCGCTGCCGCCGACCGGTCGGCCTCGGACGCCGACCAGACGTCGTCGAATTCGAACAAGACGGCCTCGGAGATCGACCAGATGAGTGCGGATCGCGACCAGGCCTCCGCCGACCGGGAGCAGATGGCGGCCGACATGCAGCACGATGCCGGCGACGAAACCCCCGCCCAGGGCGCCGCCTACGACGCATCCACCCGTTCGCGCCTTACTGAGACGTTCCGGCGCGAGGAGACTCGTCGCAAGCGGGCACGGACCGCCCTCGGCAGGGCCGTGACGGCCGGCGAGCGGGACCACGTGGCCGACGACCGCGAGGACCGCAGCCGCCGACGGGACGCCGAGGCGATTGAGCCGCGTGATCCGAACCACAAGGCGCGCACCTAGGGCCGCGCCACCGTTGAGGCTGGCTGTCCGCTGGCTTCGAGCTCGCGCTGGGCGATCGCCAGACCGGCCTTGCCGCCAATCCCGATCGAGAACGGACCCGACGGATTGTCGAAGAGCCAGACGTGGATCATTTCGCGGGTCGCGCCCGCGTGGTGGTAGTGCCACAGGGTTGCCGACCCACCGACGCAGGGACCCGCACCGATTGGTGCAGTAAAGAGGACACCGGCGAGGATCTGGGAGCCGTCCGGGAGGTTGGCGAAGACGAGCGCCTGGGGCTTGGCCGGATCGAGCAAGTCGGTCGTCGAACCCGCCAGGGATCGGTTGGCGAGATGCGTGAGTACCTTGGTGGCGGCGGGTTGCTTCGGTGGGAGATAACCCAGGGTTGCCGCTCCGGCGACTGTCAGGGTCGGGGACCAGTTCGCCTTGACCGCTGCGACGATGGCCGTCGCGACGGCCGTCTGATCCGTGGTCGGTGGCGTCCCGACCGGAGCGCAGCCGGGGCCGGTCGTCACGAACGTCGGGCTATGGCCCGGCGCGGGTGAGCCGCCGGGGGTCTGCGCACCGTGGACGTGACCATTCGTGACGCCGGTAACGGCGGCCGTGAACTGGGTCTGAACGGCCGCAGCAACACCGCCCGTGGCGAGCACGGCGAGGGCGACTGCAACCATCGCGACGGCGAGCGGCCGTGGACCGCGGCCCGCGGCCCGGAACGCAAGCCAGCGATCAACGATGAAGAGGAGCATCCCGACGACGATCAGGCCGATGCCCGTCAGGAAGACGATGTGGGCGGGGTTGTCGACGGTGAAGACGCTCTCGTGCGAGGCGAGGCTGGGGTCGCCCTCGTGGATCGTGACGTCCCAGATCAGCCCGCCGATGAGCAGGAAGGTGCCCACGACGCTGACCCAGGCACCCGAAGCGGTGAGACGCGAGATCGTGAGCGATGGATACGTGCGCATGACTATGGCTCCGTGATGGTTCGGCTCGACACGCGGATGAATCTCTCTCGACGTCACTGTCGGGTCTCTTTGCGCATCCCACCCTGTCCGAACGTAAGGTGCCGGTAAGGAAGGGACCGGGCAGCTGCCTGATCGGGGCTCGATGACGAACGTGTCATGACCCCAGCCTCTGGGGACAGGAGGATCTGCACGTAATCCAACCGAAGTGCCCGAAGCCGATCAGTCGTGACGGCAGAGCCGAAAGGCCCGGTCGGGACAGGCCGAACCGCTCTCGCCCCTGGCGAGGACGAGCGCCACAATCGCGATCAGGAGGTCAATGACCGCATGATGTACGGATGGGACTTCAACGGATCAAATAGCTGGTGGATGCTGGCGGGGATGCTGATCGTCGCGGTCGCGATCGTCGCATCCGTGTGGCTCATCGTGCATCGGCCAGGCGCGGGCATGGCGAGCCCGACGCCTCGGGAGATCCTGCGACAGCGGTTCGCCCGCGGCGAAATCAGCCGCGACCAGTTCGATGATGCGACGAAACTGCTCGGCTGAGCGGCTAGTCAACTGGACACGACAGCGTCCGGCATCGTGAGATGCCGGTTGGAAGGGATACGACGACGACGGAGGCTTCGACCCCGCGGCCTCAGGCCTATGCCTTGGCCCCCTGGCGGGCGACCGGCATCGGCGTCCTGCGGATCGCCTTCGGGCTCGTCTTGGCGATCGACGCCTGGTTCAAGTGGCAGCCCGACTTCGATCGACAACTTCAGCCCCTATCTGACTGGCGCCCAGACTGATCAGCCGGCGTGGGTGCAGGGCTGGATCGGCTTCTGGATCAACGTGGTCAACGTCGAACCGCACGTGTTCGCCCACGCAGGTGGCGATCGGTGAGATCGCGGTCGCGATCGCCTTGATCCTGGGCGTCTTCACGAACCTCGCCACGGTGGGCGGCGCTGCCTTGGCGCTCGTGATCTGGTCGACCGCCGAGGGCTTCGGTGGCCCCTACGCCCCTGGCTCGGCCGACATCGGCTCGGCGATCATCTACGCCGTCGTGCTCGCGGGTCTGTTCCTGGCGCAGGCTGGCCTGTACATCGGACTCGATCGGCGGTTGACGCCCGCGCTTGGCCGGCTCGGCTTCCTGGCGTCGGGACCGCTTCGAGCGTGTCGCGAGCCCAAAAGGTACACGTCTAAACAAACTAATCGCGATCCCGGAGTTCGGGGCGCATACTAGGGGGGAGTATCGCCCAAGGAGTCCCATGGACCACGCCGCACATGGACCGGTCGCCACTGCGCCGACCCACGACCGCCACGCGGGCCACTCGGTGGCGATGTTCCGCGACAAGTTCTGGCTGAGCCTCGCGCTGACGGTTCCGGTGATCCTGTGGAGCCGGGATCCCCAAACCTGGCTGCACTATCTCGCGCCAGTCTTCCCAGGTTCGGCCTGGATCCCGGCTGTTTTCGGGACCGTGGTCTTCGCCTACGGCGGGCTCGTCTTCCTGCGCGGAGCACGCGGCGAGCTGGCCGACCGACGGCCCGGGATGATGACCCTGATCTCGCTCGCGATCGTTGTCTCGCTCTTCACTTCCTGGGCCGGAACCCTGGGCTGGTTCTCCGTCGAGATCTGGTGGGAGCTGGCGACGCTGATCACGATCATGCTCCTGGGCCATTGGCTCGAGATGCGCTCGATCGCCCAGGCTCAAGGGGCTCTGTCGGCGCTCGCAGCCCTACTCCCCGACACGGCAGAACGGGTGACGGCCGACACCACCGAAATCGTCCCGATCGCGGCGCTCGTGGTCGGCGATGTCGTCCTCGTGCGGCCGGGGGCACGGGTCCCTGCGGATGGCACAGTCGCCGACGGGCGGGCCGACGTCGACGAGTCGATGATCACGGGCGAGTCCCAGGCGGTTGCCAAGGACGTCGGTGACAAGGTCGTGGCCGGTACGGTCGCGGCGGGAGGTTCACTGCGGGTGACCGTGACCGCGGTCGGCGAGGAGACGGCGCTGTCAGGGATCATGCGGATGGTTGCTGCCGCCCAGGCGTCGGCCTCGCGGGCCCAGGCGCTGGCTGATCGCGCTGCCGCCATCCTCTTCTACGTCGCCCTCGCCTCGGGGATCATCACCCTGGCCTTCTGGTGGCTCGACGGGGACCGCGAGGGCGCATTGGTCCGGACCGCCACGGTCCTGGTCATTGCCTGCCCCCATGCGCTCGGACTGGCGATCCCGCTCGTAATCGCGATCTCGACCTCACTCGGCGCGCGCAACGGGCTCCTCGTGAAGGATCGGATCGCGCTGGAGCGAGCGCGAGAACTGAACATGGTGATCTTCGACAAGACCGGCACCCTCACCAAGGGCCAGCCAGTCCTCGCCGGAATCGCCGTCGTCGATGGTGTCGAGGAGTCCGAGCTTCTCTCCCTCGCTGGGGCGGTCGAGGCCGACTCCGAGCACCCACTCGCTCGGGCGATCGTGCGCGGTGTCCGCGAGCGCGGGCTGAGCGGTCCGCCAGCGGATGGATTCGAGGCACTGGCCGGACGTGGAGCTCGAGCCAAGGTCGATGGTCGCCTCATCCAGGTTGGTGGCCCAGGCCTGCTCGCGGATCTGAAGCTCGACGTTCCACCTGAGCTCGCCGCGACCACCGACAGCTGGGCGGCGGAGGGGCGAACCGTGCTGCATGTCGTCGTAGACGGCAGAATCCTCGGAGCGCTCGCGGTCGAGGATGAGATCCGCCCGGAGTCAGCCGAGGCGGTTACATTGCTCCACGATCTGGGCATCAAAGTCGCCATGATCACCGGCGACAGCAGGGCCGTGGCGGACTCGGTGGCCCTTCGGCTCGGGATCGACGAGGTCGCGGCGCAAGTCCTGCCCGGTGACAAGGCGGCCGCCGTCCGCCGATTCCAGGAAGGTGGCCGCAGGGTCGCGATGGTCGGGGACGGCGTGAACGATGCGCCGGCATTGGCGACAGCCGATGTCGGAATCGCGATCGGTGCCGGCACGGATGTGGCGATTGAGTCGGCCGGGATCGTCCTGGTGCGGAGCGACCCGCGGGACGTCGTCGGGGCGATTGAGCTGTCCCGGGCGACGTACCGCAAGATGATCCAGAACCTCGTCTGGGCGACGGGCTACAACCTCGTGGCGATCCCGATCGCGGCCGGGGTCCTCGTACCGTGGGGGCTCGACCTGCCAATGGCGGTCGGAGCCGTCGCGATGAGTCTCTCCACGATCATCGTAGCGGCTAACGCTCAGCTCCTAAGGGGCGTGCGACTCCGGCCTCGCCCGCCCGCTCCGGTCCGTGTCGCGCCGCAACCAGCATGAAGGAGGGCCAGATGGCCACTGATGCAGCCCAAGAGGCGACTGATCCGGTCTGTGGGATGACCGTCACCGTTGAGCATGCAAGCCAGGCTGGGCTGACGACCGAACACAACAGCACGCCGTATTACTTCTGCGGGAAGGGCTGTCTACTCGAGTTTCGCGACAACCCTGATCGGTACCTCGCTGCGGGTTACGAACCTCGGATGTAGGCGGCCCAACAGGTCGTCCCCAGCAATCTCGGGGCAATGCTACGATCCGGGACCGCCTACCGTCTGAAGGTTGGCGCCCGACGATGGAGCGTGACGATGGTTCGCACCTCGAGCATTGGGCTCCCGGTTCTCCTCGTGCTGGCTGGCGCAGGCGTCGCCTTATCGCTCGTTCATTTTGTGGTGTACCTCGTGCGCCTCGGCGCAGGATCCGACCTGGCCCTCAGCCTGGGCAGCGGAGCGCATGCCTACTGGCCAACGTTCGCCGCGCTAACGCTACTCACAGCTGCGCCGATCGTGTTTCTGACACGGCGACGCGTGGAACGGGCACCTCGCCAACCCTCGGGTGCCATTCCGACAGGCAGGAGGGCCATCGCCGTCTGGACCGCCCTCTTGTCACTGACGATCGTGGGCTTTCTCGTCATGGAGAACGCGGAAACGCTCTTCGGTTCGGGTCGACTCGCAGGAGTGGCTCCCCTAGCCTGGCTGTTCCAGCCTCTCGCGATCGTCGGTGTCATCAGCAGCCTGACATTGGTTGCCGGCGCGATCGTAATCGTCGTCCGAGAACGGACAGCAAGTTATTCGACGACACTCGTGGAGTCGTACCAGGAGCTCGTGGGCGCTGGTACTTACTCCGCCACGTTTGCACAGTCTGGCTGGGCCGAGGATTTCGTGGCCACCGTGCTGGCCGCGCCCTTGGGCGGGGTCTCGACGAGGCCGATATCAGTCCTTGAGTGCGGGAGTGGCAGCGGCCTGTGGTTGGCGCAGCTGGCAATGATGCCGGCCGCGGAGCACCTGGATCTGTATGGATTTGACCTCTCGCCGGACATGGTCCGAGCGTCGCGAGAGCGGCTCGCGGTCAGCCGCGGAGGCGCGGAAATCAAGGTCGGCGATCTGTTCGATCCACAGGCCTACGCCTTCGGCGGTCGTGACCGACACGATGTCGTCTTCGCGTTCGACGTGATCCAACAGCTCCCCAGCCGTCTGCAACGAGCCGCTGTGACGGAGCTGTACGAGCACGTCGCGCCGGGCGGTTGGCTTGTGATCTTTGATCACGATCGCCGCTCAAAGTACGGGCGGGTCATGGGCGCCAAGAAGTGGTTGCGGCGCTATTTCGATGTGCCGTTGGTGCCGCGCTACTACATCCATGCGCGGTATCCCGACTTGGGTGCGTTGCGACGCGTCGTGGAGCGGGCTGGCGGAACAGACGTATCGATCGTGGTCGAGTCCGAAAAGAGGAAGCGGGCGCTGCTCGCTCGACGGGCCGCCTAGACCCATTCGACCGCGGTGCGGAGCCGACGGTTAGTCAGCCCCAAGCGCCCGCTCGACACGCTCGTATTCGAACATTGTCATGGCCGCGAACAGCGGATATTGGAAGATTCGCCGTTTGGCTGGCGGCGTTGCCCCAGAGAGCAGTCGCTCGAGCGAGCGCCGGTCGATCAAGGTCCACAGTGCCGAGTTCGCATTCGCAAGACAAACGCCTCGGGCCCAGTCGAGGTTCATCTCGAGCCAGCTCTCCTCGTCGTAGGGCGAGTACGGCGTCCGATCGACCTGCGGCGGGTGGATACCGTCGCGCGAGGCAACGATCGTTCGCAGGATGGGGTACGGCAGGCGCGACATCACGGCGTTCCGGACCCGGATGGGACTACTCGGGAGACGGAAGTCTTCGGGCGTCGGCTTGTCGAAGGGCGGAATCGCTTCGAGCCCCGGGACGAGCGCCTTGATCACCTCGTGGTGCAGCCGATCCAGGGTCCGCTCGCGGGGCAGCATGGACAGTGCGGAGGTCACGTAGGCCCGAGTCTGGAACGGATTCACCTTGTCTTCGGTTTGGGCGAGCTCGCGCGGATTGTTGGCGTTATAGCGGCGGCAGCGCTCGTCAAGATAGAACATCGTGGTCAGGTTTTCTGGGGCAGCGCCTCTCGCGAAGCTCTCCCGAACAACGTCGTGAACGTGCCGGCGCGCCGATCGGAACGCCTCCGGTCGGACGAGCCCTCTCGGCCTAGCTGTGTACATGTAGGCGAGGAAGCGCGAGATCCGCGCCTCGGAGGTACCGGGCGACGTGAGATAGGGCGTCCCGTGCGGTGCTCGAGCCGCCTCGGCGCCTGCGGCCGTGAAGGTGACAGCGAGCTCCTTGATGTGGTCAGGCTGGCCCTGGATGTTGCCCAGGTTGTAAAGGCTGGCCAGACCATCGTTCTGCGCCACGAATGTCTCGGCGAGGGTCCGCCACTGGGTCCCAACGTCCTGGGTCGGATCGCGACCCTCGGCGGCCTGCGTCGGCCGGTTGCTGAACCGATGGGGCAGGCCGTAGATCCGGGCGATCTCGCCGCCGATCCTGACATCGATACTGCCCGCGTCGCCCTTCGTCCAGTAGCTGACGGGGATGTCTCTCGACATCAGGATCGCCGCAAGCATCCGCGAATCCCGGCCGCCGGTGAGCGGAGCGAAAGCGCTGCCGGTTACCTGCCCGGCGACTGCGCAGAATCGCGCCAGCGGCTCGACCACCTCATCGACCAACTCCCGGTCGACGATCCGGATTGGATGGTCCGCGGCGGCTCCGAGGTTCCAGTAGGTCCGCTTCGTCCAACTCCGCTCCCCGGAGCGCCATGTCCATTTCTGAGCACCCGGCAAGACGGTCACACCTCGGCGCAACGTCCGATCCCCACCTACCCAGTCGAGCCCCAGGAAGAGGCCCGCGCCGAGCGGGTCGAGCTCGGTCAATCCGAGCGCGCGTTGGATCAGGCCGGCGCTGTTTGACAGGATTGATGATCGGCCAGCCTCGTAGCAATAGACCTGCTCGACGCCGAGCGGGTCGGTAATCAGCTCGATCTCGAGTGGTTCCGCCAGGATCCGGAGGATGCAGAAGCGCCCTTCGAGCACATCGGGCAGGTTCTCCCAGTTGGCACCGAGGTCCTCCGCTCGATGGGCGGCGTATGTACCGGCAGGGTTGATTGGCAGGCCGTCGAACACGATCGTTTGGTCAGGTTCGGCATGGACGTACTCGCGAGCGCCGGTGATCGACGCAGGCGACGGGACGGACCCGAACAGGACACCTGGGGAGGGCTCCCGATGCCACGCAGATCCATGGTCGAGTTGTGGATACAGCCCTGCGGTGCGACGAAGTTCGGCGCTCGTGCGCCGAATCTCATCCGGCGACAGCCCCCAACCAACGACGAAGAGATTCACGAGGGCTGCTCACCATGCTCGGCAGAACGTGGCATCCCGGACTCCGTCAATGGCGCCGCACGGACGAGTCGTCCAGTCCAGGGCTGTCGAACCCTGAAGCGCAGGCCAACCTCGTGCACGACTAGAGCGCTCCCACGGGGCGGTCACTATACTCCGGCGGCGAACGCACCCCGATGGAGCCCTCCTTGACCCGCCGAACACTCATATTCGCCACTTGGGTGGCGATCATTGCGGCCAGCACCGCCATCGGTTCAATCGTTGGCTACCTGGTCGCGAGTCATACGCCGCTGGCCTATACCAGTGAGGCGAGCCTATTCATCGGTCCGCCACTCAATAGCCAGATCAACGAGAGTGACCTCAACGTGGGACAGCTCCTCCGAGCGACCTACGCCAATCTCGCCACCACGCGACCGGTGCTCACCCGAGTGATTACCGATACCGGGCTCAATTTGAATGTCAATGATCTCAAATCCGAGGTATCGGCCAGGGTTCCACCGAGCAGCACGTTGCTCGTCGTGAGCGTGACGAGTGGCGATCCAGTTCAGGCCGCGCAAATCGCCAACGCGGACGCAGCCGAGCTCGTTGCCTATCCAAAGTCCCTGCCGAGCCCAACGACGGGGGCTACGACCGGCGCGAACGTCGCGATCAGTATCGTCAATCCTGCGATCCCGGCTAAGGTCGCCATCGATCGCCACGTACTCTTGGCCGCGGCCGCTTGCGGCGGCGTGGGGCTGCTCCTCGCGACCGGTTTATCCTTCCTGCTGGAGAACCTCCGCCGAGAACGGCAGTCCGTTCGAGGCTAAGTCCCGCGTCGGGATCTTCGTTGCCGGGCCCCATCCGAGAACCTGACTTCGGTCGTGTGCGACGGTCCGGATTTGTGGATGGGAGGCCAACGGCCCAGGGCCGACGTCGCCATCCGGCGGCCTCACGTGTAAACCGGGCGCGGCCGCAAGCCAGCCAAAACGACTTTGACGAGCCGGCGGACTGCAGCTTTCGAGGGTAGGTCGCCGGCCGCCGACAAGGCGTGGAGGCAATAGCTCGCAAGTTCATCGGGTGCGACGTCGTCCCGGATTCCGCCGGTCCTGGCGTCGTCAGCGAGCAGGTCTCGTAGGAAGTCGTCGAGCTGCTGCTGTGCTCGGGCGACATGCTCACCCCGATGCACGAGTGCCCTGAGGTCAGCGCCACGGTGTTCCCTGGCCATCTCGTGGGACAGCAAGGCATAGCCATTCAAGACGGCTTCAAGTCGTTGCCGAGCGTCGCCAGCTTGGTCGCGGAGCTCGATCAGATACGCGAGATGAGCGGCGACGTGACGTTCGTGCCAGCTGAGCAGGATCGTCTCGACGTCCGGGAAGTACTTGTACAGCGTCGCACGGCCGATGTTGGTCCGCTCGGCAATTTCCGACATCGTCACCGCTCGTAACCCGTGCTCGGCCACGAGCGCGGCGGTCGTCTCGAGGATCGCTTCGTGCACCTCGTGGTGGTGTGTCTCGATCGTCTGGCTCCATAGTTTCGGCATTCGCCCAGTCTATGGGACGGTCGAACCAATACAGCATGCCTTGACAGCGACATGATGTATCGATTAGGTTCGACCCGTGGACGAGAGCCTCGAGATCCAGATGGACGGGACGAAACGCCGGCGCCTACTGGACAAGGTCGGTGCCTTGGTCGATTCCGGCCTGGTCACAAGTCAAGAGGCCGAGCGCCTTCGGAGCGCAACCGACCAGGGCGAGTTCGACGCCGTGGTCCTGGACATCCGGGTCAGGCATGCCGGGACGAGCATGGGTGCAGCGGTCGAGGACGGTCGGCTAACCCGGGCGGATGCCGAGGGTTTTCTGGAGCGTCTGAGGCAGGGCGAGCACTCGCGATCCATCAGACTTCCGGTGCGCGGGCTCCACTCGCGGCACCGCTCTGGCTCCGATGGGCAGCTAACGGCCGAAACCGGGAAGGGTGGGCAGAAAGATGCCTCCGAGTGACTGGCAACCGCTTGCCGGAGGCCGGCAACGAGGACGAGCAGCGCGCGTCCTCACCATCCTTTCGCGAGCCCTACCCAAGCTCCGAGTCCAGCGCAGATGAACGGCCGGCCGGCCGCGGACCAACCAGCGGCCGACGAACCTGGTCGTCGGCGTTGGCGATCATCGTCGGGATTGTGCTGATCGTCTTGATCGTCGTCGCCCACGTCACCGGCGTCGTCGGCCCAGGCACCCATTAGGCCGGGCGGAAGCGCGTTCATGGCGGAGCTCGTGATTCGACATCTGACCAAACAGTTCGGTCGCGTCCGTGCGGTCGACGACCTCTCATTTGAGGTCGCTCCTGGTGAGGTCACAGGTTTCCTCGGCCCGAATGGTGCCGGCAAGACGACCACACTTCGGATCCTGCTCGGTCTCGTACGTCCTACGAGTGGCGAGGTCCTGATCGCCGGCCAGCGTTACGACCAACTCGCCCAACCCCGGCGAGTCGTTGGGGCGGTCCTCGAGTCAAGCGGAGCCCACCCCGGACGAACGGCCCGGGCTCACCTGCACGTGCTCGCGACGGCGAGTACCGTGCCGCTCAGTCGAGTGGACGAGGTGCTGGACCAGGTGGGTCTGACGCGGGATGCGGAGCGGCGCGTCGGCGGCTTTTCGCTCGGGATGCGCCAGCGCCTCGGATTGGCGGGCGCGCTGCTCGGCGACCCCGAGGTGCTGCTCCTTGACGAGCCGGCCAATGGCCTCGATCCCGAAGGTGTTGCCTGGCTGCGCCGGTTGCTGCGCGGGCTTGCCGCCCGTGGGCGCACGGTCCTGATCTCCAGCCACCTCCTGAGTGAAGTCGCTAAGACCGTCGACCAGATCGTGATCATCAGCGACGGTCGGCTCCGGTTCGCGGGTCATCTGGACGAACTCGGCGAGCCGTCCGTATCTGTCCGAAGCGTGGAGATCGAGCGACTCCGCACCGTCCTCAATGCCGGCGGCTTCGACGTTCGGCCCGCGGGTGAGGGGGCCCTCGACGTGCGCGGCTCGTCTGCCGAGGAGATCGGCCGACTGGCCAGTATCGAGGGGATCGCCTTGTTATCGCTGGCTGAGGGCCGGCCCTCGCTCGAGGACGCGTTCCTACGCTTGACCGGCTCGCCCGAGCTGCTGCCGCGCTCGGCGGCCAACTGAGAGGAGGCTCGGTGCTCGCTCTGATCGGCAATGAGCTGTACAAGCTACGGACGATCCGCACGCCGTGGCTCCTTCTGATAAGCCAGCTTGGCCTCCTCGTCCTCGGGATCGCTGGTTTGGCGATCCACGGCGCGGCTCCGAACGACCCGCTGCTCCCTCGCGAGATGCTCGCTCACGCCGGGATCCTGTCGTTCTTTGCCCTGATCCTGGGCGTCAACGCCGTGGCCGCCGAGTACCGCCACAAGACGATCACCGACACGTACCTGGCGGTTCCGCGCCGCAGCCGGGTCATCGTCGCCAAGCTCGTGGCCTATTCGGGAGTGGGGCTCCTCTTCGGGATCGCCAGCGCGGGCGTGGCTCTCGGCGCGACGATCGCCTGGTCGGCCATCAAGGACATCCCGCTGCACCTCGCCAGCGATGACGTGTGGCGCACCGTCGTTGGCGCGATCGTCTGGAATGGGCTGTACGCCGCTGTTGGGGTCAGCATCGGTGCGCTGCTCCCCAACCTTGCCGCCGCGATCGGTGTCGCGCTCGCATGGATCCTGATCGTGGAGGGGCTTCTCGGACAGGTGCTCGGCGACTTTAGGCGGTGGCTCCCGATGGCCAGCGGTCAGGCACTGGGCAACCTCCCTGGCGACCTCCTGCCACAACTAACCGGGGGCCTGGTCCTCGCCGGATACGCTGTGATCCTTGCGATCATCGCGGCCGCGACGTCGATCCGGCGCGACGTCAATTGATGGCTCGTGCCCGAGATCGCTGTGCGTGAGCCGGCGAGGCGGAACTCACATGCTCTACGGCCCACTGACTGACCGGATAACCGAGCGTGCCTCGGCCCGGCTCGACGCGGTGCTCGAGGCCGACGCGCCTGAGACCTGCTGGGCTCGGATTGGGGTCACCCCAGAAGCACAAAGCCCCCCGGGGCGTCCCGAGGGGCTTTTCCGTGCTCAGATGGTGGTGAGCCGGGGGG
>JBEPUS010000021.1:0-21679 GCA_041691435.1 Chloroflexota bacterium
CGATCAGGACCAGCAGCGCGATCACCAGCGCCACCGCCTGCGACGGGACGACGGTCGCCAGGGGTGTGGTCCGGCGGCTGACGCTGCCACCGAGGAAGTCGGCCGTTCCCCAGCTGACGGCGGTTCCCAGCCCGAATCCCACCCCGGCCGGGGTCATGACAGCATCCGGCTGAGGACCACGGAGCCCTGCGCCGCCGGCGGGGGGCCTGAGCGAGCGCCGGCCATTCCGCGTCCTCCGTCCCACGCCGGCGTCATGCGCGCAATATCCTTCCAGTATTGGCAACATCGTGCCTGCTCGCAAGGATCGAACCGTGCGGACGACAATCCGATCCTCGCCGTCCAGATCGAAGAGGTGGAGCATGCCTGAGCTTTGGGGCCGGACGTACTCGCAGACCGAGCTCCTTCGCCGAATGGGCCGCCTCGACCAGGTCGCCGGCGTGCGCAAGGTAACCCTCGACGATGGCCAGGGCCGTGGTGTCCGCATCCTCGAGTTCCGGACCGGCACCGGCTTCTCGTTCGACGTCCTCATCGACCGGGCGTTTGACATCGGTCGGTGCGAGGACGGCGGCCGGCCATTGAACTGGACATCGTCGGTGGGCACGGTCGGGCCGTGGTATTACGAGCCCCGGACATGGGGCTGGTTTCGCGCCTGGGGTGGCGGCATGGTCGTCACCTGTGGCCTCGATCACACGATGGGCCCCGCCGAGGACTCGATCGCCGAGTTCCACCAGCCGCACATGTTCAAGACGACCGAGTACGGGCTCCATGGTCGGGTCGGCGGCTTGCCGGCCCGCCTGTCCGGTTACGGTGAGCGCTGGCAGCCCGATGGCTCCTGTGTGCTGTGGGCCGAGGGTGAGGTCCGCCAGGCATCGGTCTTTGGCGAGAACCTGGTGATTCGCCGGCGGATCGAGGCGCGCGTTGGCGAGAGCCGATTCACCCTTCATGACGATGTCCAGAACCTGGGCTTCGAGCGGACCAGCCATATGCTCCTCTACCACTGCAATATCGGCTTTCCCGTCGTAGACGAGGGCAGCGAGCTGCTGATACCGAGCGCCGAGACCACGACCGATCCCTGGGATTCGATCGAGACCTACCGGACCCTGACCGCGCCGCAGGCCCATTTCCAGGAGGCCTGCTTCTATGAGCAGATCACGACGGAGCCGTCCGGGCTGGTGCCGACCGGCATCGTGAATCGCGATCTGCAGCTCGGGGTCTACCAGCTGTTCGATTCTCGGCAGCTGCCAGCTTTCATGATCTGGCGGCAGATGGGTGAAGGAACCTACGCCGTTGCCCTGGAGCCGGGCACAAACCGGGCCGTGCCCCGGGCCGACCTCCGGTCCGCAGGTGAGATCGTCGAGCTGGATCCCGGCGAGACCCGGGGTTACGACCTCGAGATGGGCTCATTGACCGGGATTCCGGCGATCGACGCCTTCACGGCCCGAGTGGCGGCCGCCACCGTCACTCCCGCCGGCCACGTCTAGCCCCGACCGGCGTCGAGCCGGAGGTAGGCGAACGGCGGAAGCGTGAACCTAGCGGTCCCGCCCCGCAGCCGGAGGCGCTCCGCCTGCGCCCGGAAGCGGGCCGGGGCTGACGTCCCCATGGTGTAGGAGCTGTCATCGAGCCGGCGCATCCAGGCGCCCCGCCCGGGCAATGGTCCGGCAGCGACCTCCTGGACCCGCGGCGTCAGGTTGGCAACGAGGAGCCGGACCCCGGAGGCTTTGCGCATTGCGACGGTCGCGATGGCCCGTGCGTCGCTCGACTCCACGTCCAGCCGGGCCGCTGCGTCGCGGCCGGCGAGGTCGGCGAACACGTGGTAGACCGGGAAGACCTGGCCGGGCCGTGACGGGAACCCCCGCCGGCGCCCGCTCCCGTCCGCTTCCATCACCCCACGCCAGCCGACGGTTTCGAAATAGGT
Source organism: Chloroflexota bacterium (assembly GCA_041691435.1). Taxonomy (GTDB): domain Bacteria; phylum Chloroflexota; class Limnocylindria; order Limnocylindrales; family CSP1-4; genus Palsa-1033. The sequence continues at coordinate 1,916 of JBEPUS010000021.1, forward strand.
AATCGCGCCGACGCCCGCGCCGGCCAGCGACCCGATGCTGCCGAGCGTCCAGCCGGCGGCGAAGAGGGACATCTGGCGCGGGTCGACCGCCGCAGGCAGGACGTTCGGATCGGGAGTCACGGGCGCCTCGGTCGCCGACGGGTTGAAGCGCTGGCGCAGCGTTACCGGGCTGATCGCCACGGGCCCCCCGCGGGCGAACTCGCGCGCCGTCCGGACCGTGGTCGCCTGACTGCCAAGCGTCTCGGCAAGGGACGCCTCATCGAACGCATGGACCTGTGGATTCATCGCGTAGACGAGCCCGAACGGCGCGTTGTAGGCAGGCCGCTCGCGGTTGAGCTCGGCGAAGTCACCGTGCGTGCCACCGTGGACCGGAATCGTGCCGATCATCCGGGCCAGGCGCGTGACCACGGTCTGAACCCAGTCGGCCGGCGTCACGTGGTTGGCGGCCGTCGCCTCATCGAAGACGAGCAGCCGGCCCACGCGGGCGCCACCCTCGCCCAACATCGCGGCGAGCCGATCGATCGCATCGAGCCGCCGCTCGTCGCCGAACAGCGCCACCTCGAGCTCCGTCCCGGTCGCCTGGGCATCCCCCATGGCGCGCAAAACAGACGTCTCCCACGCGCCGAAGCCGGTGTGGACGTCGACCCGCAGGTGATCGAGTTTGAGAGCTGCAAGGCGTCGCGCCTCACGAGCGTCCAGGGGCCGGTTGATCTCGCTCGACGACCCGAGGCCGAGGGCGGGCCACGCCCCATGAGCACGCTCGCCGATCTCGACCACGGCGATCCGGGCGCGGCGACGCTCGGTCAGGGGCGCCGGCCCGCTGGCCGAGATGGTGACGCGCTGGCTGAACAGTTGGCCCGGCTCAGCCGGATATGGGTAGGAGCCGCCCGCCTCGCAGCACGTCTTGAACGAGGCGTCCGTCCAGTTGCGCTGGTCCTCCATGACGAACAGGCTGCCCTCGAAGACCGCGTCGGACTCGAGCCCATCGGCCTCGATGGTGAGGGCCGAACACGCCGGGAACAGCGGCAGCTCCCGGCCGTCAACGACGAGCTGCGGCCCGACGAGACCCGGCAAGCGGCCCTCGACGATCCCGTCCGGGGTCGTCGCCCGGTAGCGCCGGCCGGCGGCGGCCGTCTCGGAATGGAGGTGACAAAACCCGATTCGGCAGTAGCAGAAGGACGATTGCGCCGTGCCGGCCATCTCATAGGTGATCGTCCCTTCCACCGTGGCCGTGATCGCCCCACGCCACGCAAGATCGATGAGCCCGGACCGGTTGCGGGCCAGGAAGGTGACGGCAAGAGCTCCGTCCTTCGTCCGCTGGACCTTCAGCGCGGAGACGGCCGGCGCAATCGTGTCCCAGTTCTGGTCGCGGACCGACATGTAGACGCGGTCGACAAGCTCGGCCGTTCCGTATCGGACCGACTTGAGATCGACGCCAACCAGGTCGAAGCTGATCGGGCCCACGCTGAACGTGCGAACCCGGATCGGGGACTCGTCTCGCCCGTACCAGGTCTCGTAACGGTTCGGCCGGCTCATCGCGTCGCGAGCGCCGCCTGGGCCTCGAGATCGACGAGCCGGATCCAGGGCGGCGGTGCCGGCATCTCCTTGCGGGTCATCGGCCGGCCCGCCCGGATCGTCTCGGTGCACAGGAGGCGTTCCTGCGTCGTGCGTTTCAGGCCGTGGATGTCATAGAGCTCGTGGGCACCCTGGGCGAGCTCCAGGATCGCAACATCGGCGATCGCTCCAGGTCGCAATGAGCCGATCTGGTCGGCCATGCCGAGCAGCTCGGCCGGTCGGCTGGTGACGGAGCGCACGACGGCCTCGAGGGGCATCCCCAGGTACAGGAACTTGGTCATCACCGTGAGCAGGGTGAAGTGGGGCGAGCCGTCGCCCCGGACCCGCTGGATCAGCTCCTGGTCGGCGACCAGGTTCGGTCCAGCCATGCTGCCCTGGTGGAGGTCGGTGGAGATGGTGTCCGGCCAGAACGCGATGCGGGCCAGTGCCTCGGCCGACTCGAACGAGAACGAGCCGGCGCCGTGACCGATGTCGAAGAGGATCCCCCGCTCCCGCGCCTGCACGACCGCCGGCAGGACCCGGCCGCGGCGATCGACCATCTTCTCGCCGGCTCCGGTGAAGGCATGCGTCACGATGTCACCCGGCCGGAGCTCGGCGAGGATGTCGCGGAGCTCGGGCGGCGTCCCGCTCAGGTGGCACATCAGGCGCAGGCCGGTGGCCTCGGATGCCTCGACGGCACGGCGCAGGATGCCCAGGTCGGGCCAGCAGAAGCCTTCCTTGCCCATCCGGACCTTGATCCCCAGGACGATGTCCGGGTTCTGCCCGGCGACCCGGTTGAGGATCTCGATGTTGCAGGACTGCCGGTTGCAGTACTCGTCGTAGTTGAGGCCCACGAGCCCCAGGTACGAGATGTTGATGTAGGCGAGGATGCGCGCCTCGGCCGGCTCGATCACGTGCTTTCGGAACGCAGGGAGCGCGAACGCACCGGCCGAGCCGGCGTCGACCCACGTCGTCACGCCGGTGCGCCAGGCGATGCTATCGGCGTCGACTCCGCCCAGCGTGGCACCCCAGTTGACGTGGGTGTGCATGTCGATCAGGCCCGGCGTTACGAGCCGATCCGTGGCGTCGACGACCCGCTTGGCCGTTGACACCGCGATGGATGGCTCGACCGCCGCAATGCGGTCGCCGTTGATCCCGACGTCCCGGATCGCATCGAGGCCGGCGGCTGGGTCAAGGACCCGGCCACCCTTGATCAACAGGTCAAACGGCACGAGAAGCATCCTCCGATCCGGGTCCTGCGGCTCTGAAAATTGACGGCTGCGCGTGTCCTCGCTACTGTCTCACAAGAGTTCATGCTTTGTGAACAACGGTCTGTACCTGGGGGCCGGCCCGCGGTCCCACTTTCGGGGGAGATGGAGGAGAGGTCCTGATGCACGTTCCCCGACCCGGACGACTCCGGCAGGCAGGCCGACTGCTCGTCGTCGGCTTTGCCGCAGCCTTCATCGCCGGCTGCAGCTCGAGCGCAGCGAGCAGCGCCCCCAGCGCGACGAGCGCCGGCCAGCCGTCGACTGCGCCCGCCAGCAGCGCTCCGGCCAGCGTTGCGGCCACTCCCCTGGCACCGGCCACGATCGACCTGTGGCTCGGCGGAATCCTGACGACGGCCACGCCCGGCAGCCCGTACGACAACTGGGTCCAGCACGTCATCACCCGGTTCAAGGCGGCCAATCCGGGCTCGGACGTCAAGGTGACCCTGCTGCCCGCCGACAACGGCCAGCTGGCTGCCCAGGTCCAGGCCGCGTTCGCCGCCAAGAAGGTGCCGGACGTCATGCTCCTGTACTCCGGCGCCTACACCACCGCCTACCAGGCGGGCCTCGCCCAGCTCAACGACCTGGTCACCGCAACGCCGGGCTTCTACGACTCGCTCACCGGCTGGGACGGATCGTGCCTCAACTTCGATTGCCAGGGTGGCAGCGGCAAGATCCTGGGCGTGCCCGCCGACAACTTCGCCTTCTACCTGTGGTATCGCAAGGACGTTCTGGCCACCGCCGGCATCACGGCTCCCGCGACGACATGGGACGACATGATTGCCCAGTGCGACAAGCTCGTCGCTGCCGGGATCACGCCGTGGGTCTACGGCGACCGCGACGGCTACACCACCTCGAACATGATGACCACCGAGATCACCTCCTTCTTCGATGCCGGTGATGTCCAGAAGGTCCTGTCCGGCGACCTCAAGTACACCGACCCGAAGTTCATCTCGGCGTTCAACGCGATCAACGAGCTGAACACCCACCATTGTGTCTCGACCTCGTCGTCGAGCCGCGAGCAGCTCGACGCCGCGAGCGACCTGCTCAATGGCAAGGTTGCCTACATGGAGGGCGCGCCCGGCTACCTGCCCGAGTTCGCGCCGCTCGGCGACAAGATCGGCGTCACCCGGATCCCGTACGCGGGCACCGGCCCGCTCGCCGACAAGCTCTCGACGTTCTCCAACGGCAACTGGGTGGTCCCCTCCGCCGCCGCGCACCGGGATCTCGGCTGGAGCTTCATCAGGCTGGCCACCGATGCGACCGCCCAGGGCGATTTGGAGTGGGTCTCCCTCGTCGGCACGCCGCCGGCGAACAAGGCCGCCGCGGCCGCCATCGTCAACCCACTGGTGAAGTACATGGCCGCGCAGGACCAGGACACGGGCATGGCGGTCCTCGACTCGGTCATGAACAACGCCGCGGCCCTCGACTGGTATCGCGAGCTCCAGCAGGCATTTGCCGGCAAGATCTCGATCCAGGCTGCCCTCCAGGCCGTCCAGCAGGCCCAGGACCAGGCCGGCCCGTAGAGCTAATGCTGCGCCGGCGTCGACGTCGTGAGCGTCGCGCCGGCGCAGGCGCCACCATGACCCGGGTGGGTCGCCGGGCCCATTGACGGGTCCGGCGTCCAGCTCACCATCCATCTGCTTGGAGGAGACACGATGGGCCCGATGTCTGGTCGAGTGGCGATCATCACCGGGGCTGGATCGGGCATCGGCGCCGCAACGGCGGAGGCCTTTGGACGCCTCGGGATGCGCCTCGTGCTGGTTGGCCGCCGCGAGTCACTCCTCAGGGAAGGCGCCGAGCGGCTTGCCCTCGAGGGCGTCGAAGCGCTGCCGATCGTGGCGGACGTCCGCGAGTTCGCCGACCAGGCGGCCGTCGTGGCAGCGGCGTTGGACCGGTTCGAGCAGATCGACGTCTTCGTGGCAAACGCGGCGGTCGCCGATTTCGGGCCGGTGGACACGGCCGACCCCGAGATCTTTCGGGACGTGATCACGACGAACGTCCTGGGCGTGCTGTACGGCGCGCGGGCCGTGCTGCCGGCGATGTATGCCCACGGCTCGGGCCACATCGTGATCGTCTCGTCCGGATCGGGCCGAAGCACCTACGTCGGCGAACCGGCCTATGTGGCCAGCAAGCACGCCACCGTCGCCTTCGCCGAATGCCTTCGACTGGAGATCGCCCCGAAGGGCCTCCGGGTGACTGTCATCGAACCGGGCCTGGTCGAAACACCCTTGATCCACGTCTGGGAGGGCTCGGATGACCTGGTGGTTGGGGTGACCCCGCTGTCGCCCGCGGACGTCGCCCGGGCCATCACGTTCGCCGTCGAGCAGCCACCATCCGTGACGGTCTTCGAGATCGCCCTGCGCCCGACGAGCCAGATCTAGCCCGCCGCCCAGCGCAAGCGACGATGGTGATCATCGACGACCCCAAGCTGGCTTCTCGACCCGACGCGAGTGCCCGTTCGACGCAGCAGCGACGCAGGTCGCGCAACCCGCTCCGATCCGAGGCGAAGTGGGGCGTGATCTACGCGCTGCCGGCCGTCGTGGTCCTGGCAACGTTCGTGATCTACCCCTTCGGCTCGATCATCGTCCACGCGTTTACCCGCTGGGACGGGTTCACCGATCCGACGTTCATCGGCCTGCGCAACTTCCAGTTCCTGTTCCAGGACCAGACGTTCCTTGCGGCCCTGCGCAACAACGTCTACTTCGCCCTGTCAGTGCCGATCCAGCTGACCCTGCCGCTTGGCCTGGCGTTCCTCATCCACCAGCGGATTCGCGGTTGGCGCCTCTTCCGCTGGACGTACTTCCTGCCGGCGATCTACTCGACCGTGGTCCTGGGCGTGCTCGCCCGGCTCGCCCTGCAGGCCGACGGGCCGCTGAACCAGGTCCTCTCCAGCATCGGCCTGGGCGGCCTGGGTCGCGACTGGCTGGGCGACGCGTCGACAGCCCTGCCGTCGATCATGGCGATCTTCGTGTGGGCCAATTTTGGCTACAACGTGGTCCTGTTCCTGGCCGGCATGAGCGCGATCGATCCGCAGCTGCCCGAGGCGGCCCGGATTGACGGCGCCAGCCAGTTCCAGGTGCTCCGCCACGTGTACGTGCCGGGGCTCCGACGGGTCATGGAGATCGTGCTCGTGACGAGCACGATCAATGCGTTCGCGTACATGTTCACGTACGTCTACACGATCACCAACGGCGGCCCAGGCTTCTCGACGTTCGTCGTCGAGTTCGACATCTACAACAACGCCTTTGCCTTCCAGAAGCTCGGCTACGCGTGCGCGATGGGTCTCGCGATCACGGTCCTCATCTCTGGTCTGGGGTTCCTTCAGATCCGCACCCTGACGGGCGGCCGGGAATGAGGAGCGCGGTGATCCGGCCGGCGCCCCTGCGCTGGGGACTGATCGCGGCGATGAGCGCCCTGGCCGTCACCGCGGTCTTTCCGCTCCTGTTCATGCTCCAGGCGGCGCTCCGGACGCAGCTCGACTACGAGAACGCCAAGATCGGCCTGCCGGCGGTCTTTTCGCTGGACGCGTTCGCCCGGGCCTGGGTCCAGGCGAGCATCGGCACGTACTTCATCAATTCGGTGATCGTGACGGTTGGCGCCGTGACGCTGTCGGTGGCCCTGGCCGCCACGTCCGCCTATGCCTTCGCGGCGATCCGCTGGCGGGGCCGGACGTTTGCCTACTTCTTCATCCTCGTGTGGATGGCCATCCCGCCGCTCCTGCTGATGGTCCCGATCTACGTCGAGATGACCGACCTGGGCCTGGTGGACACCTACTGGTCGGTGATCCTGCTGTACAGCGCCCTGAACCTGCCCTTCAACATGTACCTGATGACCGCGTTCTTCCGAAGCGTGCCCATCGAGCTCCTGGAGGCGGCCCGGGTCGACGGGGCCAGCGTCAACACGATCTTCGCCCGGATCATGCTGCCGCTGTCGATCCCGGCGCTTGCAACGCTGGTGATCTTCAACGCGCTGTACGTCTGGAACGAGTTCGTCTTCGCCCTGCTCCTGCTCCACGACGACTCCGTCCGGACGCTGACCGTGGGTGTGAACCAGCTGGTCGGCAAGTTCTTCTTCGACTACCCGGCCCTGCTCGCCGGGATGCTGATCACGTCGCTGCCAATGGTGATCGTGTACATCGTCTTCCAGCGCTACCTGGTCCGAGCGATCGCGGCTGGCGCGTTGAAGTAGGCGACGAAGCCCGGGTCAGTACTCGGGCGGGCGACGGCCGGCGATCACCTCGTCCTGGATGCGCAGGATCTCGGCCGGCACGAAACAGCTCGCGACGATCTCACGGATGACCGGGTTGCCGGCCCGGCCCACGAACGCCGCTTCCAGGTTGGCCCCACCGAGCTCAGTGCGCACCCGCTCCGAGAGCGACCGGTTGGCCAGCCCCGGTGGGAAATGCATCAGGGCGTCCTCGCTGTCCAGGATCGCCGCGTCGATCGTGCCGTCGGCCAGCGCCCGGACACTCCGCAGGTAGTTGAGCGGGACCAGCTCGGCATCGACATCGGCGAACTCGAGCTCGGTCAGCCGTTCGAAGTCGCGCGAGCTCGGGTCGATCGCGATCCGCAGGCGGCGGCCAGACGTGCTCGCCGGCACGTAGAAGACGCGATGCTCGAGGACGTAGCTGCCGGCCGGCAGGGTCAGCAGCACGTCGAACGCCGGCCCGGTCAGCTCGCGGGCGGCCAGCCGCGAGAGCACCGCGATATGGCAGCGGTCCTGGGAGAGGGCGGCGATGCGCGACCGCGACCCGCGGATGAAGACCATGTAGGCCTCCACACCCCGGGCAGTGAGCGACGCCTTGATCGCCGTGGCGAGACCGTTGATCCGCTCCGTGGAAGGCAAAGGCAGCGCGACGAGCAGCGGTCCGTCGTTGATCGTCGCGAACAGCCCGCCGATGTTCTTGTGAAGCAGGACGGCACCGCGGCCGGGCCGGCTGTCGACCTCGACGATGCCCTCTTCCACGAACCGGGCGATCGCCATCTGGGTCGCTCCGACACTCGAGCCGAACCGGGTTGCGAGCTGGCGGATGGGCGGCAGCGATGCACCCTCGTCGGTGCGGATCAGGACCAGGGCAACATCGCGCCGCAGGCGGTCGGCGCGCCGAGGGAGGGTACCGCCGTGGCTCAACTTCGGGTCACCGCCGGGTTCCTGATTGCTTTTGGGAGCGGGTGTGCACCTTGCTCTGCATCCAAACGGTAGTCGGACGTGAGGGGCTGCGCAGGCTCAAATCGCCGACTGTCCGCCGTCGATGACCAGGGCGGTACCGACGCAGTAGGACGCCTCGTCGGACGCCAGCCAGAGGATCGCCGCCGCACATTCCTCGGCCGTCCCGGCCCGGCCGATCGGGACCTGGTCGCTCCAGTACTTGAGCTGGACCGGGTCACGCATGACGTAGTCGTTCATGGGCGTGTCGATGAAGCCTGGGATGACCATGTTCACCCGGATGTTGAGCCGGGCAAAGTCGTTGGCCATCACCCGCATCATCGCGAAGATGCCGCCCTTGCTCGCGCTGTAGGCGGGTTCGTTCGAGGCCATCCCGAGGTAGCCCACGTTCGAGCCGAGGCAGACGATCGCTCCCCCGCCGGCGGCCTGGAGGTGGCGCAAACCGTACTTGCAGGCCAGGAACTGGCCCGTCAGGTTCGTGGTGATGAGGCGGTTCCAGGCCTCGAGGCTGATCCGGTCCAGGCGGTCGTCCTGCTCGGGCAGCTCGACGGCGGCATTCGAGACGATGATGTCGAGCCCAGCCCATTCGGTCGCCGCCGCGTCGATGGCCGCCGCGATCTGGTCCTCGATCGTGCAGTCCGCCGGCAGGACCAGGCACTCACCGCCCTCGGCCCGGATCGCCGTCGCCACCGCCTCCAGCCCCGGCCGGCGCCGGGCGATGAGCGCCACCCGGGCCCCCTCTGCGGCGAGGCGCAGGGCGGTTGCCCGGCCGATCCCGCTACTGGCGCCCGTGACCACCGCCCGCCGGCCGGTAAAGCGTCCTGGGATGAAGGCAGGCATGTCAGGGGTAGACGCTGATCGGGTCCATGAAGTCGATCGCATGGCCGCTGCCCGACTCGATCAGGCACTTGAAGGCCGGCTCCGTGTCGAGGTAGTACCACTCGATGTGGTCGCCGATGTGGCCAACCGCCAGCACGCCGATGCCAAGCTCCGCGAACTGGGCCTTGACCGCGTCCGCCTCTTCGGTGGTCTTGAACATCACCGCGATCGAGCCGATCCCTTCGCCCTTCTTGTCGAGGTGATCCTGGAATGGGCTCTCGCCACCCAGCGGCTGGATCAGCTCGAAGTTCATGTCGCCCACGAACGTCTCGGCCCAGCGCACGTTGAAATAGCCCGGCTTGCCGCGGTACTCGCAGTCGTGCATCACCACGTCGCCGTCGGACTGGAACACCTTCCAGGGTCCCCAGCCGAAGGCCTCGTGGTAGGCCCGCATCCGGCTCTCGAGATCGCGGACGACCAGCGAGACCTGGCTGATCTGGTAGTCGAGCCCGGCCGGCTTGCTCGTGGGCGGCGTCTCCGGGCGGGGATACGAGTAGGCCGGCTTGACGAAGTCGATCGCGTGGCCACTGCCCGACTCGATCAGGCAGCCGAAGCGCTCCTGCGTATCGAGGTAGTAGTACTCGATGTGGTCGCCGATGTTCGCCTTCATCGTGACGTCGATGCCGAGCTTCTCCTTGAAGGCCGCCTTGACCGCGTCGCCGTCCGCCTTCTCCTTGAACATCACGGCGATCGACGCGATGCCCTCACCGCGCTCGTCCATGAATTCGGACCACAGGTTGGGGCCCTCGGTGGGCTGCAGGAGCTCGAAGTTCATGTCGCCGACGTAGACCTCGGCGCCACGCAGCGCATAGTGCTCGAGCCGGCCGCGCAGCTCCGTGTTGTGGTGCGCGGGCGGCTTGTGCTCGAAGACGTTCCACGGGCCCCAGCCGAAGACCTTGTAGTAGGCCTCCATCGTCTTGTCGAGGTCGCGCACGGCCAACGAGATCTGGGTGATCGGGTACTGGAGGCCGGCAAAGCCGGACGGCAGCTTCGGAGCCTCGACGCTCATCGCTCGGATGCCTCCCTGGGGACACGGGAACCTGCCTGGCACGATCCTGCCAGTGTTCGGCATTAATGAACAGTTACCACCCGCGACCAACGCCTGTCAAGCCGCCGCCGATGCACCCCGTTCGCAAGGTTCTGATCCCTTGACAACGGCCGGGGCGATCTCCGAGACTGTGTTCACGTCTTGTGAACAGCATGGATCGGGGCACCGATCCGCGCTCGACCGGCTACGGTAGGCGCGACGTACCGAGGAGGAGGCCGGGTCCATGGACAGGCAGCTCGAACGGCAGACCGAGGAGCTGGCGAACGCCTACGTGGCCCGCCAGATGTCCCGGCGGACATTCGTCACTCGGTTGCTCGCACTGGGGATCGCGCCGAGCGTCGTCGGCGCCATCGTCGCGGCCTGCGGCTCGACGGCCACGGCCGTCCCGTCGGTCGCCGCGCTCCCGTCGGCGGCCAGCTCGGCCGCGGCCAGCCTCGGCCCCCAGCCCAGCCCCAGCCCACTGGACCTCAAGGGCAACATCCGCTTCCTGCTCGGGCCGTGGTCGAGCGCCGAGGTCGACCACCACAAGCACATCGCCCAGGGCTTCAACGCGATCTACCCGAACGTCACGTTCGACTTCCGGCTGTACCAGTGGGACACCGCCAGCCAGGAGATCAACACGTCGCTGACCGAGGGCGCGCACGACATCTACATGACCACCGAGAGCTCGTACCCCGACTACGAGAGCGGCACCGGCTTCACCGACCTGACCGCGAAGATCACCGATCCGTCCTTCGCCACCGAGCTGGCCAAGTACCAGTACATGGACCGGATCAAGTCGTACGGCCCCAAGATCCTCGGCCTGCCGATCAGCTTCCACGTTGAGGACGCGATGTTCGTCAACATGGACATGGTCCAGGCGGCCGGCTTCGACGAGCACTTCATCGATAGCTACGACACGTTCCTGCAGTGCGTCACCAAGATGACCAAGAAGGGCCAGACGTACGGGATGGGCATCGGCATCCAGCTCGGCGGCTACGCCGAGTGGTACCAGCGCCTGCGGGCCGCGGGCGGCTCGTACCTGAGCGCGGACCTGAAGTCGCCGAACGTGAACCTGCCGGCGGTGGTCGAGGTCACCCAGCAGATGGCCGACCTCTTCAAGCAGGGGATCGCGCCGCCCCTCGGCACGTACACCTACGACGCCGCCCCGGCGGCCTTCGCGGCCGGCAAGCTCGCGATCTACTCCTCGGACCTGGCCTCTACCACGGCCCTGCCGGCGACGGTGCCGTTCACCTGGAAGCTCCTGCCATACCCGCCCGGACCGGTCTCCCAGGTCAACTTCAACGATCTCAGCATCTACATGATCAACGCCAAGACCACCGACCAGGCTCTCGCCTGGGAAGTCCTCAAGTGGTGGACGAACGGCAGCAGCGACGCCTACTGGGCAGACAACTCGGGGACGTACCCGGCGCGCACCGACGCCGCCTCGCTGGGCTACGGCACGAACAGCGCACCGCAGCTCGCCGAGGCCCTGCCTGCCTTCCAGGCCCACGCCGTTGGCCTCGAGAACTTCCCCCAGTGGGCCGATGTCGAGAACCTGGCTGAGGCCGAGATCCAGAACTGCTACGCGGGCAAGGAAACGGCCGCCCAGGCCGTGGCCAACGTCGAGAAGATCGTCAAGCAGGAAGTCGGCATCTAGCGGCCGACGTCCGGATCAACGCCCGGTAGCATTCGATCCACTCGATGGCGCTTGGAACAGACGTAGTCGGCGGCAGTCGTACGCGGCGGATGCGGCTGTCTCCGAGCCAGCACCGGCAGCTTCGACGACAGGCCCGGATCAAGCGTGAGCTCACGGGCTGGCTCTTCCTCGGCCCGATGTTCGCCTTCTTCGTCGTCTTCCTGGTCGTGCCCGTGGTGGGCACCGTCTGGTGGAGCACCCAGGTCGGGGGCATCGTCAACGGCACCCACTTCGTGGGGCTCAAGAACTTCCAGAACCTGCCCGATCTGGTTGGCGCGACCACGGCCATCCAGAACACCCTGGTCTTTGCCCTCCTGTCCATCCCGCCCATCCTCATCGGGGCGCTGGCCATCTCGCTCGTGCTCGCCCGGATCGGGCGAGGCGCAGCTGCCTACCGGTTCTTCGTGTACTTCCCGGTGCTCGTCCCGGGCGTCGTCGCCGGCCTGATCTGGCTCTTCCTGACGAACGTCGACTTCGGCCTCTTCAACGAGGTCCTGCGGGCCGTCGGGATCCAGCCGGTCACGTGGCTCGGATCAGGCTCGGCGCTGGGCGTGCTGGCCGCCCTCGACGTGTGGCGGAACGTGGGCTATTGGGCAATCTTCTTCGTGGCCGCGATCATCGGGCTGCCCCAGGAGCTCTACCAGGCGGCCGACCTCGACGGCGCCTCGACCACCAAGCGCTTCTGGTACCTCACCCTGCCACTGATGCGCCGGATCCTGTTCTTCGCGATCGTCGTCTCCACCATCTGGGGCTTGCAGGTCTTCGACACGGCGCTCGTGCTCACGAACGGCGGGCCGGGCACCGCCACCACCACGATCATCTTCCGGGTCTGGCAGTACGTCTTTGGCTCGAACGACAAGGTCGGCTTTGCAGCCGCGATCTCGCTCGTCCTGATTGCCGTCATCCTGACCTTGACCCTGACCCAGATGCGGCTCCTGCGATCACGCCGGGGTGATGACTGATGACTGCGAGCGCGGAGCCCCGCCACGGCGCACCCGGCGCTCTCCTGGTCATCGCCGCCGAGCACGCCCGCAGCCGGCGGCGGCGCAGGCTGCGTGGACTGGGCAAGCACGCCTTCCTGATCGTGATCACGTTCCTGCTGGTTGCGCCGTTCTACTACGTGGTCCTGGCGTCATTCAAGAACAGCACCGAGATCTTCACCTACCCGCCGAAGCTCCTGCCGCTGCCGCCGTTCCTGGGCAACTACCAGAAGCTGCTGGGCGACACGGGATTCCTGCGCTGGATGCTCAACACCCTGTTCGTCGCCGGTACGGTGACCCTGATCAAGGTCTTCATGGACTCGATGGCTGGGTACGCCCTGGCCAAGCTCCAGATCACGGGCAAGCGGGCGATCTTCCTGCTGATGCTGATCCTGCTGATGGTCCCGCTCGGGGCGCTGATCGTGCCGCTCTGGGCACTGGTCCACGCACTGGGCCTGACCAACACCTATTTCGCGCTGATCCTGCCGCCGCTGGCCAACCCGCTGGGCGTCTTCCTGATGCGCCAGTTCATCCTGGGCCTGCCCAAGGACCTCGAGAACGCCGGCCGGCTCGACGGCCTGAGCGAGTTCGGGATCTACCGGCGGATCATCCTGCCGCTGATCAAGCCTGGCCTGGTCGTGCTGGCCGTGATCATCTTCACGGATCAGTTCATGAGCTTCATCTGGCCACTGATCGCCACCTCCAGCGACGACCTCCAGGTCCTGACCGTGGGCGTGGCCGCCCTGCGCTCGCACGGTGGCGCCGACTACGGGCTGTGGTCGGCGGCGGCGGTGATGTCGCTGGTCCCGATCGGGGTCTTCTTCTTCGTCCTCCAGCGTCAATTCCTGGCTCGATCCCTTGCCGGAGCATTGAAACAATGACCAGCGCCGCGACCACCACCGACTCTGCCAGCGGTTCGCAGTACGCGATCGAGATCCTGGGCGTGACCAAGCGCTACGGCAAGATCACGGCCCTGGGCGGGGTGGACCTCGACATCGAGCCCGGCGAGTTCGTCGTCCTGCTGGGCCCATCGGGCTGTGGCAAAAGCACCCTGCTCAAGATCATCGCCGGGCTCGAGGACCTGACCGACGGCGAGGTGTACATCGGCGGCAAGCTCGCCAACTACCTCAAGCCGAGCGCCCGCGACGTGGCCATGGTCTTCCAGAACTACGCCCTCTACCCGCACATGACGGTGCGCAGCAACATCGGCTTCCCGCTCAAGATGGCCGGCCGGCCGAGGGCCGAGATCGAGGAGCAGGTGGCCTTCGCCGCAAACCTCCTGCAGATCGCCAGCGAGCTCGACAAGTATCCCGATGAGCTCTCCGGCGGCCAGCGCCAGCGGGTCGCCCTGGGCCGGGCCATCGTGCGCCAGCCACTCGCCTTCCTGATGGACGAACCACTTTCGAACCTGGACGCCCTCCTCCGCGTGCAGATGCGCTCCGAGCTCCTGCGCCTGCACAAGCGCGTCGGCCGGACCACCGTCTATGTGACCCACGACCAGATCGAGGCGATGACGATGGCCGACCGCGTCGTCGTGATGCGCAACGGCCTGATCCAGCAGATCGGCCCGCCCGACGAGGTCTACCGGCGGCCGGCCAATCGCTTCGTGGCCTCGTTCGTGGGCAGCCCCCCGATGAACATCCTCGAGGGCCGGATCGAGACGGCCGACGGCCGGCGCCGGTTCGTCGGTCCGATCCCGGCCGACCTGCCTGGCCTGGCCGGAGCCACGATCGACGACGGTCCGGCGGCGATTGGAATCCGCTCGGAGGAGCTCCTCCTGAGCAGCGAGCTCGCGATCGGGGCATTCCCGGCGGTGATCGAGCTTGTCGAACCGGTTGGCGCGGACATCTTCCTCACGGCCAACATCGAGGGCGGCGCGATCGTGACGATCCGGGTCGACGCCGAGACGAAGGTAGCGGAGGGCGACGGGGTGCACGTGGTGACAGCCCCCGGGGCGACCCGGATCTTCGACGCGGCCGGCGACCGCGTCCGCCTGAGCGGTGACCCGGCGTGACCGAGAAGGACGCTCCGCTGCCCGCCGTACCAGCGCCCACCACCTTTCCCCTCGCGGTGTCCGCGGACCGGCGGCGACTGCTCGATGCGCGCGGGCGGCCGGTCCTGTTGCAGGGCGATGCGGCCTGGTCGCTGATCGCCAATACGACGATCGAGGGCACGACCCGCTATCTCGATGAACGCCGGGCCCTCGGGTTCAACACGATCATGGTCAGCGTCATCGAATACCTCTTCTCGGCGGACCCGCCCCGTGACCTGGCCGGCAACGAGCCCTTCCTGGTGCCGGGCGACTTCACGACCCCCAACCCGGCCTACATGGACCATGCAGAGCGGGTCCTCGAGCTGATCGCGGAGCGCGGCTTCCTCGTCCTGCTCGCGCCGGCCTATCTCGGCTATCCGGATCCCCACTACCCAGGCTTCGACAACCGCTCCGAGGGCTGGTACGACGAGGTCGTGGCTAACGGGCTGGAGGGCAACCGGCGCTGGGGCGAGTACCTCGGCCGGCGCTTCGGCCACTTCGACAACATCATCTGGATGCTGGGCGGTGACCGGAACCCGGGTCTCGCGCTCGAGCCGCTCAACGCCCTTGCCCACGGCCTGCGGAGCACGGGGATCACCACGCCGTTCACCGCCCATGTCCACCCAGAGGATTCGCCGATCGAGCAGTTCGAGGGTGCCGACTGGCTCGACGTCAACCCCACCTACACCTACGGCATCGTCCATCGCAAGCTGATCGACGATTGGAACCGCCGGCCCGCCTGGCCGTTCTTCCTGATCGAATCGACGTACGAGAACGAGCACGACGCGTCCGAGCTCCAGATCCGCCGCCAGGCCTGGTGGTCGGTCCTGTGCGGCGCGAACGGCCACCTGATCGGCAACAAGCCGATGTGGCTGTTCGGAGAAGGTTGGCAGGACCAGTTCCGAAGTCCGGCGTCGTTGGCCATGGCTCGCTGGGGCGACTTCTTCCGAGCCCTGCCGTGGGCGGACCTCGAGCCCGACGAGAGCCACACGTTCGCCACGTCCGGCCTCGGCGAGGCCCGCGGCCTCGACCGGGTCACGGCGGCTGTCTCCACCGCAGGCGATCTGGCGGTTGCCTACCTGCCGGCCCGCCGAGCCTTGACGATTGACCCGGCGCGGCTCGGCGGGCAGCCCCTCGCGGCGGATTGGTTCGAACCGGCAACGGGCCGGCGGGTCGCGGGCGAGCCGATCGTCGGCCGGGGGCCGGTCGTCCTCAATCCGCCCTTCGCCGAGGATTCGGTTCTGACCGTCCGCGCGCAGTGAGCGCCCGGTTCGGTCGAGCCTGACCACTGAGCCCTGGCGCGGCGTACCGGCAGGGCTCCTGAGCCCCAGCGCGACGTTGGCCTGTGGGACTCCCCCAGCCTTCGTGGGACCGACAGCTGGGCGCTCCTTGCGTGCCCAGTGGCCGGGTCGATTCCTCGTCCATCTGCGGTGCGAGCGGAGGACGGGTCGACAAGGGGGTCGACACCCCTTCGGAGGGCCGCTGGATCATCATTTCCAAGCAGGGCCATGCTCGAGACGCAACGGCCCAAGCGGTCATGGGCGTTCTCCAAGCGCTTGTCAGCTGGCCTTGCGCTCAGAGCGAGCATGCAGCAGGAACCGGGCGGGCTTACGGCTGGAAACCAGGGCCAAACGGCCAAGGCCCGGGGACGGCACGAGCCCAAGGCCAGGGCCGAACGGGCGCCAGACGCTACGCGGCGGCGCCGCTCCGGACCAGCTCGAGCATCGCCCGACCGTTCTGCTCGGCGGCTTTTCCGTCGAAGACCGCGCTGCCGGTCACGATCACGTCGAGCCCCAATCCGGCGAGGCTGGCCACGTTGGCCATCGTTACTCCGCCGTCCACGCCGATCGCGATTCGCCGCCCGGACGCTGCGATCAGCTCGCGGGCCCGAGCGATTCGGCCGATCGTGGCTGGGCTGAACGACTGGCCGCTCCAGCCCGGATCGATCGCCAGGACGAGGACCAGCTCGACGACATCGAGGAACGGGCTGATCGCCTCGACGGGCTGGCTCGGGCTGAGGCCGATCCCGCGGATCAGCGGGCGGTCACCGGAGCCCGCTCGGCTGTGCAGCTCGGCCAGCGCGGTAAAGACCCGATGGGGATGGCCGGCACGCTCGATGTGCACAGTGACGATGTCCGCGCCGGCCGCCAGGATCGGCTCGATCTTCGCGAGTGGATCGTCGACCATCAGGTGGACGTCGCGGACGAGCGCCGGGCCGAGCGCCTTGACGATCGGCGCCCCGACGGTGAGCTGCGGGCAGTAGACGCCGTCCATCACGTCGATATGGACGATTTCGGCCCCGACCTGCTCAAGGAGGGCGACCTCCGAGCCCAGGTTGGCCAGGTCGGCGGTGAGGATCCCGATCGAGGCGCGCGGTCCGCCCTCGAGCAGCCAATTGCCTCCCCAGGCGGACCGGGCAACTCCCCCCGCGGGGCGGGCCGTCACGCCGGGCTGGCCGTCGGTGCCGCAGCCAGTGTCCGGAACAGGTCGAGGGCGACCTTGGGGGTGAGTCCGTCATGGACCACGCCGTTGATCGCCGCCAGCATCGCCGCCGGTGACTCGGTCTGGAAGATGTTCCGGCCCATGTCGACGCCGGCGGCGCCCTGGTCAATCCCCCGCCAGGCCATCGTCAGCGCCTCGAGCTCGGGCAGCTTCTTGCCGCCGGCCATCACGATCGGCACGGGGCAGCCGGCGGTGACCTTCTCGAAGCCTTCCTCGCAGTAGTAGGTCTTCACGACCTGGGCACCGAGCTCCGCGCAGATCCGGGTTGCCAGGCCGAGATAGCGCGAATCGCGGGCCAGCTCGCGACCCACCGCAGTCACGCCCAGGACCGGCATCCCGGCCTTCAGCCCGGCATCGACCAGCTGGGTCATGTTGTGGACGGTCCGGGTTTCGTTCGGGCCGCCGATGAAGACCTGCACGCCGACGCCGGCAGCGTTGAGCCGGACAGCATCGTCGATGCTCATGGCGATCTCCTCGTCGCTCAGCTCGCGCAGGATCGACGGGCCGCCGCTCGCCCGGAGGACCACCGGCACGGAGAGGCTCGCGGGGATGCTCGAGCGCAGGATCCCCCGGGTGCAGAAGAGCGCGTCGATCGAGCCGAGGAGCGGGGTGATGGCGAGGTCGATTCGTTCAAGGCCGCTGGTGGGGCCCTGGAAGTAGCCGTGGTCGATCGCCAGCATCACGGTCCGCCCCGAGGCCGGCCGGAAGATCCGGGCGAGCCGGTTCTGCATCCCCCAGTCATAGGCCCCCGAGCCTTTCAGGAAGAAGGGCTGGTTGCGGGCCGGCTGGGCGAGATGGAAGTCCTTGCGTTCCAGGGAATCAGCTTCGGGCATCGTGAAACCTCAGTTCTTCAGCCAGTTCGTGGGGCGTCGGAGGCGCCCGCCGGCCACCACATCGGGCGGGCCAGGCCGGATTCGGACAGGTCGAGCATGTGCTCGTAGATCGACGACCAGCGCTCGAACAGGCCGGCATAGGCGGCCACGTTCTCAGGGTTCGGCTCGATCGGGTCATTCAAGCGGACGATCCCGGCGAGGGCCTCGGGCAGGTCGCGATAGAGGCCGGCACCCAGTCCGGCGAAGATCGCCGCGCCGAGCGCCGTCGACTCGGTGACCGCCGCGACGCGCACCCGCAGGCCCGTCACGTCCGCGACGATCTGCGGCCACAGCCGTCCGCGGGAGGCGCCGCCGCTGAAGATCACCTCGTCGTAGGTGGTGCCGGTCAGCTCCTCGATGATCCTGAGGTGACCGCGCGTCGCATAGGCGGCCTGCTCCTCGATCGCCCGGATGCAGGCGGCGCGACCCGTGGCCGCGGGATTGTCGACGTCGAACTGGACGAACGACGGACTCGCCTGCACCCAGCGCTTCGCGTTCATCACGTTCGAGAAGATCGCCACCAGACCGTTGGCCCCCGCCGGCGTCGTGGCGGCCAGCTCCTCCATGACGGTGTACGGATCGATCCCCCGGCGGGCCGCTTCGGTTTGCTCGGCATCGCAGAATGCGTCACGGAACCAGCGCATCGCGATCCCGCAGTAGAAGCCGATGCCCTCGGTCATCCACTGGCCGGGGACGGCATGGCAGAGGGTCCGCAGGCGGGCCTCGGGGTCGATCAGGGGCCGGTCAGTCACGATCGTCAGCTGCCAGAAGCTCCCGCCGAGGAGGGCGAGACGGCCGGGGCTGCCCATCCCGAGTCCCACCAGGCCCAGCTGCGTATCAGCGCCCCCGACGATCACCGGGGTCCCCGCGGCGAGGCCCGTGTCGTCCGCGGCGGCCGAGCTGACCCCGCCGACGACCGAGCCCGGCTCGAGGACTTCGGGCATGATCGAGGCCGGCAGGCCCAGCCAATGGAGCACGTCGGCCGACCAGGTCCGCTCGGCCAGGTCGAACAGGTTCGATGACGAGCCGGCGGATGGATCGGTCACGAACCGTCCGGTCAGCCGATAGAGGACCCAGTCCGAGAGCATCCCCATATGGGCAATCGACTTGAAGATCTCGGGCTCGTGGTCGCGGATCCACCAGAAGCGGGCCGGCGAGGTGATCGAGACCCAGTCTCCCGCGATGCCGTAGATCCTGGCGGCGATGCCTGCCCGGACCAGCTCATCGGCCTCGCTCGACGCCCGGGAATCGACGTTGGGGCAGGCCCAGATCTCGCGGCCCTCCGCGTCGTACAGGACCATCCCCTCGCGCATGCTGGTCGCCGAAACGGCCTTGATGTCCGCCGGCCGGAGGCCGCTCGCGGCGATCGCCTCGCGGACGCAGGCGGCGATCAGCGGCCAGTTCCGGCCGGTGTCGAAGGATTGTGAGCCGGGCACGCCCGGGATCGGCGGATGGGACCATTCGCGCTGGCTCGTGGCGATCGGCCGGCCGGCGAGGTCGAAGACCAGCGCCCG
The DNA here is from genome assembly GCA_041691435.1 of Chloroflexota bacterium. GTDB lineage: Bacteria > Chloroflexota > Limnocylindria > Limnocylindrales > CSP1-4 > Palsa-1033. Next base: position 21,409 of record JBEPUS010000021.1, read on the forward strand.
GCAGCTGCCGGTGCCCAGGTCGATTGCCAGCGTGTGGCTCACAGGTGACCACCGCCGGCCGCGGCGAGGGCCTCGCGATTGGCGACGTTCACCAGCGGCTGCCCGTCCAGGAACCGGCGCACCTCGGCAGCGGCCAGCCGGCCGCCGGTCTCGAGCGTGTCGACCGTGGCCCCGCCGATGTGCGGCAGGACGATCACGTTGGGCAGCCCCACAAGGAGGTGCGCCGCCCGTGCCGCTCGTCCCGAGGCAACGTCGACGGCCTGTCTCTGAT
>JBEPUS010000022.1:0-21424 GCA_041691435.1 Chloroflexota bacterium
GCGGGTGGACTCGACCGCTTCGCGCATGAGGGCGACCGCCTGGTCCCCTGCGGCGATGCTCACGCCGGCGCGCTCGTAGGCGTCGCGCGAGGCGGTGCCCTTGCCGGAGGCCGTGCCATTGCCCGAGGCCGTGCGCCTGCCCGCCTCAGGCACGGACAACCAGGCCCTCCTCGAGCATGAACTTCCGGCTCGCGGCATCGTATGGGACGGGTTCCGGGTAGCGGCCGTCGAAGCAGGCGAAACAGAACCGGTCGTACGGCAGCTCGAGCGCGGCGAGGACGCCCATGATCGAGAGGTAGCCGAGGGTATCGGCGCCGATGAACTCCCGGATCTCCTCGACGGAGCTGGTCGATGCGATCAGCTCGGTCGCGATCTGGGTGTCGATCCCGTAGAAGCAGGGGTGGTAGATCGGCGGCGCGCTGATCCGGACGTGGACCTCGTCGGCGCCGGCCTTCCGGAGCAACGCGACGATCTGCTTGGTGGTCGTCCCGCGCACGATCGAATCGTCGACGACGGTCAGCTTGCGCCCGCGGACGACCTCCCGGAGCGGGTTCAGCTTCAGGGTCACCCCGCGATGACGAAGCGTCTGCGACGGCTGGATGAATGTCCGGCCGGTGTAGCGGTTGCGGACCAGTCCCTCGCGGAACGGAATTCCGGAGGCCTCGGCATAGCCCGCGGCGGCAGGGGCGCCAGTGTCCGGTACGGGCATCACGAGGTCGCTGGCCGAGGGGTGCTCGTCCGCGAGTTGCATGCCCATCCGGCGGCGCGCCTCGTAGAGATTGCGGCCCTCCATGTACGAATCCGGCCGGGCGAAGTAGATGAGCTCGAAGACGCACAGGGCCGGCTGGGCCGGTGCGAAGCGCACCGAGCGGGGGGCGTGGCCCTGTTCGAGGATCACGATCTCGCCGGGGGCGACGTCGCGGACGAACTCGGCGCCCACGATGTCGAGCGCCGCGGTCTCCGACGCAAGCACCCAGCCGACCCGCTCGTCGTCGCCCCACAGGCCGGGCAGTGAATCCTCGCCCGGCTCGGAGAGTGGCAACCGGCCGAGGACCAGCGGCCGGAAGCCGTGCGGATCGCGGACGCCGATGACGTGGGTCTCGTCGAGGATGACCAGGCTGAATGCCCCACGCACCCGGGGCAGGACGCGCAACAGCGCCTCGACCGTGTCGGCGGCCGGCTCGTCGGCGATCAGCGCGGTGAGGAGCTCGGTATCGGTCGACGCCGACAGCCGCGACCGGCCGCCCCGGAGCTGCTCGAGCAGGTCGCGGGTATTGACCAGGTTGCCGTTGTGGCCGAGCGAGATCGCCCGGCGCGGTCCCAGGCGGAGCGTGGGCTGGGAGTTCTCCCAGACCGTCGAACCGGTCGTCGAGTAGCGGCAGTGGGCGATCGCCAGGCGGCCGCGCAGGCTGGGCAGGCGACGCTCGTCGAGGACCGAGCTGATCATGCCCAGGTCCTTGTAGACCATCAGCTGCTCGCCATCGCTGACCGCGACGCCGGCCGACTCCTGGCCGCGATGCTGGAGGGCGAACAGGCCAAGCGCGGCGACTGCGGCCGCCTCGGTATCCGAGCCCGCCGGGACCACCGCCCCAAAGACGCCGCACATCTAGGCGTCCTCCCCGAGGGCCCGTTCGAGGCCATGATCCCAGGCGTGGCGGAGGTCTGCGACGCTGACATCGAGCGCGTCGGACACCGCCGACCCGCGACCCTCGTGGTCGCCGATGGCACCCCGTCCACCCAGCTCGATCAGCAGGCGGTCGCCGCCCACGGCGCCGATCTCGGCGATCGGCAGCTCGTGCCGGGCACCGAGCTCGATGAGCCGGGCGACCCACTCGGGGCGGGCCGTGACCACGATCCGCGACGGGCTCTCCCCGAACAGGTCGCCGGCCGGCGTGCCGTTGACCAGCAACCGGATGCGCGCCCCGAGATGGCCCCACATCGAGCCCTCGGCGAGGGCGACCGCGAGGCCGCCCGCCGAGACGTCCTGGGCCGAAGCCACGAGGCCGGCGGCAATCGCCTCACGAACGAAGCGCTGGACCGCAGCCTCACGGCGGAGGTCGATGTTGGGTGGACCGTCCTCGGGGGCGACCCCGGCCAGCCCGGCATAGGCACTGCCGGCAAGGCCGGGGGTGGTCTCGCCGACCAGCAGGATCGCGTCCCCGGCGGCGACGAACTCCGGACCGACGAGGCGGCCGACATCCTCGAGCAAGCCGACGACCCCGATCTCGGGCGTCGGTGCGATCGCCCCTCGGGGCGATTCGTTGTACAGCGAGACATTGCCGCCGGTGACCGGCAGGTCGAGGGCCAGGCAGGCGTCAGCCAGGCCTCGGACACCTTCGCGGAGCTGCCAGAAGGCCTCCGGCCGGGTTGGATCGCCGTAGTTCAGGCAGTTCGTGACGCCCAGCGGGCGAGCGCCGGTGATCGAGATGTTGCGGGTTGCCTCGGCGACGCTCAGGACCGCGCCCAGCCACGGGTCGATCGCTCCGACGGCCTGGTTGGCATCCGTCGTCGCGACGAGTGCCTTCGTCGTGCCCTTGATCCGCAGGACCGCCGCGCCATGGCCCGGCCCCACGACCGTGTTCACCTGGACGGTTGAGTCGTACTGCTCGAAGACGAAACGACGGCTCGCGAGGTTGGGGCTGCCGATCAGGCTCAGCAGGATCGCGCCGGGATCCATGCCCCGCTCCGGCAGCAGGTCATTGGGTTCGAGCGGAGCACCCGGCGCCGGCGCCGCCCGGCGGCGTGCCGGCGGTAGCGCCGGGCGCTCGTGGACGATGGCGTTCGAGGTGAGGGCCGCGGCCGGGATCCGGGCCAGCTCGATCGAGCCCGGGTTTGGCCGGCCGGCCGGGTCGAGGCCGCCGCTGACGATGGTGATATCGCCGTCGGCCGTGACCCGCCCGATCCGCGCGGCAGGCAGGTTCCAGCGGGCGCAGATGGCCCCCACGGCGTCCTCGTTCTCGGGCCGCACGATCGCCAGCATCCGCTCCTGGGACTCGCTGATCATGACCTCGAACGGGGCCATCCCGGGCTCGCGGCAGGGGATCGCGTCGAGATCGACGAGGATCCCCGTGCCGGCCCGGTCGGCCGTCTCGGACGTGGCGCAGCTGATCCCGCCGGCCCCCAGGTCCTGGAGCCCCTCGACCAGGCCCGCGGCGATCATCTCCAGCGAGGCCTCGATGAGCAGCTTCTCGGCAAACGGGTCCCCGACCTGGACGGTCGGCCGCTTCGACGGGTCGTCGTCGGCAAAGGTCGCACTGGCCAGCACCGACGCCCCGCCGATCCCGTCGCGACCGGTGGTGGAGCCGAAGAGGATCGCCAGGTTGCCCGGGCCAGGGGCCTGGGCGAGGGTCAGGCGACCGTCCGGCAGCAGGCCGATGGCCATCACGTTGACCAGCGGATTGCCGGCATACGAGGGGTCGAAGACCAGCTCGCCGCCGATCGTCGGCACCCCGACGCAGTTGCCGTAGCCGCCGACGCCGGCGACGACCCCACGGAGCAGGTGGCGCGTCCGGGCATCGGCCGGATCGCCGAACCGGAGTGCGTCGAGGACCGCGATCGGCCGGGCGCCCATCGTGAAGATGTCGCGCAGGATCCCGCCGACCCCGGTGGCCGCCCCCTGGTACGGCTCGACGGCCGACGGATGATTGTGCGACTCGATCTTGAACGCGACCGCCAGGCCGTCTCCGATCGAGATGACCCCGGCGTTCTCGCCCGGGCCCGCGACCACGTCGGCGCCGGCCGTGGGCAGCGTCCGCAGGAGCGGCCGGGAGCTCTTGTACGAGCAGTGTTCGCTCCACATCACGCTGAAGATCGCCAGCTCCAGGTCGTTGGGCGGGCGATTCAGGCGTCCCTCCATGGCCACGAGCTCGTCATCGGTGACGCCGAGCCGGCGATGGAGCGGCGCGAGATCCGGGGCGGCGGCCAGGGCAGTCACCGGCCGGCGCTGCCGACGAGGATCGGGCCGGCCGTCGCGGCACGGCCGGCGGCATCCACCAGCGATCGGACGATCGCGAGGCCGTCGTCGTTGCCCAGGACGGCCTCGGCGGCCCGTTCCGGGTGGGGCATCAGGCCGGCGACGTTGCCCGCCGCGTTGAGCACGCCCGCGATCGCCCGCAGCGAGCCGTTCGGATTGGCGCGTTCGTCGCCCACTGGCGCGGTGCTGCCGTCGGCGCCAACGTACCGGAAGAGGACCTGGCCATCACGCTCAAGCTGGTCGAGGGTGGCGTCATCCGCGTAGTAGCAACCCTCGCCGTGGGCAATCGGCAGCCGCAGTGGCCCACGCCCCGCCAGCGCACTCGTGAACGGCGTGTCGAGGCGTTGAGGGACCACCGTGACGTCCCGGCCCAGGAAGCGCAGGCCCCGGTTGCGGAGCAGCGCGCCGGGCACCAGCCCAGCCTCGGCCAGGACCTGGAAGCCATTGCAGATCCCCAGGACCAGGCCACCCTCGGCGGCGAACGCCGCCACGGCCCGCATCACCGGACTGAACCGGGCGATCACGCCGGCCCGCAGGTAGTCGCCGTAGGCAAAGCCCCCCGGCAGGATCACCGCGCTGACGCCCTCGAGCGTCGCCGATTCGTGCCACAGCGCCACTGGCTCGGCGCCGGCCAGGCCCACGGCGTGGAGCGCATCGTCATCGCCGTTCGAGCCTGGAAAGATGACCACGCCCACCCGGGTCATCGGACAGGCTCCCCGGCCAGGCTCGACGCGCCGCCGAGTGGCTCCACCTGGAACGCTTCGATGAGCGGGTTGCTGAGCAGCTCGCCGGCCAACCGCTCGACCACCGAGCGGGCCGCGCCGAGGTCGGCGGCGTCGACCGTCAGCTCGACCCGCCGGCCGACGCGAATCGCGGAGACGCCGCTCACGCCCAGGTGGGGCAGGCTCTGCTCGACGGCCCGGCCCTGGGGATCCAAGATCCCGGCCTTGGGGGTGACGTTGACGGCAAACCGGAATGAGCCGCTCATCGGGCGATCACGTCCTCCTCCAGGTAGCGCGTGAAGCTCGCGCCGGTGATCCGTTCGTAGGCCTCGAGGTAGCGCGCCCGGGTCCCGGCCACGATCTCGGCCGGCAGCTCGGGCCCCGGCGCCGTCTTCGGCCACGGTTGCGATTCGAGCCAGTCGCGGACGAACTGCTTGTCGTAGCTGGCCTGGGCCCGGCCCGGCTCGTATTCTGCGGCGTTCCAGAAGCGCGACGAATCGGGCGTCAGGACCTCATCGATCAGGAGCAGCTCGCCGCTCCCCGCGAGCCCGAACTCGAACTTCGTGTCGGCCAGCAGGATTCCCGCCCGGGCCACGATCGCCGCGCCGTAGCCGTACAGGGCCAGGGCGATGGACCGGACCCGCTCGGCCAGCGCCCCGGCCATCTCGAGATCATCGGCAACCGGCACGAGGCGATCGATCATCTCGTCGAACGAGATGTTCTGGTCGTGGCTCCCGAGCTCGGCCTTCGTCGACGGGGTGAAGACCGGCGCGGGCAGGCGATCGGCCTGGCGCAAGCCATCGGGCAGGTTGATCCCCGAGATGGCCCGGGCCTGCTTGTAGTCGAGCCAGCCGGAGCCGGCCAGGTAGCCGCGCACGATCACCTCGATGGGCAGGACCCGAACCCGGCGGCAGATCATGATCCGGCCGCGCAGGTCGGCGGCTGCGCTGGCCACCGCCTCGCGGGTGACCAGGCCGGAGGTCGCGTCGAGCGACTCGGTCACGATCGAGCCCGCGGGCAGGTCGTCGGGCGAGGTCGAGCGCAGGTGGTTCGCCACGATCCCGGTCGTCTCGGCGAACCAGAAGCGTGAAAGGCCGGTGAGGACCCGGCCCTTGTCGGGGATCGCCGTGGGCAGGACCACGTCGAACGCCGAGAGCCGGTCCGAGGCAACCAGCAGCAGGGTGTCCGGGTCGATGTCGTACAGGTCGCGGACCTTGCCCGAGCGCACGAAGGATTCAGCGCGAGGCATCGACCACCTCCGGCTCGGGCGGCAGGGCAGGCTCGCCGGCTTCGCCATCCCGGTCCGCGCTGGCCCGAGCCGCCGAGCGGACCTCGATCTCCGCCGCCAGCCGATCGAGCCGGCCGATCACGACCGGCGCGTGGCGCAGGAACGTTGCGTCATCGAAGCAGGCGTCGAGGCGGGCGAGGCTGAGGCGCGCGGCGACGGTCGGCTCGGTGGCCAGGAGCTCGCGCAGCGACTGGCGCTCGTCGGCGGCGCGCAGGGCGGCCGCCTGGACGATCGCGTAGGCGTCTTCGCGGGACAGCCCGGCATCCTCGACGAGTGCGACGAGGACCCGGCTGCTGGCATGGAGGCCGTAGCCGCGATCGATGTTCTCGCGCATCCGCTCGGGCCGCACGACGAGGCCCGCGACCAGCCCGGTCATCTTGACGAGCATGTAGTCGAGCAGGATCGTGGCGTCGGGCAGCAGGACGCGTTCGGCGCTCGAATGGCTGATGTCACGCTCATGCCAGAGGGGCTGGTTCTCGAACGCCGCGCCGGCGTAGCCACGCAGCAGGCGGGCCAGCCCGGCCATCCGCTCGGCGAGGATCGGGTTGCGCTTGTGGGGCATCGCCGAGCTGCCCTTCTGGCCGGCCCGGAAGGGCTCCTGGAGCTCGCCGATCTCGGTGTGCTGGAGGTTGCGAACCTCGGTCGCAAAGCGCTCGATCGAGCCGCCCAGGATCGCGATCGCGGCGATGAAGGCCGCGTGTCGGTCGCGCTGGACGATCTGCGTGCTCACCGGATCCGCGTGCAGCCCGAGCTCGGCGAGGACCTCTGCCTCGAGCTCCGGATCGAGATGGCTGTAAGTCCCAACGGGGCCGGAGATCTTGCCGGTCCCGATCTCGTCGACCGCGCTGGCCAGGCGGGCCCGGCCTCGGGCCAGCTCGAATGCCCAGCCGGCGATCTTCAGGCCCAGGGTGGTGGGCTCGGCGTGGACCGAGTGCGTCCGGCCCATCATCACCGTGTCCGATTCGGCCCGGGCGCGAGCGATCAGGGCGGCGAGCAACCGGTCGGCATCGAGCAGGAGCCGCTCGCCGGCCGCCCGAAGCTGGAGCGCGAGGGCCGTGTCGACGACGTCGCTGCTCGTCAGCCCGAGATGCAGGTAGCGACCGTCCGGCCCGACGCTCTCGGCGACTTGGCTGACGAATGCGATCACGTCGTGGTCGGTGGTCTGCTCGATCTCGGCAATCCGTCCGACATCCACCCTCGCCCGCGACTCGACCGCTGCGAGGGCACCTGCCGGGATCAGGCCCCGTCCGGCCTGGGCCCGGGCCACCGCGAGCTCCACCCGGAGCATCTCCTCGAAGCGAGCCTGCTCGGACCAGATGGCGCCCATCTCGGCGAGCGTGTAGCGCCGGATCATCCGGGCACGCCTACGGGCTCGGGCCGGCCGGCCGCCGCCGGGACGGCGAGGCCGATGTCGTGTCGGCGCTGGACGCCGCTGAACTCGATCGCCCCGGCAAGGCGCTCGGCGGCCGCCCGAGCCGCTTCGAGATCGCGGCCGCGACCGACGACCGTGAGCACCCGGCCGCCGTTCGTGCGCAGGGTCCCGTCGTCGTCGACGGCGGTTCCCGATTGGAAGACGAGGCCACCGGTCTCGCCGGCCTCGATTGCAGCCTGCTCGGCGTCTCGACCGGCGCTGATCCCGCTGATCGCGTCGCGCCGGCGGGGCGCTGCCGGGTAGCCCGCACTGGCCAGGACGATACCGACGGTTGCTCCGGGCAGGACCGGCAGGAGTGCCGATGGCAGGCCCACCGACGCCATGCCCGAATCTGGCCTGCGCCCGATGCCGAGCGCCGCAGCAGCTCCGGCCAGCTCGCGGTACGCGGCCGCCCGCAGCAGCGGCCCGAGCGGGACGGCGAGGCGGGGCAGGATCACCTGGGTCTCCGGATCGCCGAAACGCGCGTTGCACTCCAGCAGGACGGGGCCATCGGCGGTCAGGATCAGGCCCGCGTACAGCGCACCCCGGAACGGGCTGCCGCGCCGGGCGAGCTCCGCGAGGAGGGGCCGATGGACGCCTGCAACGATCGTCTCGACCATGGCGTCGGGCAGGTCCGGCAGGGGGCTGTAGGCGCCCATCCCACCCGTGTTCGGTCCGCGATCGCCGTCCTCGAGGCGCTTGTGATCCCGGGCGGCCGGCAGGGCGAGCGCATCACGACCGTCACACAGGGCGATCACGCTCGCCTCCAGGCCGAACAGGCGCTCCTCGACCACGACCAGGGCCGCATCCCCGGACCCGACGACCGCCTCGTCGAAGATCGTCCGCAGCGCTGCCTCGGCTTCGGCCATCGACGCACACATCGACACGCCCTTGCCGCCGGCCAGGCCATCGGCCTTGATCACCACGCCGGCGCTTGCGGCTGCAAGCTCGGCGGCGAACGCCAGCGCCGCAGCGAGGCCGTTGAACGCCTGGGCCCGGGCCATCCGGACGCCGGCGGCGTCGGCGACCTCATGGCAGAACGCCTTGCTGGTCTCGATCCGCGCCGCCGCGCGCGATGGGCCGAAGACGGGGATGCCGGCCGCGCTGCACGCATCGGCGACGCCGGCGGCAAGGGGCGCCTCGGGTCCGACCACGACGAGCTCGGCGGCGGTCTGCCGGGCTGCCCCGACCACGGCCTCCGGATCGAGCGGCTCGATCCCGGGCAGGCAGGTGACGCGGGCCTCGCTGCCGATTGCTGCCGAGCCCGGTGCCACGAAGACCGCATTCACGCCCGGTTCGCCGGCCAGCTTCCAGGCCAGTGCATGCTCCCGGCCGCCGCTGCCCACGATCAGGATGCGGGTGGGCATCAGGACCAAGCTCATGCCAGGTCGCCCGGTCCGCGGCGGCCCGACGCGGCGAGATTCGGCGCCGGGGCCAGGGCCGGCCGCCGGCGCATCGGCCGGAAGGCTCGCTCGATGGTCTGGCTGCGCTCCGGGCCGACGGAGACCAGCACGATTGGCACGCCCGCGGCGGTCTCGAGTGCGCTCACGTAGCGCCGGGCGTTCTCGGGCAGCTCGGCCAGGGTCCGCGCCTCGTGAATCGGCTCGGTCCAGCCAGGGAAATGCTCATAGATCGGGGTGGCCCCGGCGAGCTGCTCGGCGCTGGACGGCCAGGCCTCCACCCGGCGGCCGCCGATCTCGTAGGCGACGCACAGGCAGATCTCGTCAATCCCCGAGAGGATGTCCAGCTTGTTGAGCATGATCGAGCTGACGCTGTTGACCGCGACCGCATAGCGCAGGGGCACCGCATCGAACCAGCCGACACGGCGGGGCCGGCCGGTCGTGGTGCCGACCTCGTTGCCCCGGGCGGCGATGCCGGCCCCGACCCGGTCACTGAGCTCGGTGGGATACGGGCCGGACCCGACCCGCGTCGAGTAGGCCTTCATCACCCCGATCACCTCGTCGACCTGGAGCGGGCCGATCCCACCGCCGGTGCACGCCCCGCCGGCGATCGGGTTGGAGCTCGTGACGTAGGGGTAGCTGCCGTGGTCCAGGTCGAGGAGCGTGCCCTGGGCGCCTTCCAGCAGGACGTGGTCGCCCCGGGCGAGAGCGTCCTGGACGAGCCAGACCGTGTCGGCGAGATGCGGCCGGAGCCGCTCGCCCCACTCCATGGCCTGGACCACGAGGGGCTCGAAATCGAACTGCTCGCCGTCAGGCAGCCGGGCGAGGAACGCATTCTTGTCGGGCAGGACATGGCCGAGCCGGGCTCGGAACGAACGCTCGTCCACGAGGTCCTCGACGCGCAGGCCGATGCGCAGCGCGCGATCGGCATAGGCCGGCCCGATCCCCCGGTGGGTGGTCCCCACAGCGTTGCCCCCGAGGCGGGCCTCCATGGCTGCGTCCTGGGCCACGTGGTAGGGCAGGATCAGGTGGGCGTTGCGGCTGACCCGCACGTTGCGCGTCTCGATGCCCCGCGCGGCGAGCATGTCGAGCTCGGCGATCAGGGTCGCCGGGTTGACGACGACGCCCGGTCCGATCACGCAGGTGATATGGGGGTACAGGACGCCCGACGGAACCAGGTGGAGCTTGAAGACCTCGTCGCCCAGGACCACCGTGTGGCCGGCGTTGTCGCCGCCCTGGTAGCGGACCGCCATGCTGACCTGCTCGGCCAGGAAGTCGGTGGTCTTGCCCTTGCCCTCGTCACCCCACTGGAGGCCGACGATCACGGTGGCCGGCATCAGCCCTGGACCTCGGGCGCGTCCACGCCGGCGCGGGGGCGGCGGCAGGCTGCCGGCAGGGCATGAAAAAGCCCCGCGGCCGAGAGGCCCGGGACCGGGATAGAGTGAGCCCGTCTTCGAGTCGCCGGCCTTCCGGCGACCCCCTGGTCGAAGGTCCGCGCTCGACTCACGGGACGAACGTGGTGCCTTCCTCGATCAATGGGCGATCTCCAGTTGCTGGGCGGGCACCCGTGGTTTCGAGGACCGGTTGAGTATAACCCGGTCTGGGCCGCGGTCGCGGGCCATCGGGGCAGTGCCTTGGTCCCGGGTGTGGTGGCGGGGTCGCTCGGGCATGCTGCGGCGCGCGGTGGCGGTGCGCGGCGGGGGTTCCACGTTCCACGTTCTGCGGCGCGGCGGGGGTTCCTCGTTCCGCGGGTCGCCGAGGTGACAGATTCCAGCCACCAGGACCGTATGGTCGAGTTCGAGTTGATTCTCTTCGTCGCGGGGCGCCAACGGCTTTGGGCTTGTGCTCAGACCGGGCCACCTGCCGCGGTTCCAACCCTGATTCCAGGCCGTGACCGACGATACGGTCCTCCTGGCTGGAATTTGGCAGAAACCGCATGGCGCTGGCCGCGGGTCGTGGTGAGGACCGCGGGTCAGCCAGCTCCGGCCACGTGCCGCCAGCACCGGCGTTCATGGTCGGGATCGAGCCGATTCTGAGCGCTGCAACCCGATCTTGCCGCCCGCCCATGCACGAATCCAACCCGCAAGTCCCTGGCTCGACCTGGATCCGGTGACGAATCCCCATACCGCCGCTGCTGGCGGCATTTGGCAGAGAGCGCGCCCGGGCCCAGGCGCCGCCACCGCACCCAGGGCCCAGGCGCAGCCACAGCGCGCCGCCACCGCACCCAGGCGCCGGCCAGCGCACCCAGGCGCCGCCTCCGGGCCCAAGCGCCGCCACGGCGCGCCGCCACGGGCGCCGCGAGTGAGCCGCCGGTGATCACGGACGAAGTCCGTGGTAACCGCCCCCGAGTACGTTCCCCTCAATTCCGGTGGATCGCCGCCTCCGGAAGGTCCCCCCGAAGCACCGCCGCAGGTTCGGGTCGAGGTCGGACAACCGCTCGGCCCAGAAGGAGACGTACGGATGAACAAGGTCTTCCTGACGGGGCGCCTGACCCGCGACCCCGAGATGCGCAGCCTGGCCAGCGGCAAGGCGGTCACCCAATTCAGCCTGGCAACGAATGAGTACGCCGGCGGCAAGGAACGTTCCGAGTTCCACAGCATCGTCACGTGGGATCGCCTGGCCGAGATCTGCGGCCAGTTCCTTGGCAAGGGCCAGCAGGTCGCAATCGAGGGCCGGATCCAGACCCGCTCCTGGGACGACGAGAAGTCGGTGAGGCACTGGAAGACCGAGGTCGTCGCCTCCAACGTCGAGATGCTGTCCGGGCGCAAGAAGAAGGACTACGAAGCCCAGTCGGCCGCCGAGGCCCTCGAGGCGCACGCCACGGCCGTGGCCGGCCCGGATGACGAGGACGACGATCCGTCGTTCGACGATCCCGGCGAGGGCTCGGCCGCTGATCCCCTGCCCGCCGAAGCCGCCGCCTGACGGCGGTCCCGTTTCTCGCAGGACGGGCGTCCGCCCCCTCGGCGCCCGTCCTGCTCCTTACCCGGTCCGAGAGGCGCCCGCCCTGAGCTGAACTGGCGAATGAACGCGCCGTACCGCTCGACAAGGGGGAGATCCTTCGATGACGCCGGTGAGACCGGCGGTCGGGTGGAGGGGCAGGTGGACGAGCATGCTCGGCCGTTCGGTGTGACCGTGCTGGGAGGAATCGCGATCCTGTCCGCGATCGGGGTCGGCCTCGCGGGCCTCGGTCTGAACCCCTCAGGCATACCTGCCAGCTCGGGGTTTGGCCTCTTCTGCCTCGAGGTCGTGGTGCTTGGCACGCTCTCGCCGGCGACCGCGTACGGCCTGCTCGCCCGCCGCCCGTGGGGCTGGCCCGTCGCGGTCCTGAGTTGGGCGGCGGCCACGGGCCTCGCAGTCATTGCGCTGTTCGCGCACACCATCGATTCGGATCTGACCGTCGCTCCGCTCGTCCTTGCATAACCGGCCCAACCCGAGGTCCGGGACGTGTTCAGGCCGTCCGATACAGCTTCCGGCGGTTGATGCCGGTTGCGGCCGCCACTCGCCGGGCGGCTTCGCCGCGGGCGACCCCGGCCGCTACGAGCCGCTCGACCTCGGCAAGCGCAGCAGCCTCGGCAAGCGTCCCGGCGCCGGCAAGCGCCGCGGTCCCGCCATGCGCGCCGGCGGTGGCCCCTGCATGCCCCCCCGCAGCGGGCGAGGCACCTGGATCCGGGGCACTCCCCCGCCCCGCGCCGATCACGAGCGCGAACTCGCCCCGCGCCGGGATCTCGCCGGATCGCGCGACGGCCGCCAGCTCGGCGAGCGAGCCCCGGACGATCGACTCGTGCAGCTTGGTCAGCTCGCGGCACACGGCGCCGGCCCGATCGCCGCCACAGGCCGCGGCCAGGTCGGCCAGGGTGGCGGCCACCCGGCCGGGCGCCTCGTAGAGGATCGATGCCCGAGAATCGGCGGCGATCCGACCGAGCCGTTCGCGGCGCTCGCGTCCCGAGCGGGGCAGGAAGCCTTCGAACGACCATTGCGGGCCGGCGATCCCACTGGCCATGACCGCTGCCAGGACGGCGGACGCCCCAGGGATCGGCACAACGGTGCCGCCCTCGCTCGCCCAGGCCCGGACCAGGTCTTCGCCCGGGTCGCTCACGCCGGGCGTGCCGGCGTCCGTGATCAGCGCGAGGTCCGCGCCGCCGCGCAGGTGGGCCAGCAGCACCGGCAACCGATCGGACGCGTTGCGGGCATGGAAGCTGACCAGGTGCGTCGTGATTCCATTGGGCGCCAGGAGCCGGCGGGAATGGCGGGTATCCTCGGCCGCCACCAGGGGCACGCTGCGCAGGACCTCGAGTGCCCGGAACGTGACATCGCCCAGGTTGCCGATCGGCGTCGCCACGATGTACAGGCGGCCGCCTCGGGAAGACGCCCCCCTGGGAGGCGCACCGCCGGGTGATGCCCCGCGGACAGGCGCCCCGCCCACCGGCGCCCCGCCGGCAGCCCCGCCGGCAGCCCCGCCGGGCGACGCGCCTGCGGGCACCGGTACGGCCCCGCGGGCCTCAGGAACGGGCCGAACCCGGGCGGCGCCGCGGATAGAGGTAGTCGACGCCTGCGGTCCGTGGGCCAAGCTTGGCGATCGGGGCAACCTGGCGCTTGAATTCCGAGCCGGCCACCGCGCGCAACGCCCACTCGATCCGCTCCCGCGCGAAGCCCTTCGCCTCGAGCTCGTCCGGCGAGCGACGTCGGTCGACGAGCCAGAAGAGAAGCCGATCGAGCTCCGGGTACGTGAACCCTGCTTCGGTCTCGTCGGTCTGGCCGGGCCACAGGTCGGCGGACGGGGCCTTGCGGATGATCCCTTCCGGGACCCCCACCGCCGCCGCGAGCTGCCGGACCTGGCTCTTGTACAGGTCGCCGATCGGATTCAGGGCGCTGGCCGAGTCGCCGAAGAGCGTCGTGTAGCCGATCAGCGACTCGGTCTTGTTGGACGTCCCCACGACGAGCCCGCCCCAGGTCACTGAGCGGTCATACAGGACCGTCATCCGGATTCGGGCCATCACGTTGCCCCGCCGGAGCGCGCTGGCCGTCAGGCCTTCCGGCCCGGCAGCGCCCGCGGCGCCGGACTCAGCCGAGCCGAAGTAGGCGTCGACCATCGGGCTGATCTCGACGAGATCGCTCGAGCAGCCCAAGCGCTGGATCACGGACTCGGCGTCCGCCCGAGATGTGGCAGCGGACGTTCGATACGGCAGCATCAGGCACAGCAGCTGCTCGGGCCCGATGGCCTCGGCCACGAGGTACGCGACGAGGGCCGAGTCGATCCCGCCCGAGAGCCCGAGCAGCGCTCGCTCGAACCCGGCCTGGCGGAGCTGGCCGCGAATGAACTCGGCGATCACCCGCCGGGCAACGTCCGTGTCGATTGCCAGCTCGGCGGGCAGGTCGAACAGGCCCCCGCCATCGGGCACGACGCGTGGCTCGCCGACCGCGCTCATCGGGCCGCCACGTCGAGACCCGGCTCGGCACCCGGCTCGGCCGTTGCGTCCTCGACCTGGCCGGCGCGTTCCGCGACGATCCGATCCAGCTCGCGCACGGTCAGCTCGAGGCGCTCATCGCGCAGCAGGGGCAGCGCGATCCGTTCGCGCCGGACATCGGCCAGGTCCACGTCGACGAAATAGAGGCCCTCGTCGTAGAGCGGAGCGCTGAACAGCGCGTCGCCGTTCGGCCCGATCACCTCCGAGCCGCCCCAGAACGAGATCGACTCGTCAACGCCAACCCGGTTCACGAAGATCACGAAGCTCGTCGTCAGCTGGGCATACGTCCGGAGCAGCGTTCGCCAGGACGTAGCCGTGCCCAGGCCCACCTCGTTGAGCGCGGCCAGGTCGCGCCCCGGCGACGATGACACGTTGACGAGCAGCTGGGCCCCGTCGAGGGCCAGGAGCTGGGGCACGCCAAGATGCCAGAAGTCTTCGCAGATGCTCAACCCCACGCCAACCCCGAGACTCGAGGGCGTGGCCCGCAGGAGGTCGCCGGCAGCAAAGAAGCGGCGCTCGTCGAACAGGCCGTACGTGGGCAGGAAGAGCTTGCGCTGGACATGCCGGACCCGGCCTTCCTCGAGAAGGGCAACCGAGATGAACAGGCGATGATCAGCGGACTCCTCGACGAACGAGACGATCGCCGACAGGCCGGTGTCACTGCCGGCGCCATTCGAGCCGGGCGAGGCCGAAGCGGTGGCCGCAGCCAGCCCGAGCAGGCGCGGATCGTCGAGGCGCATCGCGACCTCGGCGGCGAGATCCTGGAGCAGGTAGCCGGTCAGGCCCAGCTCCGGGAAAACGACCAGCCCGGCTCCACCCTCGCGGGCCGCCTTGATCAGGGCGTGGTGCCTCGCCACGTTCTCGTCGAGGAGCCCGAGTCGCGGTGCGATCTGGGCGAGGGCGATCCTGAGGGGCTGCACGGCCCGAGTCTAGCCCGTCACTCGGCCCCGCTCGCAGGCGCTGTGCCAGCGGGATCGACGACCGGGGTCGCTCCGCCCGCCTGGGCCGGCCGGCCGGTCACCTGGCGCTGCTCCACCGACCCGGAAACGGACTCGGCGAAGTGGCAGGCGACCGAGTGCCCAGAGCTCAGTACGCGCAGCTGGGGATCCTCCTCGGTGCACCTGGCGGGGTTGCCGAGCTGCTCGCGCAGCCAGCAGCGGGTGTTGAACCGGCAGCCCGCGGGGGGTGCCGCCGGCGACGGGACGTCGCCTTTGAGGATGATCCGGCGCCGGCGGGCTTCGATGACCGGGTCCGGGATCGGGATCGCCGACAGGAGGGCCACGGAATACGGGTGGAGGGGATCGCGGTGGAGGTCCTGCGACGAGGCCAGCTCGACGATTCGGCCGAGGTACATCACGGCGATCCGATCGCTGATGTGGCGGACGACCGAGAGGTCGTGGGCGATGAACAGGTAGGTCAGGGCGAACTGGGCCTGGAGTCGCTCGAGCAGGTTGATGATCTGGGCCTGGATGGAGACGTCCAGGGCACTGATCGGCTCATCGGCGACGATCAATGCCGGGTTCACGGCGAGCGCCCGGGCCACGCCGATGCGCTGCCGCTGGCCGCCCGAGAATTCGTGTGGGTAGCGCTCGGCGAAGCGTGGGTCGAGACCGACGATCTCGAACAGCTCCTCGACCCGCCGGCGCCGCTCGCTCCTGCTGCCGATGTGGTGGATCTCGAGGGGCTCGCCGACAATGCCGCCCGCGGTCATTCGCGGGTTCAGGCTGGCATAGGGATCCTGGAAGATCATCTGCATTCGCCGGCGCACGCCGCGCAGGGCGGCGCCGCCGAGGGTCGTGATGTCCTGGCCGTCGAAGGTGATTCGGCCGGCCGTCGGGCGGTAGAGGCGCAGGATCGCCCGGCCCAGCGTGCTCTTGCCGCAGCCCGACTCGCCAACCAACCCCAGGGTGGTACCCGGCTGGAGGCTCAGGCTCACGTCATCGACGGCGCGCACATCGCCCACGTGGTGCTGGACCACGAGCCCCTCGGTGATCGGGAAGAAGACCTTCAGCTCGCTGACCTCGAGGAGGTCGCGTCCGGCCACGGGCGTGACGCCGGGAGTGGTCGAACCCGACGACGTGGAACCCGACGACGTGGAACCCGACGACGTCGAACCTAACGAGCTCGAACCTGGCACGGTCATGGCGAGCTGGCCTCGGCCGGTTCGACGAGCACGGCTTCCGGCGTGTCTGCTGCGACGACGACGTCGCGGCTGCCCGTCGGCGGCGGTGCCGCGGAGAAGCCTGGCCGGCGCGGCGCCCCGAGGCCGGCCTCTTCGGCCGTGACCGGATTCCAGCAGGCGACGCGATGCGTTGCCGCCGGCCCCGTGGTCCGGACGCTGGCTCCGGGCTCGAGCGGGACGAGCGGGTCGAGCGGCGGGATCTCGGTCCAGCAGCGTGGCAGGCGCCAGGCACAGCGGGCCGCGAAGGCACACCCCACGGGTGGAATCCGCAGGTCAGGCGGGACGCCTTCGATCGGGATGAGCGGTTCATCGACCGCGGCATCCAGCCGGGGGATCGAGTGCAGCAGGCCCACCGTATAGGGATGGCGGGGCGCCGCGAACAGGTTGGCCGTGGTGGCCGCCTCGACCACGAAGCCCGCGTACATGACGTTGATCCGCCTGGTCATCCCGGCCACGACGCCGAGGTCATGGGTGATCAGGATGACGGCCGTCCCCTGCTCCGTGGTGAGCCGCTGGAGGAGCTCCAGGACCTGCGCCTGGATCGTCACGTCCAGCGCGGTCGTGGGCTCGTCGGCGATCAACAGCTTGGGCTGCAGGGCAAGAGCCATGGCGATCATCACTCGCTGGCGCATGCCGCCGCTGAACTCGTGCGGGTAGCTCCGCAGGCGGCCGGCCGGCTGGGCGATCCCGACCATGCCCAGGAGCTCGATCGCCCGGGTCCGGGCGGCCGCGGCCGTGACGGGCCGGTGCGCCCGGATCGTTTCGACCAGCTGCTCCTCGATGGTCAGCACCGGGTTCAGGCTGGTCATCGGGTCCTGGAAGATCATCGCGATCTCGCGACCGCGCAGGTCGCGCATGTCCGCCTCGGGCAGCTTGGTGAGGTCCACGTCCTCGAAGAGGACCTGGCCGCCCTCGATGTGCCCGGCCGGCCGTGGCAGAAGTCGCATGATCGCCAGGTTGCTGACGCTCTTGCCGCAGCCCGACTCGCCGACCAGCCCAAGCGTCTCGCCTTCGTCGACATCGAAGGAGACCCCATTCACGGCATGGACCGTCCCATCGTGGGTCCGGAAGCGAACGATCAGGTCACGAACCGAGAGCAGCATCTGGCCTACCGCTTCAGGCGCGGGTCGATGGCCTCGCGCAGCCCGTCGCCGACGAGGTTGAAGCCGATCGCGCTGATCACGATTGCGGCTCCCGGGAAGAGGATCAGGTAGGGCGCATTCTGGAGGAAGCGCGCTGAGTCGGTCAGCATCTCGCCCCATTCGGCCACCCGTGGATCGCCCGGGCCCAGGCCCAGGAACCCCAGGCCGGCGACGTCGATGATCGCGGTGGCCATCGCCAGCGTGGCGGCGACGATGAGCGGCGTCAGGGCATTGGGCAGGAGGTGCCGCAGCAGGATCCGCGCCGGGCTGGCGCCCTCCGACCGGGCGGCGGTGACGAAGTCGGCCTCTCGCAGGGCCAGCAGGCTGCCGCGCAGCAACCGGGCGAAGATCGGCGCATAGGAGATCCCGACGGCCAGCATGATCTGGATCTGGCCGTGCCCCAGCGATGCGACGATTCCGATCGCCAGGAGGATGCCCGGGATCGCCAGCAGGACGTCGGTGACACGCATCAGGACCGTGTCGACCGCGCCGCCGACACCCCCGGCGATCGCCCCGACGATGACCCCGAAGAACAGGCCGAAGGCAACGGCAACGACGCCCACCAACAGGCTGATGCGGGCGCCGAAGAGGACCCGGCTGAGCTCGTCGCGGCCGAGCAGGTCGGTGCCCATCAGGTGGGCGAGGGTGGGACCCTGCTTGCTCAGCGCGAGGTTGCCCACGGCCGGGTCGTCGGGTGCCAGGAGCGGCGCAAGCACTGCGGCGATCACGAAGACGGCGATGAAGAACAGGCCGAGGAGCGCCGGCCGGTTGCGCAGCAGTCGCTGGAACGCGTCGCGCCACAGGCCCCGGCTGGCCCGCGGGGCTGCTCGAACAACGACCGACGTGGGGGCGGAGCTCATGTCAGGAGTACCTGATCCGCGGATTGATGAAGGCGTAGCCGATATCGACGAGCAGGTTCACGGCGAGGAAGATCGTGGCAAAGATGAGGATCAGCGACTGGACGACGATGTAGTCGTGGTTCTCGATGGAGGTCACCACCCAGGACCCGACGCCCGACCAGCCAAAGACCGTCTCGGTCAGGACGGCCCCGGCCAGCAGCCCGCCCACCTGCAGGCCGATCACCGTGATGACCGGCAGCCAGGCATTGCGCATGATGTGGCGGTCGTCGACGCGATGCTGGCTCAGGCCCTTGGCCCGGGCCGTCCGCACGTAGTCCTCGTTGCTGACATCGATCACCGAGGCCCGGGTGATCCGGGTCACGATCGCCAGGGGAATGGAGCCGAGCGCAATCGCCGGCAGGAACAGGTGCGAGAACGCGTCGAGGATTGCGTTCGGATTGCGCGACAGGATGGCGTCGATGATCGGGAAATGGGTCACCGTGTGCACGTCGAGGCGCGGATCGAGCGGCCCGATCGTGGGCAGCCAGTGGAGCTCGACACCAAAGACGAACGCGAGCGTGTAGCCGAGGACGAAGATCGGGATCGAGATGCCGAAGAGCGAGAGGACCGTGACGAGGGCGTCAATCCAGCCGTTGGGATGGCGTGCGGCGAGCCGGCCCAGCGGAATCCCCAGGCCGACGGCGAAGATCAGGGCGCCGATGGTCAGCTCGATCGTCACCGGAAAGCGCACGAGGAATGAGTCCAGGACCGAGCGGTTGTCGATGATGCTTGACCCGAAGTTGCCCTGGAGGAGCTGCCCGAGGTAGCCCAGGTATTGGACGTAGAGCGGCTTGTCGAGGCCCAGGGCCTCGTGCATCTGGGCCACCAGCTGCGGGGTGGCGTGCTCGCCGAGGATGGTCAGGGCAGGATCGCCCGGCAGCAGCCGCAGGAAGAAGAACAGGATCACGGACAGCCCGAACAGGACCGGGATCGAGCCCAGGATCCGGCGGATGATGAACCTCAGCACGGGCTGACGAGGTTCCTCCCTGTGGTGAGGCCCCCGGGGTCAGCTGAACCCGGGGGCCTTGAAACGCGGTGTGGACACGCCCGCTCAACCAGGCGCGGAGCCTGGTTGGGCGGACCGGTTACGGACGAAGGTTCGCGGCCGGGATCAACCGATTACGGCTGGAGCCAGACGCTGTTGAAGTGCTCGGTCTCGTTCGCCGCGCCGACGAAGCCATGGAGCTTCGAAACGTACGCACCAGGCGGCCTGGAGTTGACGATCGGGACCATCGGCATATCCGCGGTGATGAGGTCCTGGGCCTGGCCCCACAGCGCATTGGCCGCATCGGTCGTTGGCGCCTGGAGTGCCTGGTTGAACAGGGTGTTCATCGCGTCGTTCTTGTAGCCGAACTGCTTGGCAGGCTGGCCACCGGCGTAACCGAAGAACGCCGTGACGAGGAAGTTGTCGGCGCCGGCCCAGTCGCACGTCCATCCGAGGAGGAACAAGGCGAGCTGGCCGGTGTTGGCGGTGTTGTAGTAGCCGGCATGCCAGTCAATCGTCTTGAGCGACACCGTGAACCCGATCGCGGTGAGGTCCTGGGCAACGGCCTGGGCCTCGTCCTTGGGATCAGGCATGTACGGCCGGCTGACGTTGGATGGGTAATAGAGGTCGATCTTCAGCTGGTCCGCCGTGAGGTTGGCCGCGGCGAGCGAGGCCTTGGCGGCAGTCACGTCGTAGGCCGGCAGGGTCTCGGCCTTGAAGCCCTGGGTGGACGCAGGCATGAAGCTCTGGGGCGGCTTGCCCTGGCCGGCAAACAGCGCGTCGATATAGCCCTGCTTGTTGAGGGCCTGGGAGACGGCCAGCCGGACGTTCTTGTTGGCATAGATGGTGGGGGTCGACGAGGTGCCGTCCTTGGTCCAGAGGGCCTGGTTCATGCCCAGGTAGCCAATGTTGCAGGACTCGCCACGGTCGATGATCGTCAGCCCGGCGGTCTGCGCCGTCTTCACGTCGGTGGGTGAGATCACTTCGGCCTCATCGACGGCACCCGACTGAAGCGCCTGGAGGGTGGCCGTCTCGTCGCTGAGGTTCGACCTGAAGGTGATCTGGTCCACGTGGGCCGCATTGGCCGTGTCCCAGTAGCTCGGGTTCTTGGTGAGGGTGACGTGGTCACCCGCGACCCATTCCTTGAACATGAACGGGCCCGTGCCAACCATGCTCTGGCCCTTGCCCTGGGCGTAGTTGTTGGCGCTCAGGGGCGTCACGTCGGCCTTGTCGGCCTGCAGAGCCGTGGGGCTCTCGATGCCGAAGACCTGCAGCGTCTGGGCGATCAGGAAGTTCGACTGCGGGTTCTTCAGGGTCATGACGACGGTCGTGTCGTTGGGCGCATCGACCGAGACGATGTTCGACGCGTCGCCGAAGCCACCAAATGTCGCGCCGTAGTAATACGCGTTGTCCTGGAGGTCGCCCTTGGGAAACGCCTTCCAGCGGTCGTAGTTGAACTTGACGGCGGCCGCGTTGAACGGCGTCCCATCATGAAACTTGATGCCGGTGCGCAGGGTGAACGTGTACGTCTTGCCATCCGGGCTGACGGTTGGCAGCGACGCCGCCAGGACCGGGATCACCTGGGTGATCGTGCCCGGGGTCAGGCCCACGAGGCCCTCAACCACCTGGGTCATGACATACAGCGAGTTGCCGTCGCTGACGAGCGCGGGGTCCGCATAGACCATGTCGCCCTGCAGGGCGATGATCAGGTTCCCGCCCTCGACGGGCGTCTCGGCCGGTGACGCCGCGGCACTCGGAGCAACCGAGCCGGCGGGCGTCGATGCCGCGGGCACCGAGGCCGGGGGAGCCGACGGCGCAGCCGTCGATGAGCCGCTGCACGCTGCGAAGGCAATCGCCCCCGTCGCGATCAGCGCGCCGATACGTAGGCGCAACATCAGATGATCTCTCCTCCTCTATCGACGTCAGGTCCTTCTCGCACGGCGGCCCCTGTCTCTTA
>JBEPUS010000023.1:0-21233 GCA_041691435.1 Chloroflexota bacterium
CCGAACCGCTCGCCAGCGGGTGGGCCGCATCCAGGTCGATCACCGCGTGCGGCGGCGGCAGCTCCAGGGTGCTCGTGATGAAGCAGGTCGGGTAGGAGCAGGCCTGGCCCTGCGAGCCGCCGCCCGGGAGCGGTGGGACCAGGATGATCGCCGCGATGTCGAGGACGACGATCGCGATGGCCAGCAGGCCCAGGCGACGCACCACGCCACCACGCCCGGCTGGGGCGGCTTCGGGCGCGGGGGTCTCCACCAGGTCGCTCGACACGCTTGCTCCACGAGTAGTCGTTCGGGTTTCCGGACCCCTGTCAGTCGAAGCTGGCCAGGAACCGGGAGATCAGCCGATAGATTCCGTACGTACCGATCCCCGCTCCGCCGATAAACCCGACGAGCAGGAGAAGCGGCGAGGAATCGATTTGCAGATCGAGCCAGTGCCCGGCCAGCGCACCACCCAGGGTGGTTACCAACAGGAGGATTCCTATTTCGGAAAAGAGGGCGAAATAGGCTCCGGTCTGACCCGACAAGGCGCCCGGAGTGTAGCAGCTGCCAACTGACAGGGGCAAACTCCGGGCGCCTCGGCGGAGGTCGTCCGAACGCTAGGGCTGGATCACGATTCCCGGGACGATCCGGCGGCTGGCAGAGACGCCCGTGCCGATCCCCAGGCCGGCCTGGGCAAGGGCGGAACCGGTGTGTCTCGACACCCCCGGATGCGGTGCCAGCGCCGGCGTGAGGACGGCCGACAGGACCCACGCCCCGACATTGCCCACCTGGTCGATGCCCCGGACGCGGTACTGGTACGTACCGCTGGTCACGATCGTCCGAGTGACCGATGTCGCTCCGACCGGCACGCTGACCGCCACGAAGGTTCCGCCGTTGTGGCTCTCCTGGAGCTGGTAGTACTTGACGCCGGAGCCAACGTCGGTCCCCGTCCAGCTCAGCAGGATCGACACCGAGGTGCTGGCGACGCCCTTGGTCCAGATCTTGGGGGTGGTGGCGACCGGCCCGAAGGTGTCCTTCTGGACCGTGACCACCACCGTTCCAAAGGCAATCGCTCCGCGGCCGTCCGAGATCTCGTACTGGAACTGATCCTGCCCGAAGAAGAGGCCCGTCGGGTCGTAGGACACCGACTGCTTGTTTGCGGCAATGACCACGTGTCCGTCCGAGCCCTGGGCCACGCCGATGATCGTGATCGCATCCCCATCGGGATCGAAGTCATTGGCCAGGACATCGATCGTGTTGGGACCGGAGCCCTGGATCACGGTAGCCGTGTCGGTGATCGCCGCCGGGGCATGATCCACGCCCGTGACCGCGATCGTGAAGGTCTGGGTGACGCTGGTATCGACGCCGCCGTTGGCCGTCCCACCGCTGTCCTGGACGCTCACGCTGACGGTGGCCGATCCATTGCGGTTGGCAGCCAGCCGGAAGCTGAGGGTCCCGCCCGCGTTGATCGAAGGCTGGGTGCTGAACAGGTTGTTGGCATTGTTCGAGACGGTGTAGTGGACGACGGTCTGGCTCGACTCGTCGGCCGGGCCCGGATTGAAGCCGTGGGCCCAGCCCGCGAACGAGTGGGTGGCCGGGCTGGCCTCCTCCGAGCAGGTGACCGTGGCACCGCTCGTCGGGCAGGGCACCGTCAGGGTCTCGCCGAGGACGAATGTCGGCGCGTCGTTGACGGCGTTGACGGTGATCAGGAAGGTCTGGGTGGGACTGGTGTCGGCGCCGCCATTCAGGGTGCCCCCGTCGTCCTTGAGCGAGAGCGTGACCATCGCGCTGCCGTTCGCGTTGGCGGCCGTCGTGAAGGTGAGGGCGCCATTGGCGGTAACCGCCGGCTGGACGCTGAACAGCGGGTTGTTGCCGTTGGTGACCGTGAAGGTCAGGCCCTGGCTGGGATCACCCGGACCGGAGCTGATCGAGGTCGCCCAACCGGCCAGTGCCTGGGCACCGGCGTCCTCGTTGACCACCACGTCCGCCCCGGCGACGAAGCTCGGCGCCTGGTTGACCAGGGTGAGGGTGATCGTGAATGTCTGGATGGCGCTGGTATCGAGGCCGCCGTTGAGGACCCCGCCGTTGTCGTGGACCTGCACTGAGACGATGGCGGTGCCGTTCTTGTTGACCGCGGGCGTGTAGGTCAGGACCCCGCTGGCCGAGATGGCCGGCTGGACGCTGAACAGGGCGTTCGAGTCGTTCGTCACGATGAAGTTGAGGGCCTGGCCCGCCTCCGAGAGGTCCGCCCCCGGGCTCTTGGCCACGACCCAGCCCGGGACGGTCTGGGCGCTGGAGTTCTCGAGCACGGTCTGGTCGGCACCCTTGGTGAACGTCGGCACCTGGTTGACGTGGGTCACGTTGATCACGAAGGTCTGGGTGGCGCTGGTGTCCACGCCACCATTGGCCACGCCACCGTTGTCATGGAGCTTGACGGTGACCGTCGCGCTGCCGTTGACGTTGGCCGTGGGCGTAAAGGTCAGCACACCGGCCGCAGAGATCGCCGGCTGTACCGAGAACAGGGCGTTGGCGTCGTTGGTGACGATGAAGTTCAGGACCTGGCCCGATTCGAGTGGGCCGTCGCTGATCGATGTCGCCCAACCGTTGATCGACTGGGCGCCCGCATTCTCGAGCACGGTCCGATCGCCGCCACCCGTGAACGAGGGGGCGTCGTTCACCGCCGTGACGGTGATCGTCATCGTCTGGGCGGCGCTGGTATCCACGCCGCCGTTGGCCGTCCCGCCGTTGTCATGGAGCTTGACCGTGACGGTTGCCACGCCGTTGGCGTTTGGCGCGAGGGTGTAGGTCAGGTCGCCGCTGGTCGCATTGATGGCCGGCTGCGCGCTGAAGAGCGGGTTGTTGTTGTTCGTGACGATGAAGTCGAGGGCCTGGCCGGACTCATTCGCCGGACCCGGGCTCATCCCCGTCGCCCAGCCGGAGTCCGTGTGCGCCGCGGCGTCCTCGAGGAGCGTGTCGTCGCCGCCCTTGGTGAAGCTCGGCGCGTGGTTGAGCAGGGAGACCGTGATCGTGAAGGTCTGGATCGCGCTCGTGTCCTGGCCGCCGTTGGCCGTCCCGCCGGTGTCGTGGATCTGGACGGAGACGGTCGCCACGCCGCTGGCATTGCTTGCCGGCGTGTAGGTCAGGTTTCCCGCAGCGGACACGGCCGGCTGGGTGCTGAAGAGCGGGTTGTTGTTGTTCGAGACGATGAAGTTGAGGGTCTGCGCCGATTCATCGGCCGGACCCTTGCTGAGCCCGGAAGCCCAGCCGGGAACCGTCTGCGCGCCCGCGTTTTCGATGACCGACTGGTCGGGACCCTTGGTGAAGCTCGGGATGTCGTTCACGGCGGTGACGCCGATCGTCATCGTCTGGGCCGCGCTCGTATCGTGGCCACCATTGGCAACCCCGCCGTTGTCATGGAGCTTGACCGTGACGATCGACGAGCCATTGGCGTTGGCGGCCGGCGTGTAGGTCAGGGTGCCGGTGGTGGCGTCCACCGCAGGCTGGACGCTGAAGAGCGCGTTGTTGTCGTTGGTGACGATGAAGTTGAGGACCTGGGCTGACTCATTCGCCGGGCCCGGGCTCATCCCTGTTGCCCAGTTCGTGAGGCTCTGGGTGCCGGAGTCCTCGAGGGTCGTATCGCCGCCGCCGCCGGTGAAGCTGGGGGCCTGGTTGACGCCGTTCACGGTGATCGTGAAGGTCTGGACCGCACTCAGGTTTGTGCCGCCGTTCGACGTTCCGCCGTTGTCGTGGAGCGAGACGGAGACCGTGGCACTGCCGTTGACGTTGGTCGTGGGTGTATAGGTCAGGGTTCCCGTCGAGGAGACGGCCGGCTGCGCGCTGAAGAGCCCGTTGTTGTCGTTGGTGACGATGAAGTTGACGGCCTGGCCCACGTCTCCGTTGCCCGGGCCGGGGCTGATTGCCGTGGCCCAGTTCGAGACGGTCTGCGCGGTGACGTTCTCGTTGACGACCTGGTTGGCGCCCTTCGTGAATGAGGGGGCCTCGTTCACGAACGTCACGGTGACACTGACCGTGCCCACGTCGGTTCCACCGTGACCATCGCTCACGGTGTAGGTGAACGAGTCAGACCCGCTGTAGTGCGCGTCCGGGGTGTAATGGACGCCCCCGCCGCCGCCATCGATCGTGGCGGTGCCGTGCGGCGGGTTGCCGACCACGGTGACCGTCAGGGTGTCGGGATCCACGTCGGTGTCATTGCCCAGGACGTCGATCGCCGTCAGACCGGAGTTCTCGAGGACGGTGGCCGCGTCATCCACGGCCACGGGCGGGTTATCGCCGACGGTGAGCGTCGCCGTGTCGGACTTGCCACCAAAGCTGGAGGTGACCGTGTGAGCGCCGCTGATCGAGGCGGTGCAGCTCCCCGCAGAACAGCTGCCATTCGGCGTGATCACGAGGACTTCAGAGCCGGTTACGTCCGTCGAGTTGCCATTCGCGTCGAAGGCGGCCGTCGTGTACGGCTGCGAGCCCGCGGGGGCGATCGAAGCCGTGTTGGGTGAGACGACGACGTGGTCGAGTGCGCCAAACGTCACGTTGAATGGGCCCAGGTCATCGGTCCCAGCACCCGCTGTGGCCGTCACGGTGACGGTTCCGGTCTGGTCGCCAGTGATCGTTTCCGTGGCCGAGCCCGAGCCATCGGTGGTCGGGTTACCGGGGAAATCGACGGAACCCGAGCCACCCGACTGCGAGAACGAGACCAGCTGATTGGGAACGGGGTTCGAGAAGGCGTCGGTGACGACCGCAGTGAGGTCACGGGTCACGCCGGACTGGAGATCGGCGGTGCTGCCGGTGAGGACGAGCGTGGCCGGCGCGCCTGCGGCCACGTCGGTGCTCGAGTTGTCCGTGAAGGCGCTGTTATCGGTGACGGTCAGCGTCTGGGGACCGGCCGTCTTGAACGTGACGGAGAATGCGTGAACGCCGTTATCGCCCAGCACGAAGGTGTACGGGCCCGGCAGGACGGCCGCGGTGTCACTGCTCGTGAAGGTCACGGTGCCGGTGTAACTGGTATCCGTGCTGCCGCTCGACATGCCCATGACGGTGACGGTGGTATCGGCCACGCCGGCCGTCTCGCTCGCCGGCAGGGCCGTGAGGGCGATCGCGTCGCCGCTGTCTGCCTGGGCGACACCCACGGGCAGGTACATCGTCAGGAGCAGCACGCTGGCCAGGATTCGGGCACCGAGTCGCATGGGTTTCACCTTAGTTCGTGACGTCGACGGGAGCCGAGCCGGGATTGGAGATTTGCGATCCGGCCCTGACAAAGAATCGGGCAACGTAGTTACCCGGCGTCAGATAGACGTGATTAATGGTGATTGGACCAGTCCCGTTCACCCAGCTCGTGGGGGTCAGGTCGCCGTAGTCGATCCGCCAGCTCGTGCCACGGATCCACGACGCGTTGAACGTGACGGTGGCGCCCACCACGACGACGGATGGGGCGGCCGTGAACGTGAGCACGACCGGCGGCAGTGGCGTGGGCGTCGGCTTCGGCGTGGGCTTGGGCGTCGCAGTGGGAAACGGGGTCGGAACGGGGGTCGGGACCGGCGTTGGCCGCTCGGTCGGGCGGGGCGTGATCAGCGGCGTCGGTGAAGGCGAGGGGCCGAAGGACGGGCTCGAGCTCGGGCTGGCCGATGGGCTCGCAGTGGGTACCAAGCTGAACGTGGGGCTGGCAACGGGCGTCGGCGAGACGAGGGCGATGGCCGGAGCCGTGGCCGTGGCCGGCAGGACGCCACCAGAGAGGATCGAGAGATGCGGATCCATGATCGCGACGAGCAGGACCACGATGCCACCCACGACCAGGACCGCACCGACGCCATCGCGAATGAAGCGCGGTCGATGAGCACCCGCGGTCCGGCGCTTCGCGCCCGCTGATCCCGTGGTCGTGCGACCGGGTACCACGGGCGCAGGGAGGTGCGTGCCCAGGTTGCCGCTGCCGGCGCCCTGCCCCGCGAGGAGGGGCGTCGCCACCGCCATCGAAAGCGCATCGGCGTCGTCCGGCGCAAACAGCCGGAAGCGGCTCTTCGGTGGCGCCGGGGCCGGCTCGACCGAGGCGGCCGCCGCGAGCGACGCGGCCACAGGGAGCGGCATGACTGCCGGGACGGCAGGCGGGCTGGCGTCCGTCCTGGAATCCGTCCGGGACAGCGACGGCGGCGCCACGGCGGCGCTCCGTCCGGCTGAGCCAAGCGCGGCACCCGCCGGGCCTAGGGCAACTGGTGGCGACTCCGAGCTGGCCATCGACGGCAAGACAGGGCGGGTGGCCGCCAGGGGGGTTGGAGGATCCTCGTCGGCCAGGATCCCGAAGACGCGGCGCAGCGCCTCGCGGCCAATCTCGGCGTCCATCGGGTCCGCCTGGAACATCCGCTTCAGGGCGGCTTCGCGTCGCTGGCGGACGACCAGATAGACGGCGCCCCAGGCGAGGATCGCCGCCGTGAGCACGATCGCGAGGATGATGGGCAGGCTCATGGACGTGTGCGCGCAAGCTCCGCAACGAGGTCGGAGCCGGATGCTAGCACCGAGTCGCCGAATTGAGGATTAGGAATAGTGCCGATTGCGCGGAACGACAGGGTGGTTCGGAGCGGGCGGTTGCGCGTGGGTGCGCTGGGGTTGGCGTCACCCACGGCGGGCGTCCGCCGTCCGATGTGCATGAGCCTCAACGTCCCCAGAATGACCAGGTGAACGCCCCACTGTGCCGGCGGCCGACCGCGCCCGGCCGATTCGCGCTGTGCCTCGTGGTCGCCCTGGTCGTTGGCGCCTGCAGCCCAAGCACCCCCAGTCCCTCGCAAGGCCCCTCAACCTCGCCCACCCAGGCTGCGAGCCTGCCCCCGAACTCGAGCAGCGAGCCGAGCGACCTTCCGAGCCCTGAGCTGCCCAGCTCGCCGCCCAGTTCCAGCCCCAGCCTGTCGGTCAGCCCGACGGCCCAGGCCTCGTGTGTCCAGCAGGTCCTTCGGCAGATGACCATCGCCCAGCGAATCGGCCAGCTCTTCTCGCTCGGTTTGGCCAATGACAAGCTCGGCACCGCCGAGATCAGCGCCATCAAGAACCAGCATGTCGGCTCGGTCTGGTTCTCGGCCACGACCACGATCGGCGGCGCCGGCATCCGGTCGATCACGGACGCGATCCAGGCCCAGGCCACGACCGCGGCCACCGATGGCGTCGGGATGTTCATTGCTGCCAACCAGGAGGGCGGCCAGATCCAGGGCCTGCGGGGCACCGGCTTCTCGACGATCCCCTCGGCCGTGGTCCAGGGTGGCCGCCCGGTCAGCACGTTGACGGCCCAGGCCCGGGTCTGGGGCTCGCAGCTCCGGGCAGCCGGCGTGAACATGGACTTCGCACCGGTTGCCGACGTCGTTCCCCCGGGCGGCGACTCGACGAACCAGCCGATCGGCGTGCTCAAGCGCGAATATGGCCACGACCCGGCCACCGCCGGCACGCATGCCGCCGCCTTCATCGCCGGGATGACCGCCGCGGGCATCGACACCACGGCCAAGCATTTTCCCGGCCTTGGCCGGGTGGCCAACAACACCGATGACTCGGCCAATGTCGTCGACACCATCACGACAGCCAATGACCCCTATCTCGCCTCCTTCGAGGACACGATCAACGCCGGCGTGCCCTTCGTGATGGTTGCCCTGGCGACCTACACGAAGATCGACCCTGACCACATCGCCGCGTTCTCACCAATCGTCATGACCCTGCTCCGCCAGCAGCTCGGCTTCCGGGGCGTGATCGTCTCCGACTCGCTCACCGCCAAGGCAGTGGCGTCGATCCCGGCTGGCCAGCGGGCGATCGACTTCCTGCTGGCCGGCGGGGACGTGGTCGTGGTCAACAGCTCAAGCGCGATGGTTGCGATGGTTGCTGCGGTCGATGCCCGGGCCACGACCGATCCGAGCTTCCTGCATCTGGTCAACGAGGCGACCCTCCTGGTCCTTCAGGCCAAGTCGGCCGCCGGCCTGCTGCCGGCCGGCTGCTGACGATGGCGGGCAGCGCGGCGAATCAGCATCGGCGAGCGCTGGGCGGCGCGCTCGCGATCAGCACCGGGGTGCTGGTCCTTGAGCTGGTCAGCGGGTTCGCCGCCAATTCCCTGGCACTGCTGGCGGACGCCGGCCACATGTTCGCCGACGTCGCCGGCATGGTCCTGTCGCTCGCGGCGATCGCCATCGCGGCACGGCCCCGGAGCGGCGGCCGGAGCTTCGGCCTGTACCGCCTCGAGATCCTGGCGGCCACCGTCAATGCCACCGTCCTGCTCGGCATCGGCGTCGTCGTCCTGGTCGAAGCCTTCCAGCGGCTCGGCGCACCTCCGACGGTCGCCGGCGGACCGGTCGTGGTCGTGGCGGCGATCGCGCTGGCCGCCAATGCGATCTCGCTGCGCGTCCTGGGCCACGGCCACACGCGCAGTCTCAACGTCCGCGCGGCCTACCTCGAGGTGCTCGGCGACCTCCTGGGTTCCGGCGCGGTCCTGGTCGCCGGCCTGGTCATCGCCACGACCGGCTGGCTCCAGGCCGACGCGATCGCGTCGATCGTGATCGCGATCCTCATCGTGCCCCGGACTGTCGCCCTGCTCCGCGAGAGCATCGACGTGCTCCTCGAGGCGACGCCGAAGGGGATCGACATGGACGAAGTTCGCCGGCACATCCTCGAGTCACCGGGCGTGGCCGAGGTCCACGATCTCCACGCCTGGACGATCACCAGCGGGCTCAATGTCGTCTCGGCGCACGTCGTCCTCGGCCCGAACGGCGTCCCCGGCGAGGTCCTCGACGCGCTGGGGCGCTGCCTGTCAGACGACTTCGACATCAACCATTGCACGTTCCAGCTGGAGACCCCCGAGCACGTCCGCTGGGAAGCCGAGGCCTCCCAGCCCCAGCACTAGCCGGAGCGATCCTTGCGGGCGGGCGGCGGATCGTCCTCGTACGAGCTCGCCTGGAAGTCGTTCAGGACCAGCGAGCGTCGGGTCAGGATCAGCAGCAGGAAGCCCGACGCGACCACCACGCCCAGGAAGCCGTACAGCTGGCCGGCGCCCGACAGGACGAAGGACAGGATCGCGAGCACGAGCGAGAGGCCATAGATCACGAGCACGGCCTTCGTATGGGTGAGCCCCAGGTCCATGAGCCGGTGATGGACGTGGCCGCGGTCCGGGGTGAACGGTGAGGAGCCCGTCGCGACTCTCCGGACGATGCTCCAGAACGTGTCGATGATCGGCACGCCCAGGACCAGCAATGCCACGGCCACCTTGGCCGAGCCCAGGATCGAGAGGATCGCCAGCGAGTAGCCGAGGAGCATCACGCCGCTCGTGCCGGCGAAGATCGAGGCCGGGTGGAAGTTCCAGCGCAGGAAGCCAAGCAAGGCGCCGGCGAGGGCAAAGCACAGCAGCGCCACGTACGGCTGGCCCAGCTGGCCGGCGCCGAAGGTGAGGCTGATCAACCCCAGCGTGAACGCGGCGATCAGGCCGATGCCGCTCGAGAGACCGTCGAGGCCGTCGATCCAGTTGATGCTGTTGATCATCCCGACGATCCAGAAGACCGTGAACGCCACGCCCCAGAGGCCGCTCAAGTTGATCTGGCCGGGCCCGAACGGGTTGGCGATCGAGTCGATGTTGATCCCCAGGAGGACCGCACCGCCGGCCAGGATCAGCTGGCTGACCAGCTGCCACCGAGCTCGCAGGTTGAGCACATCGTCCAACAAACCGATCAGCACGGCAAGGGCCGCCCCCAGGAGGAGGGCGGTCATCTCGCCTTGGTCGATCGACAGGAACGAGAAGCCGGGCCCCAGGGTGCCGCTGGCCACGAGCAGCGTGAGCACGAGGGCCACGCCGATGAAGGCGATCCCCACGGCCACCCCACCGCCCCGGGCGATGGGCGACGTGTTGACCCGCCGGTGGTTCGGCTCGTCGACGATCTCGAGCCGGTGGGCGATGGCGCGAACCGCCGGCGTGAGCACGAAGCTGATCAGGGCGGTGACGACGAACGCCGCGATGAACGCCGGGAGGAGCTGGTCGAGGCCGGGGATCAGCCGCATCGAGAACGGACCATCACGCCTCGGGCAATCCGGGCACGGGGAAGCGATCGGCGATCTCGCGGGCGCTCGCGCCGAGGCGGGCCAATCTGGCGGGTTCGTCGCGGGCGGCGATCGCCGCCACGATCAGGTTGGCGATGGTCCGCATCTCGTCCGGTCCGAAGCCCCGGGTGGTGGTGGCCGGCGTGCCGATCCGGATCCCGGAGGCGATGTTCGGCGGATTCGTGTCGAACGGGATCGCGTTCTTGTTGACGGTGATGCCGATCTCGTCGAGCAACCGCTCGGCCTCGCGACCGGTGACGCCCAGCGGCGTGACGTCGACCAGGATCAGGTGGTTGTCGGTGCCACCGGTCATCAGCCGGGCGCCGAGCGACTGGAGGGTCTCGCCCATGACCTGGGCGTTGGCCAGGACCCGGCCCTGGTAGTCCCGGAACTCCTGGGTGAGGGCCAGCTTGAGGGCCACGGCCTTGCCCGCGATCACGTGCATCAGCGGCCCGCCCTGGACGCCCGGGAAGACGCTCCGGTCGATGGTCGCGGCGAGGTTCGGCTTGACCATCGGGTAGTCCGCCGGATCCACGCTCGCCGGGAGCTCGCGCCGGCCGAAGATCATCCCGCCGCGGGCGCCGCGCAGGGTCTTGTGGTTGGTGGTGGTGACAATGTCCGCGTTCGGAAACGGGCTGGGATGGAGCCCCGCGGCAACGAGGCCGGCCACGTGGGCCATGTCCACCCAGAGCAGGGCGCCGACATCGTGGGCGATCGCCGCCATCCGGTCGAAATCGATGATCCGCGGATACGCCGATGCGCCGGCCACGATCAGCTTCGGCCGAACCTCGTGGGCCTGGGTGTCGAGCGCGTCGTAGTCGATCCGCTGGTCGTCCTCGCGGACGCCGTAGGCATGGATCTCGAAGTAGCGGCCGCTGAAGTTGAGGGCCATGCCGTGGGTGAGGTGGCCGCCGTGGGCCAGGTTCATGCCCAGGACCCGGTCGCCCGGGTTCACCGAGCTCAGGTAGGCCGCCATGTTCGCCTGGGCACCGGAGTGCGGCTGGACGTTGACATGCTCCGAGCCGGGGAAGAGCTGGAGGGCCCGTTCCTGGGCGAGCCGCTCGACCACGTCGACGTACTCACAGCCGCCGTAGTAGCGCTTGCCCGGCAGGCCCTCGGCGTACTTGTTGGTCAGCCACGAGCCCTGCGCCTCGAGCACCGCCTTGTAGACGTAGTTCTCGCTGGCGATCAGCTCGATCTTGTCGTGCTGGCGAGCCCGCTCACCCTCGATCGCCGCCCAGACGTCCGGATCGACCTCGGCGACAGATGCCCACGGCAGGGCGGTGGTCTGGCTGGCGGTCATCGCGGGACTCCTCGAGGTCCGAAACGGGGCGGGGCGGCGTGCCGCCCATCTTCCCACGCCACGCCCGCCGCAGGCGCGCCGGACCGTCTCGCGGCCTCCTGTGCTCCCTTGCGCGTTCCTCGTCTCGTACCGCGTGCCTCGCCTCGTGTGGCGTGCCTGGCCTCGTGCGTTGCGTCTTGCCGCGTGCCTCGCCTCGTGCCGCGTGCCGCGTGCCGCGTGCCTCGCCTCGTACCGCGTGCCGCGTGCCTCGCCTCGTGTGGCGTGCCTGGCCTCGTGGCTCGTGCCTCGTGCCGCGCGCCTCGCCTCGCTCCCCTTACTCCCCTTGCTCCCCAGCCCCGGATTTGCGTCGGGTGCAAGTAAACGACCAGTTCACACCCGATTCGGGCCATTTCGGGCCGATCTGACCCAATTCTCGTCGCTTTTCTGCACCCGACGCAGGAAATCGACCCATTCCGGTCCAAGGTCGTCGGTTACTTGCACCTCATGCAGATGAGCCCGAGGTCCGTCACCCTGGCCGGCCGCGCCGACCCGAACCCGAGGCCCCAGCCCGGAGGCCAACTCCAGCCCCGAGGCCAACTCCAGACCCCGGCCGACCCGGAGCCCGAGGCCCCAGCCCGGAAGCCAACTCCAGACCCGGCCGACCCGGAGCCCGAGGCCCCAGCCCGGAGGCCCCAGCCCCGAAGCCAACTCCAGACCCGGGCCGCGCCTCAGCGCCTGAGCCCTCTAGCCGCCGTCCCACTCATCGATGGGCGGCGGAGGAGGAGGCGCGACCACCGGGTGGCCCTTCTTTGCCGCCTTGACGATCTCCTTGATCCGCTCCGGGGGGATCGCCCCGACCCGCAGCACTTCGGCGTCCCAGCCGTCGCAGCGCACGACCGTCGATGGTGTCCCGCCGGGGGTCGGACCGCCGTCGATGATGACCTCGAGCCCGTCGCTGAACTCGATCTCGAGGCCGGCAGCGTTGGTCAGGTCGGGTTCGCCCGAGCGGTTCGCGGACGTGACCGGGAGTGGGCCAAGCGCGCGAGCGAGTGCCCGTGGCGTTCCGTGCCCAGGCAGGCGCAACCCGATCGTCGAACCACCGGCGGTCAGCACCTCGGGCAGGTGGACCTCCGGGCGACGCGGCACGACCAGGGTCAGCGCGCCCGGCCAGAGCGCCGAGGCCAGGGCACGGGCAGCGTGGCCGAACACGCCCGTTCGTTCTGCCTGGCCGATATCCGAGACGAGGAGCACGATTGCCTTGTCAGGCGGCCGGCCCTTGAGGGCGAACAGGCGCTCGATCCCGTCGGGCGCGTCAATGGCCACTGCCAGGCCGTAGACCGTATCGGTCGGCAGGCCGACAAGCAGGCCCTGCCGCAGCGCGTGGATCGCCTCGGCCCGGCCGGCCAGGTCATCGCGAAGCACCCGCGCGGTCACGATCGCCTCGCCAGATTCGCCACGTTCGCCATGTTCGCCAAATCAGGGCCCTTTGCGGAGCCCCGCGGAGCTCGCGGAGCTCGCGGAACGCAAGAATCGCGCGACATTGCGCGAACCGTCAAGGCCGGGCAGGACCAGCGCCTCGACCACCTGCGCGGCGCCCTCATCGGCCAGCGGGGGCGCGATGTAGCGGGCAGCCGCCTGCACCTCGGGCGGCGCGCTGGGCATCGCCACGCCGTGACCAACGCCTTCGATCATCTCGAGGTCGTTGAACTGATCACCGATCGTCATCGTCTGCTCCAGCGCGATCCCCAGCCGGCGGGCCAGCCAGCGGACGGCCTCGCCCTTGGAGACCCGCGGCGCCAGGAACTCGAGGAACTCGGGGTGGCTCACGGTCACCTCCGCCCGCCCCGCAAAATGCGCCCGGGCAATGGGCAGGAGGATGGTTGGCAGGGGCGCCTCGGCAACGGCCAGGATCTTGGTGACCGGGCGCCGGATCCAGGCGACCAGGTCGGGCACGATCTCGGCTCGGGCGCCCAGGAATGCCGAGTAGTCGTCGGCGCGCGGGTCGCTGGCCGGCAGAACGAAGCGTTCGAGGTGGTTCACGTGCGCGGCCATGCCATGCTCGGCCGACCAGATCAGTGCCTCCCGCGCGACCGCGGCCGGCAGGGGCCGGTGGAAGAGGAGCTTGCCGATCGGTTCGTCCGGGGCCCACATCGCCCGCATCAGGGCGCCCTGGTAGGCGATGATCGGCGCCGTCTGGCCGAGCGTCTGGGCGAATGGCCGGGCACTCTTGGCCATGCGGCCGGTGGCAATCGAGATCTGCACCCCGTTGGCCACGGCCGCGTGGAAGGCGGCGACCGTGCGCGGCCGCAAGACGAGGTCGGAACCGACCAGGGTCCCGTCGAGGTCCGCGGCGACCAGCCGAATCGGAAAGCGCGCTTCCATCAGGCGCCGTCGCCTTCTGGCGCGGGACCCCTGCCCTCGGACGAGCCACTGCCCTCGGACGAGCCACTCACCTCGGACGAGCCACTCACCGCTGACGAGCCACTCACCATGTGCTCGATCCGTGCGACCCGGTCGTGGCCGGCGAGATCGGGCACGATCGTTGCCTGCCAGCCCGGCAGGAGCGAGGCCGTGGCGGCGACGACCGCGGCCCCCTGCTCGGCACCGATCTCCAGGAACGCGATCCCATCCGAGCGCAGGACCCGACCGAGCTGCTCGATCAGGCGCCGGACCAGGTCGAGCCCGTCGGCGCCCCCATCGAGGGCCATGGGCGGCTCGAACGAGGCCGCGATCGCCAGCCCGGGGATCGAGGCAGTCGGGACGTACGGCAGGTTGGCCGCCACGAGGTCGAACAACGTGGCATCCCAGGGCACCAGGTCGCCCAGCTCGAACTGGATCCGGTCGGCGACACCATGACCCACGGCGTTTTCGCGGGCCAGCTGGAGGGCGTCTGGCGAGGCATCGGTCGCGATGAGGCTCACGTCGTTGTCGATTCGCCGTTTGCGCAGCTCCACGGCCAGGGCAATCGCGATGGTTCCGGGTCCGGTCCCGACGTCGATCACCCGCAGCGCCGGCGTGCCGGCCGGCCGGGGTGCCGAGATGAGCCGATCGACGATCGCCGCAACCACCAGGTCGACCAGCAGCTCGGTCTCGGGCCGTGGAATGAGCGCCCGCGGATCGGTGGACAGGGCGATCCCGTGGAACTCCTTGAAGCCGCGGATGTAGGCCACCGGCTCCCCGGCGATCCGCCGGACCAGGCCGGCCTCGAACGCGGCGGCGGCATCCGCGCCGACCGGCGCATCGGAATGGGCAATGAGCGCCGTTCGATCGACCCGCAGGGCGTGGCCAAGGAGCAGCTCGGCGTCGAGTCGGGGACTCTCCGAGCCGGCCATTCGGAGCCGCTCGATTCCCGCGTGCAGCAGGAACGCGACCGTGACCGCGGTCACTCCTCGGCCGGCTCGAGTTCCGACTGGAGCCGTTCGGCCTGGTCGGTGGTGATCAGCACGTCGATCAGCGGGTCCAGGTCGCCATCGAGGATCCCCGGCAGGTTCGACCAGTTCTGGTTGACGCGATGGTCCGAGACCCGGTCCTGGGGGTAGTTGTACGTCCGGATCTTGTCCGAGCGGTCGCCGCCACCAACCATCGAGCGCCGCGCGCTCGAGTTGGCCGCCAGCTGCTTCTGCTTCTCGTCATCCTGGAGACGAGCCCGCAGGACCGCCAGCGCCTTGGCCTTGTTCTTGTGCTGGCTCTTCTCGTCCTGGATCTCGACCACGCGTCCCGACGGGATATGGGTGATGCGGACCGCCGAGTCCGTGGTGTTGACCGACTGGCCGCCCGGACCCGACGAGCGCTTGACCTCGATCCGCAGGTCGCGGTCCTCGTCGATCTCGATCTCGGTCGGCTCCACCTTGGGCAGGACCACGACCGTCGCGGTCGAGGTGTGGATCCGCCCCGATGATTCGGTGGCCGGAATGCGCTGGACGCGATGCGTCCCGCCCTCGAACTTCAACCGGCTGTAGGCGCCGTCTCCGGAGATGTCGACGACGGCTTCCTTGATCCCGCCAATCCCGTTCTCGTTCTGGACCAGCATCTCGGCCGCGAAGCGATGGCGCTCGGCATAGCGCAGGTACATCCGCAGGAGCTCGCGGGCGAAGAGCGCCGCTTCGTCCCCACCGGCGCCCTGGCGGATCTCCACGATCACGTCCTTCTCGTCCGACGGATCACGCGGCAGGAGGAGAACCTTGAGCACGGCCAGGAGCTGGTCCTCGCGCTCCTCGAGCTTGGCGACCTCGTCGCGGGCCATGGTCCGGATCTCTTCGTCGGTCTCGGAGTCGCGCATCTCGCGCGCGCCGGCGAGCTCGTCGGTCGTCTCGACCAGCTCGCGGTAGGCACTGACCACCGGTTCGAGCCGGCTCAGCTCCTTGCCCAGCCGGCGGATCGCGGCGACGTCGGTCGAGGTCTGGGGCAGGGCGGCCTCGGCCTGCAGCTCGTCGTATTGCCGGGCAACTGCCTCGACCTTGGCCAGCAGGCTGGCGTCGCTCATCCCGCCGGCGCCTGGGCAGCCGCAGCGGGCAGCGGCTTGCGCTCGAAATCGGCGCTCCCGGACGGGACCGTCTCACCGTCGGCCAGGATCGCCTGCTCCATCGACACGATCGCCACTTCGATCATGTCGTCGGTCGGCTGCTTGGTCGTGATCATCTGGATCAGGATCCCGGGGTACATCACCACCTTGATGATCGGGTTCGAGCGATGCCGCCCGCCAAACCGGAGGAGCTCGTAGCCGACGGCGGCGATGACCGGGATCAGCACGATCCGGGTCGCGATGGAGACCGGGATCGACTGCCGGCCCACGAGGCTGAAGGCGATGATCGAGAGTGCCAGGACGATGACCAGGAACTCCGTGCCGCAGCGCGGATGGGCCGTTGGGTACTTGCGCACGGCATCGGTCGTGAGCGGGTCGCCGGCCTCGAGGGCGTGGATCGTCTTGTGCTCGGCGCCGTGGTACTGGAAGACGCGCTGGACGTCCGGGGCACGGCCAACCACCAGGAGGTAGCCGACGAAGATCAGGGCCCGGACGAGGCCCTCGACGAGGTGCTGGGCGAAGCCGTTGTCGGTGTTGCTGGTGGTCAGCGAGGCGATCAGCAGCGGCAACAGGAAGAAGACGCCGATCCCGGCGACGAGGGTCAGTCCGAGCATCAGCGCGACCGCCCCGCGGCCGAGCTCGACGCCCGTCTCGGACGCCGCCAGGGAGGCGCTCCGGACCAGCCAGCGGGTGCCCGTGACGAGCGTCTCGTAGAGGACCACCAGCCCCCGGATCCCCGGCAGGCGCGCCCAGCGGCTGCCGTGGAAGCCGGAGTCGATTCGCTCCTCGGCCCACACGATCTCGCCGGTCGGGGCCCGGAAGGCCACGGCGATCGCGTCACGGCCACGCATCAGGACGCCCTCGATCAGGGCCTGACCACCGTAGGTGAACCTGGGCATGGGCCTAAGTCTAGGCGCGGACCTGGCGCTCCATCCGCTTCTGGAAGCGCTCAACCTGGCCGGCGGTGTCGATGATCGTCTGCTTGCCCGTGTAGAACGGGTGGCAGTTCGCGCAGACATCGACGCGCAGCTCGGGGCGGGTCGAGCCGATCGTGTACTCGGTGGCACACGAGCCGCACACGACGTGCGCCTGGTAATACTTGGGATGGGTATCGGGCTTCACGGGTTTTCTTCTCCTCCGTCGCCTTCCGAGCGGGACCTTGCCCGCCGGTGG
This sequence comes from Chloroflexota bacterium, assembly GCA_041691435.1. GTDB lineage: Bacteria > Chloroflexota > Limnocylindria > Limnocylindrales > CSP1-4 > Palsa-1033. The sequence goes on from JBEPUS010000023.1 coordinate 17,010, forward strand.
TCGCCGGCCTATGGACCTGGAACTATGCCTCGGCCGTCACCGGCGAGGCTGCGACGGCCGCAACCGGCTCGACGCGAATGCGCTTCTTGTGCTTGGTCTGGTGCTCGAAATGGACCTTGCCGGTGACCGTGGCGAAGACCGTGTAGTCCTTGCCCAGGCCGGTGCCGGTGCCCGACAGGAAGGTCATCCCGCGCTGGCGGACGATGATCGAGCCGGCCGGCACGAGCTGGCCGTCGCCGACCTTCACGCCGAGGCGCTGGCCAACGCTGTCGCGGCCGTTCTTCGAGCTCGAGCCTGCCTTCTTGTGGGCCATGGGGCTACTTGTCCTTCTTCGTCGTGGGCTTCGGCGCCGGCTTGGCAGTCGCCTTCGCGGCCGGCCTGGCGGCCGGCTTCTTTGGGTCAGCCTTGCTCGCGGCCTTGTCGGCCTTGCTGTCGGTCTTGGTGTCTGCCTTGGCTTCGGCCTTGGGCGCGTTGCGCGCCGCCAGCTTGGCCGCCAGGGCAGCATCCTCGGCGGCCTGGCGCTTGGCACCCTCTTCGAGGCGCTGGCGCTCGGTCTTGGCGTCGGCCTGGGCCTTCTCGAGCACGGCCGCGGCACTCTTGCCATTCAGGACGACGTCCGTGATCCGAAGCAGGAGGAAGTCCTGGCGATGACCCTTCTTGACCCGGCGGCGCGCCTTCGGGCGGTACTTGAACGAGATCACCTTGTCGGCGCGGTCCTGGCGGACGACCTCGGCACTGACCGAGGCACCCGAGACGAGCGGACGGCCGATCGAGGCCTGGTCGCCATCGGCCACGAGCAGGACGCGGTCGAGGGTGATCGCATCGCCGGCGGTCGCGTCGAGCAGCTCGACCTCGAGCTCAGTGCCCACCTCGACTCGATATTGCTTTCCGCCGGTCTCGATGACTGCGTACATGGATCCTCAGAGGCTGCGAGCCGGCCGCGTGCAGCGGCGGCGTGGGATTGGACATGGGATGACGCCCAGAATTGTCCGGGCGCGAACTGCGATTGTACGGTCGAGGCGCTCCGAGCGTCAACCACGAGGAGTAGGCCAGCCTTCTGGGCCTCAACCGCCGGCGAGGGCTTCCCCTTCGAAGGCGGTCACCGCTCGACGGTAGGCGTCGGGCACGGCGATCGGCGTTCGCGTGGAGGCGTCGATCAGGACGACGGTCAGGCGCGCGGTGCACATCAACGTGTCGTCCCCGACCCGATACGCCGCGCATTCGTTGGTGATGCTCGACCGGCCGATTCGCGACGTCCGCACGAAGATCTCGAGGAGGTCATCGAAGACCGCCGGCGCCTCGAACTGGACCTCGAGGGCGCGCATGACGAACTGCTGGTCGCCGTGCCACTGCGCCGCGAGGTCCAGGTGGCGGAGGTATTCGCGGCGGGCGTGGTCGAAGTAGGGCAGGTACCGGCCGTAGTAGACGACGCCCTGGGCGTCCGTGTCGCTGAACCACACGCGAGCAAGGGCGGAATACCGGTAGGGCGGTCGGCGATCCGAGGGCTGACCTGTCTCGAGCTCCATCAGCCGGGAATGGGTCCCTCGCGCAGGCCAAAGACGTTGCCGTCGGGATCCTTGAACCAGGCGCCCCGGGCTGGCCCGATCTGGGCGACGAAGTTCACCGTCTTGGGCGTCTCGTATTCCTCGAACACCACGCCTCGTGACATCAGGTCGGCCATCACCGCATCGAGGTCCGCGACCTCGAAATGGCCGACGGTCTGGCCCACGTTCGGCTGGCCGCGACGGACCGAGAACTGGCTGCGGGAGCCGGCACCGAAGCGGATCGCGAACGGTGCCTCTTCCAGGATCGGCATCGCCAGCTGCTCGCTGTAGAACTGCTTGGCACGCTCGAGGTCGGTGACCGCGACCGTCGTGACGAGGAGCGAATCAGCAAGCATTTTGCGAACCCCTGTAAGGCGTCTGGACGACGATGGTGATGCGCCGACATCGTAGCCGCGTCACGGACTGGCGAGACGTCCTATTGGGCGATGTCGCGCCGGTTGATGCCCCAGCCGCCGAGCAACAGCCCGCCGATTGCGAGGACAAGGCAGGCGACAACCCCAGCGGGATCCCAGATCCCGACCATCGACTGGCCCATGTGCGCTGTCAGGGCGAGCTGGTGGACCCAGTCGGGCAGCTTGAGCGCGGGGGCAAGCAGGTCGATGAGGAAAGTCACCGTCACCACGAGGGCCACGATCTCGGCCGCCAGCGACGTCCGGATGACGCCCCCGACCGCGAAGCCGATGCCGGCCAACGCTGCTGCGTACAGCCAAAGTGTCGCGGAGCCGGCCATCGGGATCACGGCATCGCTGCCGGCGATGACGGCACCGATCCCGACGGCCATTGCGAAGATGACCCCCATCAGCACGATCGCCAGGAGGACCCCGATTCCACTGCGAATCGCCCACAGGCGGCGAGCCAGCGGCGTTGCGAGGAGCATCTCGAGGCGACCACTCGTCTCATCGGAAGCCCAGCCCGCCACGAAGGTGGCTCCGGCGAACCCGACGATGATGAACCCGAACTGGACGAAGACGAACTGCAGGAACCCGCCGGCCGTGGTGACGTCCAGGTTGGGCAGGATCGTGACGAACAGCTTGAGCGTGGCCGGGCTCATCTGCCGGAATTCGTCAGCCAGCGAACGGCTGGAAGCCGCGATCAACAGCCCGAAGACGCCCAGGCCGATGCCCCATGAGAGCCCGGCCGGCAACCGCTCACCGAACGACCGGCTGGTTGGGCCGCCGAGGCCAACGATCGTAACCGGCAGGCTGGGCGTGCGGATCGCGCTCGATGCGCCGAGGTCGCGCCGCGCGAAAGCCATGACCCCTGCGGCCAGGAAGACGACGACGAAGGCGGCCACGGGGACCAGCGAGAACCAGTCGGCCGGGCCGGCCAGGGGCAGGAAATTGGCCGTCCAGGCGAACCACGACAGGTTGGCCGGTCCGGCGAAGGCGGGGACCACCGTCGAATAGCCGTTGAACAGGTAGCCGGCGTAGAAGATGAACAGGGCGATCCCTGCCGCCCCTCCCCGGCCCAGGAATGGCGCGAGCGCAAATGCGACCGAGCCGGCAGCGAGGCCGATCAGGCCCACCCAGAGGGCGAAGCCGATCGCCGCCAGCGGGGTGACCGAGTCACCGGGCTGGGTGCCGAACACGGCCGCCGTGAGCCAGGTGGCGAAGGCCAGGATGGCCATCGCAAGCCCGACGACCGTGAGGTGTGCCGCGACCTTCTCGAGGGCGATTCGGCGCAGGCCGAACGGGCCCGAGGCGACGATGTCGAGGCTCCCCCGCCGGGCCTCAGTGGCCAGCGTCCCCGACAGGGCGAGGATCGACCACATCCCGGCGATGAACGCGAAGAACGGGCCGTACTTCCAGGACATGTAGCCGCCCAGCGTCCCGACGTTGACCGGCTTGCCGGCCAGGCCCTGGAGGATCGGCGGGAGGTCCGTCGCGAGCTTGACCAGGTCGGCCCTGGAGCTCAGCGAGGCATAGGCGGTCCCGATCGCCGCCCCGGCGACCAGCATCAGCCCGGCCAGGAGACCGGCCACGATGATGAACGCGAGCCGGGAGTCCCGCACCGTCTTCGAATAGATGGAGCTGAGGCCATAGAAGCGGCTGATCAGCGGGACCTGGCGCGGCGCACCGAGCGCCGGACTGGTCGCCCTAGCGGCCATGGCTGGTGCCTCCGGCGACCGGCGCGGCGTCGTGGCCGTATTCGGCCAGGAAGGTCTCCTCGAGGCTCGGCTCGCGACTGACGAAGTCGAGCAAGTCGTAGCGGGCGGCAGCCTGGACCACCGGCGCGATCGCGCCCGTCACGCGGAGCCGGAGCACGTGATCCTCGGCGACCACGTCGCTCACGCCCGCGATGTGCTCGAACGCGGCCGCCGGCACGGGACCCGCGAAGCGCAGCTCCACCTGGTGGTGGGCCAGGTCACGGAGCGCATCCACGCGGTCGACCTTGACCAGCTGGCCGTCGCGAATGATTGCCACCCGGTCGCAGTTCTTCTCGACCTCGGACAGGACGTGGCTCGAGAGGAAGACGGTCCGGCCATCGGCGACGGTCTCCCGGACCACCGCCGAGAAGGTCTGCTGGACGAGGGGGTCAAGGCCCGACGTTGGCTCGTCGAGCAGGAGCAGCTCGGGCTTGTGCTGGAGGGCGGCGATCAGGCCAACCTTCTGCTTGTTGCCCTTCGAGTACTCCTTGAACCGACGGGTGGGGTCCAGGT
>JBEPUS010000024.1:0-21149 GCA_041691435.1 Chloroflexota bacterium
CCTGGCGCCGATGACCTTCGACGATCAGGTCCTGGGCGTCGTCGTGCTTTCCAAGCTCGGGCTGCACCAGTTCGACGAGGACGATCTCCGGCTGCTCGTCATCTACGCGAGCCTCGCAGCTCAGGCGATGGCCAACGCCGACACCACCAGCCGGCTGCGCTCGCAGACGGCCGCGCTCGAACGCCAGCTGGACAGTCAGCGGGCACTGCTATCCATCACGGAGTCCATCCTGACGACGCTCGACCCGACGGCGATCCTCGACCAGGTCACGGACCGGCTGGCCGACCTCGTCCGGTACGACAACATCGCCGTCGAGATCGTCGATCCCATCTCCGGAGTGCTCAAGCCGTTCGTCGCCAAGGGTATCCATGCGGAGAGCTACATGGAGCCGTGGGCCGTCGGCGAGTCGGGCATCGGCCCGTGGGTCATCGAACATGGCGAGCCGGTCCTGATCGAGGACGAGCGGACCGATAGCCGGGTGAACCATTTCCGCGACACGGGGCCGCTGGAAGGCAGCCTGATCGTGGTCCCCCTGCGCGACCGCGATGGGGCCCACGGCGTTCTGACACTCGAGCGGCTCGGTTCGGGTGACATCTACACGGCCGATGAGTTCGAGCTGGTCCAGCTGTTCGCGGCGCAGGTCTCGATCGCCCTGCAGAACGCCGAGGTGTACAAGCGGGTCGAGATCCGGGCGCGGTCCGACGCGCTCACCGGCTTGCTCAACCACGGCACGTTCCAGGAGGTGCTGGCCCAGAAGGTCCGCGATAGCGAGGCGTGCAGCCTGATCATGCTCGACCTCGACGACTTCCGGACCGTCAACAACAAGCTAGGCCACCAGGCCGGCGACCGGCTCCTCAAGGCGATCGCCGACTCGCTGGTCCACGCCGGCCGGGACAGCGACCAGGTCTTCCGCTATGGCGGCGACGAGTTCGCCTACCTCCTGCCAGGCACGGACGGGGCTGGGGCCCTGCTGGTGGCCAACCGGGTGCGGACCGCGGTCAGCGAGGTAGGCCTGGATCCGCGTTGGGTGGACAGCGGAGCCATGATCAGCGCATCGATCGGCGTGGCCACGTTCCCGGCCGACGGCGACACGGCCGAATCGGTCCTCCTTGCGGCGGACCGGGCCTGCTACGTCGCCAAGCGGACGGGCCGCTCGCGGATCGCGACTGCGGCCGAAGGGCTGGCCCTGGCGGCGGAGTTCTCGCTCCAGGAGCCTACTCCGGTCGACTCGCCCTCCCTCGCGCTCGACTAGACGAGCCCGTCACACTGGAGGCGTGATGCCGAGTCTCAGGAGCATGCCCGGCATGCCTCGACGAGCGGCGCGACGCCTGAGCTGGCCCGTCGCGGGACCGGCGCTCGCGATCCTGCTGGCCGGCTGCGGCCTGGGGGACCTGCCCGCGCGATCAGTCGAGGCGAGCGAGGGTCCGTCGGACGTACCCATCGTCAGCCTCGCTCCGAGCCCGGCGCCCAGCTCCACCCCCGGTCCGACAGCCCGGCCCACGCCGACGCCCCAGCCGACCGCGCTCGTCTACGTGGTCAAGGCCGGCGACTCGCTCGTCAATCTCGGCCACCGGTTCAAGACGACCGGGCGGAGCATCGCCTACTGGAATCGGAAGGCCTACCCGAGCCTCGATCCGGACAAGTCCACCTACAACCCGAACCATCTCGAGATCGGCTGGCGCCTCACGATCTACCCGGGCCTGATCGACAACGACGGCAACGGGGCGCCGGACGCGACGCCGACGGCATCCGCGGCACCGGCCGCGGCAGCGTCGATCCCGCCCGCTCCCAGCCCGCCGGCGGACGGTTCCGGGCTGCTCGTGACCCGGGGCGCATCCGGGGGCAACGATGTCGCCCTGACCTTCGACCTCGACACGTCCGGAACCGGCCTCGACATCGTCACCTGGCTGGTCCAGCACGGCGTCCATGCCTCCGTGTTCGTGACCGGCCAGCTGGCAGGCGCGGACCCGGTGGCCGGCCAGGTGCTCGCGGCCCTCGGGGCGCACCCCGACCTGTTCACCGTCGGCAATTCTTCAAATGAGAACGTCGCCCTGGGCTCGATGTCGGCGGGCCAGGTTGCGGCTGCCCTGGGCGGGGCCGAGACGGCGATCGAGGCGGCCGGCGGCTTGAGCTCGAAGCCGTTCTTCCGGCCGCCCTTCGGGACCCAGAGCCCGGCGATCCGGGCGGCGGCCGCCTCTGCCGGGTTCGGCTACACGGTCCTCTGGGACGTCGACACGAATGACGCCGTGCCGTCGGCCCAGGGTGGCCCGACGGCCCAGGACATCGTGAGCCGCGTCCTGTCCCGGGCCAACGGCGGCTCGATCGTCCACCTCCACCTGGGTGGGGTCCATACGCTCGAGGCCTTGCCCGGCATCGTCGACGGGCTGAACCAGGCCGGCCTCGCCCCGGTCACGCTGGCCGAGATGTTCGGCCACTGACAGGCCGCTATCCTCCGAACATGCCTGCTGTGCCGCGCATCGTGGTGACCGTCGCGGATCCGGCGATCCAGCCTGAGCCGGAGATCGCCCGGCGCAAGAACGAGCTCTACGCACAGGCGATCACGCGCCACGGCGGAGAGCCGATCGTGCTCGATTCGACAGCCACACCGGCCGCCCGCCAGGCGGCGTTCACGAGCATGGCCGGCCTGCTGCTGACCGGCGGGGCGGATATCGACCCGGCCCGCTACGGCAAGCCGAACGCGGGATCGGTCAGCCTCGAGCCTGATCGCGACGCGCTCGAGGCAGAGGCCTACGCCGCCGCGAGCTCTCGCGGTGTGCCCATCCTCGGGATCTGCCGTGGGTTCCAGGCGATCAACGTGTTCAGCGGGGGCACGCTCCTGCAGCACGTCGACGGCCACGTGGGCGCCGGCTGGGGATACGGTCCGGCCAGGGAGCACGCCCTGCGGCTCGTGCCCGGCAGCCGGCTTGCCCGAATCCTGTCGCCGACGAACCCGCGAGCGGGCGCCACGATCGTCAACTCGTACCACCACCAGGCCATCCGGCCCTCGGACCTGGCCCCAGGCCTGATTGCCAGCGCCTGGGCGGCCGGCCCGGAGGGCGACCTCGTCGAGGGCTTCGAGGCAGTGGACGGTCGGTTCCTGCTGGGCGTCCAGTGCCATCCCGAGCGGACCGAGTCGACGCCGGCCTCGTTCGAGCGGCTCTTTCGCTTCTTCGTCGACGCCTGCCGGGGCCCGATCTCGGCGCGCTGAAGGATCCCCGATGAGGTCCATTCGATTCCTGTCGTTTACGGGTGCGGGTGCTGCTAGCCAGGAATTGACCGGTCTGCGGGCCGGGCGATGGGCACGGAGCCAAGCCGCAGTGTCCATTTCGTGCATGCCAACTCCAGGAACGGCCCAAGGCTGGCGTCGGGGCCCGAGCCGACGGCCCCCGATCTTCGGACAGCAGCGCGGGGAGCGCTAAACGGTAGGAACAGGGACCGCCGGGCGGCCGGAGCGGCGATTTCGGCGCGCGGAGGGCTACATGCGTCCGGCGGCGATCACCCGGTCAAGGAACTGGCGGGTACGAGGTTCGGTGGGGTTCGAGAAGATCTGGTCCGGCGGGCCCTCCTCGAGGATGCGGCCTCCGTCCAGGAAGCACACCCGCCTGGCGATGTCCCTCGCGAAGCCCATCTCATGCGTCGCGATGATCATCGTCATCCCGCCCGCTGCGAGCTCCCGGACAACGTTCAGGACCTCGGCGACGAGCTCCGGGTCCAGCGCGCTGGTGATCTCGTCGAGGAGCATCAGGTTGGGTTTCATCGCCAGGGCCCGGACGATCGCGACGCGCTGCTGCTGGCCGCCCGACAGCCGATCGGGATAGCCGTTGCGCTTGTCGGCCAGGCCGAATCGATCGAGGAGGGCGGTCGCCTCGCGCTCGGCCTCGGCGCGCGGCACGCGCAGGACGCGCCGGGGCCCAAGGGTCACGTTGTCGAGCACGCTCATGTGCGGGAAGAGGTTGAACGCCTGGAAGACGATGCCGATCCCCTGGCGGACCTTGTTCTCGTTGACCGACGGCTGGCTGATGTCGTGCCCATCGATCAGGATGCGGCCGGCATCGATCGGCTCGAGCAGGTTGATACAACGCAGGAGCGTCGACTTGCCGCTGCCCGACGCTCCGATCAGGCAGACGACCTCGTGCTCGCTGAGCGCGAGGTCAATCCCGCGCAGCACTTCCAGCGTGCCGAAACGCTTGTGGAGGCCCTCGATCCGGACGACCTCGCTGGTCATCGGGCGCCCGCCAGGAGGCGCCGGCGATCGCGGGCGACGAGGTAGTCGGTCAGCCGCGTCAGGGGCAGGGTGATCACGAGGAAGATCACTGACAGCGCGAGGTACGGCGTGTAGTTGAAATGCGCCTGTTGCTCGATGTTCGCCGTCCGGAACGCCTCCACCACCCCGATGTACGAGACCAGGACGGTGTCCTTCTGGAGACCGATGAAGTCGTTGAGAAGGGGTGGGATGACCCGTCGGACGGCCTGCGGGATCACGACGAACCGGAGGGCCTGGACCTGGCTCAGGCCGAGCGAGCGGGCCGCCGCCGCCTGGCTTGGGTGGATCGATTCGATGCCCGCCCGGTAGACCTCGGAGACATACGCGGTATAGACGAGGGTGAGCGAGACCGCCGCCCAGAAGAAGGGCTCGCTCGGGACGCCCGGCAGCTGCAGGCCGGGGATTCCGAAGCCGAGCACGTAGATGATCAGCAGGCTGGGCACTCCGCGGAAGACGTCCGCGAACAGGACCGCCAACAGGCGCAGCGGGAAGAACACGGGACCGGGCAGGTTGCGGACGACGGCAACCACCAGCCCCAGCGTCAGGACGAGGACCTCGACGACGAGGAAGAGGACGATGTTGAGGACGAAGGCCCTGGCGATGACCGGCAGGAAGCGCCAGAAGGTCTCGGCGTCGAAGAAGTCCTGCTGGACCAGTGGCCAGCTCGGCGAGCTCGTGATGACCAGGCCAACGATCCCGACGAAGACCGCCGTGCTGATCACGGCGATCAACGCGGAACGGCCGCCGTACCTTCGACGGCGGCCGCTCCGAACAGTCATCGTGACTCGCCAGGTTGCGGCCGGTGGACTACTTCAGGGCCGGAGCACCCTCGTCATAGATCCATTTCTGGGTGATTGCGTCGAGGGTGCCATCGGCCTTGATCGAGGCGATGGCCTGGTCCACGCACAGGGTCAGCGAGCTGCCCTTGCCGAGCAGGACGCTGAAGTATTCGGGGGAGCCACCAACGGTGGGCAGGTATCCGACGATCGTGCCGCCGGTCAGTTGCGCGTCGCGCATGTAGAACGCCGTGGGCAGGTCGACGACGATCCCGTCGACCTGCTTGGCCTGGAGCGCCTTCACTGCACCATCAAGGTCGTTGTAGGCATTGGGCGCCTTGGTCGGCTGGATGTTGTCGGTGATGTAGCTGTAGCTCGTCGTCCCGACGGGCGCACCGAGCTTGAAGGCGGCCAGCCCGGCGACCGTCGTCACCTTCGAGATCGGGTTGGACTTCAGGGCCACGACGGCCTGGTTCAGGTTGAAGTAGCCGTCGCTCAGGTCGACGGCCTTGGTGCGGTCGGCCGTATAGGAGACCTGGGTCAGGTAGACGTCGAAGGCCTTCGCGCCGGGCGCAGTCGCGTTGTCAAATTTGACCGGGACCCAGGCGACCTTGTCCTGGCTGAAGCTCATCGCCTTGGCGATCGCATACGCCACGGAATCCTCGAAGCCCTGGCCGTTCAACGGGTTACCGAGTTGCCACTTGGCGTCGGGTGCGGTGCTCGCGTCCGGCTCGTAATACGGCGGATAGGCGGGATTGTCCGCGCCGATCGTCAGCGTGCCGCTGGCGAGGGTCTGGGGGCTCGCGCAGGCGTCCGCCGACGCGGGTGCGGTCGAGGGAGCGGCCGCCGACGCCGGGGCGCTGGATGAGGCGGCCGATGGCGCTGCCAGCGATGGCCCAACCGTCGGGGCACTGGTCGCGGCACTCCCGGTACACGCAGACAGCAGCACGGCCGCAAGCGTGGCAACGCTGAACAAGGCTCTGCGCATGGCGGGCTCCCTCATGAAGGACTGAACGGGGCGGAGTGTAAACGACCGGTCCAGCGTCCGTCCCGCTCCGTCCCGATCCGGCCCGCACGGCAGCCCGGGTCAGGGCCGGGCCCCAGCAGGAATCGCCGAAGCGGCGTCGGGAGGAGGCTCGACGCCGCTTCGGACTCGATCGAGGGGGCGGGAGGAGGAGAACGCCGCCTCGACCTTGATCAATGAGGGCGGTGGATCCGCCCGTATTCAGTTGGGCCGGCTGAACGGCCCGTCGTCGGTGCCCCAATGCCCGTTTCGCGCGAGGTCCCGCAGGAAGAGAAGTCGATTGATCTCGCTGAGCGTCCAGCGGGCGTCGATCACGGGCAGCCCGCACAGGTAGGCCGTGAGATTCGCCGCTTCATCAGGTGCCAGGCCCCTCAGCAGGAGGAGCCGGTAGGTCGCCCGTGTCGCCGGGTCGTGCGTCGTCGGGGCCGGCCTGCGGCCCGTCACTGTCGGTTGTGCCGCCGTGGAGGTGCTGGAGCCAGACCCGGCCGCGGAGGCCGCCACGTCCGCCCGCCACGAGCCCACGGCCCGGGATTGAGCCCCGGTTGCGCGTGCCCCGCTGCGACGACGATCGGCCATGATCCACGTTCCGCCCTATGCTCCCAGGTCATCTGTTGCCGGTGGGTCGGGAACAGCGCCCGATGCCGGTACTGTCGCGATCCCACCCGGTCGGATCGATCGTCCCCAAGTACTGGTCCGCCTGGTACTTGCGGCGGTTCGCGGGGCCAGGGGGAGCCCACCCGAACCACGCGAACCTCACCGGATCACCCAACTTCGCTACGACGATCGTCCGGTTGGATCCCAGACGCGCGAGCCACCGCCGGCGTGACGCGACTGCCGGAAGTCCTGCCAACGCTCGGAGTGAGCCTGGCCATCTAGACTCGGACGGTGCGTACTCGGACGATCGAGCTCCGGATCACGGCCGCGGCGCTCACGGCGCTGTGGGGTGTCGGGGCGCTGTACATCCTCCTCGGCTACCGCCCGGGCGGGCCGATCGACGTCGTCGTCGGCCTGGTGGCGATCACGCCCGCGCCCGTAGCCGCGGCGGCCATCGCCTGGCCACCGCTCGTACGCGACGAGCGCTCGTTCATCGGCGTGATGGCCCTCGGGCTCGGGGCGATCCTGTTGCTGATCCCGTCCACTGGCAGCGTGCTCAACCAGGTGATCAATGGCGGCGCCCAGACCCTCCTGCCATCGATCGAGGTGGCGTACCCGTGGCTCCTGGCGCTGCTCGCGACGAGCGTGTTCAGTGGTCTCGGGATCGCCCGCCGGACCCTGGGCGGGCGGGCATCCCGGCGCACGCGCCTGGTGCGCGGCGTCGGGGTGGGCCTTGCTGCCACGCTGGTCGTCGGCGCGACGTTCACCGGCGTGGCCGTGGCCAACGACCTGGCCCTGCGCGATCGACCTGCTGCTTCGTCGCCGTTCGGCCCGACCGACCCAAACCGCCAGCCCCCCGATTGCTCGGCGCCGATCGGGGCCGGCACGACCGCCCTGCTGGCGGTCCAGATGACGGCCAACGTCGACGGCCGGCCGGTCGGCCAGATCCAGATCTCGGGCGAGCGCAGCGGCGACGACCTGCGCTGGACGGCGGACGTGGCCACCGATCGAACGCTCGGCCGCTTCGGCGTGGCCAGGGTCGGGTCCCGCGCCTGGCTGCAGAGCCCGGGGGGTGCGTGGACTCCGGCCGATCCGAGCCAGGTGGGTGGCGACGCCCTCGATCGCCGGGCGCTCGACGCGGCCCTGACGAGCGACCTGCGGGCAACGGCAGAGAATCGCGGGCTCGAGTTCATCGAGGGCGCCCGGGCCCGCCACTGCCGGGTCGAGGTCGACGGGACGACGTTCGGCGAGGCGTTTCCCGAGGTCAACTGGTTCGTGGGCAGCCAGTCCCTGGGCCACTGGCGCGGCGAGCTGGACTTCTGGATCTTCTCCGACGGCGAGGTCGGCCAGATCCAGGCGTCCGTGAGCGGCGAAGCAGAGCCGCTCGGACGACCCGGGATCGTGGGTACGATCGACGTGACGCTCGACGCCACCGAACGGGACCGGTTCCGTTCGATCGTCGCGCCAACCGGCTGACAGGCGGAGCACTGGCCAGATGAGCATCGACGACCGCGATCGACTGAGTGCCAAGCGCGACCGCACGGCCCGCTTCTACCGGGTCGTCCGGTTCCTCGAGGGCCGCGGCGATCGAGGCGCTGCGCCCGAGGAGATCGCGGCGGCCGTGGGGATGTCGAAGCGCACGGTCTACCGCGACCTCAAGGCCATCGAGGACGAGCTGCTCCTGCCGATCTGGTCGGAGGACGGCCGCTTCGGGCTGGCCGACAGCGGCCTGCTGCCGGCCCTCAGCCTCACCCGCGAGGAGGCCATGGCCGTCTTCCTCTCGGCCCGCCTGATGGCCCGCTACGCCGACGAGTACGACCCGGACCTGGGGGCGGCGTTCCAGAAGCTCGCCGAGGGCCTGCCGCCGGTGCTGGCCAGGCACATCGTGGACTCGGTCGACCTGCTGTCCCGACTTCGGCCGGCCGATCCGGGCCGGCGCTCCATCATCCGCAGCCTTACTGGGGCCTGGGCAGACCGGCGGGTCGTGGAGCTCCGCTATCGCTCCGGGACGTACGACGCCACCAAAGGCACCCGGCGGGCACGCGTCAGGCCATACCTGATCGAGCCGTCGCTGACCACCCGCGCCCTGTACCTGATCGGCTTCGACGAGACGATCGGCGCCGTGCGCACGTTCAAGATCGAGCGGATCGAGTCGGTCACGCCCACCACCGATCGCTTCGAGCCACCGGCCGAGGCGGTCATGGAGACCTCGCTCGGGGCGACCTGGGACATCATCTCCGACCAGGCCCTGACCGAGGTTCGGCTGCGCTTCTCGGCTGTCGTCGCCGGTCGCGTCCAGGAGACGCGCTGGCACCCGACGCAAGTCGTCGAGGCCGCCCAGGATGGCACGCTGAACTGGTCGGCAACGGTCGCCGGGACGGTCGAGATCCGGTCCTGGATCCTGGGCTGGGGGGCCGATGTGGAGGTCCTGGCGCCGGCCGAGCTGCGGACGGAGATCGGAGCGATCACGGCGGCCTCGGCGGCCCACTACCCGTTGGACTGATCCCAGGTTACCCTATCGGTCCAGTGCCCGCCAGCCCGAAGACCGTCCGGACCCGCGCGACACGCAACGGCCTCTTGGCCATCTTCGTCGTGCTGATCGCGGGGGCCTGGTTCAGCAGCGCGACGCCGGCCAGCGCCAGCACGGCGGCCCAGTCGATGGACAGCCAGCTCCTTGGGCTGATCAACAAGGATCGAGCGGCAGCCGGGCTGATCAGCCTGCGCGGCGACACCCGCCTCGCGGGCTGGGCGGCCGAGCGCAGCGCCTGGATGGCCACCCATGGCGTCCTGACCCACAACAGCTGGGACGGTGCCCCCTGCAGCATGTACTCCAGGATGCGGGTCACCTGGTACGGCTGCGGCGAGGCGATCGGCTACGCCAGCGCATCCTTCGGATCGGTCGCAGCCAACCTGCTCTTCTCGCTCTGGAAGGCCAGCCCGGATCATGCGGCCCTGCTCATGGGCTCGAAGTACAACTACCTCGGGATCGGCGTGGCGTACCGTGCCTCGACCCACACCACCTACGCCTCGATCCTCTTCCTCGAAGGTCCCGACCGGACCGCACCGGTCGCTGTCGTCTCGCCTGCCACGGTCTCCGGCGGCCGGCTCCACTGGACGTGGAGTGGCTCGGACCCCTTCCTCCAGACACACCAGGCCGGACTGAAGAACTTCGACGCCCAGGTCAGCGCCAACGGCTCGGCCTGGAAGACCATCCAGTCGAACTCGACCGTGACCTCGGAGACGACTCCCGTCGAGCGGGCCGGCAGCACCTGGCGGCTGCGTGTCCGGGCCACGGACCGGGCCGGCAACAACTCCAAGTGGGTCACATCGGCCACGACTGTGGTTCACTGACCGGCGCAATGCGCCGCCATGCCTTCGCGGCAACCAACCTGATCAGCGACCCGATTCACGGGTATATCGAGCTGACCAAACGCCTCGACGGGTCCGAGTCCAGCAGCCTGGGGCTGCCGGCCGAGGCCAGCGCCGAAGACGACCTCCTCGACACCGCCTGGCTGCAGCGGCTGCGCCGGATCAGCCAGCTCCAGAGCGCTCGGTGGGTCTTCCCGACGGCCGAGCACAGCCGGTTCACCCACGGGCTGGGCGTCATGCACGAAGCCGGGCTGTGGGCCCGGAGTCTCTACCCAAGCCTGCGGGCCACGCTCGCCGAACGCCGGGAACCCGCACCGTCCGAAGGCCTCGTGGTCGAGACCCTGCGCGTCGCCGGGCTGCTCCATGACGTTGGCCACGGTCCCTTCGCTCATTTCTTCGATGAGCACGTCCTGGACGCGTTCGAGGCACCCCCGGATCCCCGGCGGACCGCCCCGAAGCGCCTGAGCCACGAGGACCTGAGCCAGCTGATCATCGAACGGGAGCTGGCCACCCTGATCCGTGGGCTGCGCCGGGCGCCCGGTGCTGTCGCCGAGCGCGATGCCTTCAATCCGGGCGAGGAGATCGACCCGCGCTGGGTCGCCTTCCTCGTCTCGAAGCCTGCGCTCCTCGACGCGACCATGCCGCGCTGGGTTCGCTGGCTCCAGCCGCTCCTGTCGGGTGTCTTCACCGTCGACAACCTCGACTACGTCCGGCGCGACGCCTACCTCACCGGGGTCGCGGTCGGCCCGGTCGACGTCGAGCGGCTGCGCCGCTACGCCTTCATCAGCGAGCGCGGCCTGACGCTCTACGAGTCGGGCCTGGGGGCGCTCGAGATGTTCCTCTCGGCGCGCCTGTTCATGTACGAGCAGGTCTACTTCCATCGAACAGTACGGGCGATCGATCTCGACCTGGCGGATGCGTTCGCGCCCTCGATCCGGGCGATGGCCGGGGACGGTTCGCCGGTCGACGCGCTGGGCGCGTATGCCGACCTCGACGAATACGCGTTGCTCCACCAGGCCGCCCGCTGGGCCCTGGGTGAGTCGGTCGCCGACGACCCCCGGCCGGGCGACGGCCGGGTCCGCCCGGAGATCGCCGCCGCATGGGCAGGAATCCTCCTGCGCCGGCCCACCTGGCGGGCCGTGACCGAAGTCCGGGCCTCGTACGAAGGCGAGGACTACCCGCAGGCCCTCGTGGATCGTCTCGGCTCCAGCGAGCCGGGCCGCGTCGCAATCGATTTGGCCATCGTCGACGCCCGGCCTGCCGAAGCGACCGCGACGGATTCACTCCTGGCGATCGAGGGTCGCGATGGGCGGCCCGCAGCTCCAGTCAGCGAGTCGCTACGCAGGTTGCCCGCGTGGTCCCTGATCGGCCGCCGCTACGAGCGGATTCGCGACATCGCCTGACGGCGACGGGCTGGGTGCCGTCCCCGGGCTGGCGCTCGTTCCAGGCGTGGGCTGCGTGCCTGCTGCCGGTCGGGGCGGCAGGACGAGGAGCGGGTTGATCCGGGCGATCTCCCAGGCCGGCAGCTTCGTCCGCTTGGCGACATCCGCACGCAGGCCGAAGCGATCCGTGCCGAAGGGGCTGAACAACCCGTAGTGCAGGTGGCAGCCCGTGGCGAAGCCGGTCCGGCCCTCGTAGCCGATGAACTGGCCGGCCTTGACGACCTGGCCAACCTTCACCGCGACCTGGCTGAAATGGGCGTAGATGCTCCGGTAGCCGTTGCCGTCGTCAATGACGATCACGATCGGCAGCTCACCCCACAGGTTGTACGTATTCCGGCGGGTCACCGACGGGGCGAGCGAGCCGATCCAGCCCATCACTGGGTCCACCTTGCGCCCGGCTGCCAGGACGACGCCGGCGTGGGCCGCCCCGATCCGGTCCCCGCAGTACGTGGCGATGTCGAGGCCGTCGTGGAATCGCGCACCGCCGACCCAGTTGTCGCCGAACCAGCTCGGGCCGAAGCCGTTCGTGATCCGGCCCCTGGGCAGTGGCCAGACGTAGCCGGTGAGCGTAGCCGGGGCGGGCGCCAGCGGCGGGGGCTGGCGGCCGTGAGCCGGGTCTACCACCGGGATCAGGGCGGGCGCAGCGGGTGGCGCCGACGCCGTTCCCGGGTCTGCCGTCGCACCGGCGACCGCGCCGGCGGGCTGGGGCACGGTGGAACCCAGCAGGCGGGGCGTGGCCACGAGCGCCCCACCCGCGATCAGGACGCCGAGGCCGGTCAGGACGAGGTGGCGTCGCACGCCTGTCGTTATACCGGAAGTGGCCGCCTGCCGTGCGCCGTCTTACGGTCCGCTTACATCCCGTTACGGCTCGAGCCTTGCGTGCCGATCGGCCTGGGGCAATCCTGTGGTGCAGGTCTCATCCACATCGCTCATCCAGATCATCAGCCGCCAGGAGCGCACCCGTCATGACCAACAGGATTCGCCAGTTCGGCGCCCGCCGCCTCATTACCGCCGCACTGGCGATCGGCCTCGTCGGTGGTGTCGCAGTCCCCGCGATCTACGCCGCGTCGAACGGCACGGCGCCGGCGGCCAACGTCCCGACGACCGCCGCCACAGGTGGCTCGACCGCCGGCGCGGGGGACGCGGGCCAGGTCGATGAGGCCGCGCTCACGCCGGCGGCTCTCCGGCTGGGCGGCAAGCTGCTCAACCGTGTCGTCCGGGGCGACCTGACCGTTCGGGCCAAGGGCGGCACATTCGTCCAGGTCCACTACGAGCGCGGCGTCATCAGCGCCGTCAGCTCCAGCTCCATCACCATCACTGGTCCTGACGGCAAGGGCGCGACGTTCGTGGTCAGCGCGGCCACCAGGGTCCGATCGAAGGGCAAGCTCGAGGCGATCGGCGATCTCGCCGTCGGCCAGAACGCGATGGTCTTCGGCACGGTCAGCGGATCCACCTACAGCGCTGTCCTGATCCACGGAATCGCCGCCCGGCCGGCCAAGACCGGCGCGCTACCGGGCAGCTCGACCACCCCCTAGGTCCCAGCCGGCCAGCGCTCGTCTATCATCGGGCGATCCGCCCGTAGCTCAGTGGATCAGAGCGGCTGACTTCGGATCAGCAGGTCGGGGGTTCGAATCCCTCCGGGCGGGCCACTGCCGATGACGTCGAAGGGCGCAAACCCGAAGCCGGGCACACCGGCGCGCTTGACCAGGCGGATGAAGTCGAGTCGGTAGGACTCGTACATCTCGCGAGCCACCGCCGCAGCGATCGCGTGATTTGGTCCGCCGGCGGCAGCCCGAGCCGCCTGGCGGCTCTGCCAGACGCAGAACGACAGGCACTCGCCGCGGACGTTCGTGGGGCCCTTGAAGTAGTGGATGAAGCCCGGCGCGGCTGCCGCCTCGGCATGGGCCGCATCATCGAGGGTCGTGAGACGGGCCTCGTCTGCCCCGGCTCGCCGCACGGACCGGAAGGTGACCATGTACCACTCGCCGTGATCTGCCGGAGACGTGATCGCCCGCCAGTCGAAGGCCGAACCGATCGGCAGCCGGGCGAAGTCGTCGACGACGGGCCGGAGCTGGTCGAAACGCGGGTGGGCGCTGGTCACGCAGGCCAGCGTACGCGTTTCTCCCGGGAATTGCCATCTTGCGGGAGTAGTACCTATCGCTATGCGGTACTGGGAATTCTGGAGGCTCGCCGATCAGGCCCAGCCGGACTCCATGAGCGACGCGTTGATCGTCTCGGCGGCGCTCTGCACGAGCTTCCGAGTCCGGGTCCGCCAGGCGAGTCCACAGCGCGCCGTGGGACCGGTGACCGCCAGGGAGCCGACGATCCCTTCTTTCCCCATGATGGGAACGGCCACGGCCACGGAACCGGAAACTACCTCTCCCTCGCTGGTCGCTGCGCCCATGGACCGGATCTCGACAAGGCCCGCTCGCAGGAGCGCCTCTCCGGGGGTCTCGGGCGTCAGCGGGGAGAGGCCGGCCGCCACGACCTCTTCGAGGATCTCGGCGGGGGCGTAGGCCAGCAGCACCCGGCCCATCGCCCCGGCAAAGAGCGGGGTCATCCCGCCAACCTCGAACTCGACGCGCAGCGGATGGCTGCTGCTGATCTGGGTGAGGCAGACAGCCGAGAGGCCGATCCGGCGCAGGATCAGGGCGGTCTCGCCGGTCTCGTCGACGAGCGCCTGGAGGATCGGCTCGCCAACCCGGATCAGGAGCTGGCTGCTGACGTTCGACCCGGTGCCAATGAGCAGCCGGGGGCCCAGCTGGTAGCGCCCGTCACGCCGATCGAGGAACCCGAATTCCTGGAGCGTCCGGAGATAGCGATAGACGCTCGAGGGCGGCATCTCGAGGACGGCGCTCAGCTCGTCGGCGCGAACCTGGCCGCGATCGGCAACGGTCAGGAGGAGGCGCAGGCCACGCGCGAACGAGGTGTCCTCGGCGGCTTCCTCGGGCGGTCGATCGCGCGCTGTGGGCATGGTCAGGCGGCCGTCGCAGCGCGACCAAACGCGCCCCGGGCAACCAGGTCCACGAGTGGCTGGACGTCCGTGACGAGATCGCCCGCGTCCAGGAAGGGGACCACCTGGCGAATGGACCGGAATGCCTGCTCGGTCCCCCGGCCCCGTGGGCCAAGGCCGCGCAGCTGCGACGCCTGGGCGGCGACGGTCAGCTCGATCGCCACGATCCGCCGGCCCAGCGCGACCATCTCGTCCAGCCGCCGGGCGGCCAGGGGCGCCAGGGTGGCCCGGTCCTCGATGCCCTCGGCGTGGCTCGTGGAGACAATCTCCGCCGAGACGGGACCGGCCAGTAGGCGCGCCTCGGCGGCCAGGGCCTGGACGGCAATCCCCAGGTAGGAGAGGCCGGGCTCGGCCGCCTCCGCGCCGGGCGCCAGGCCGGTGGGCAGGCCCGACCACGTCGTCTCGAGCATCTTCACGACCCGCTCGGCGGCCGCGCTCAACCCACTCGCCAGGGCGATCCGCAGGTAGTCGACCGCCAGGACCAGCGGCAGCACCTCGTAGTTGGCGACGGACACCAGGCGATCCTCGCTCGGGACCACGATCGGGTTGCCCTGCGATGCATTGAGCTCGATCGCGAGCTGCCCGGCGACGTGCTCGAGGACGTCGCGCAGGGCTCCCTGGATCTGGGGAAGGTTTCGGAACGTGAGCGGGTCCTGCAGGGACCGAGCGTGGCCGCCGCTCCAGATGAACGAGCCGTCCAGCAGCTCGCGCAGGTTGCCCAGCGCCGCGCGGATGCCCGGGTACGGCCGAACGACGGCGATCGCCGGATGGAGCATTGCCGGATTGGCCGAGATGCCTTCGAGGCTGAGCGCTCCGGCCGTCTCCATCGTCCGGGCCAGCTCGAACGCATCGGCGACGGCCAGGCCGGTCCAGGCGGTCGAGAAGGCGTTGCTGCTGAGGAGCGCGAGACCCTCACCGGCCTGGAGCTCGAAGCCGGCGAAGAGCCCGGCGGCAAGATCGGCCAACGGAGCGAGATCGGCCTGGCCGATCGATCCGAGGATCCGGACGGGCGGCAGCGGACCCTGGTTCAGGGCAGCGACCAGGTGCTCGGCGAGGGCCGGCCGAACGCCTGTGGCGCCCGCGGCGAAGCCGTTGGCGAGACACGCGATCGTGCCCCGGACGACGGCCGTGGGCGCGGCCGGGCCCTGCCCAACCAGGTGGTGGTGGATCATCCGGTTGGCATAGGCACCGGCGGCCTCGCCGCCCACGGCCACACGCTTGAGCACGCCCACGGCGGTGCTCAACCCATAGACCTGGTCGCCGCGTGCCAGCGCCCGGTCGACGACCGCCCGGCCGGCGCCCATGGCTTCGAGGGCCGTCGGATCGAGCTCGCACAGCTCGCCCGCCCGGGCGATGCGCAGGAGCTGGTCTCGCGTCAGGTCGTGGCCGGTCAGGACGATCACCGGGCCAGTCTAGGGCCTCGAGCCGGCCGGTCCTGCCGCCCACTTGCCGGTGTCGCCGCCACGATTCCGCTAGTGGCGGACCTCCTCGGGCGTCTCGTACCAGCGCACACGCTCGCCGACGCGGGCCCGGGTGCGCCAGCCCAGGGATTTGGGGGCGTGCTCGATCGCCCCCAGGAGCGCCGCGACCTGGCTGGTCACGTCGAACGGTGCGCCTTCGATTGGCTCCGTTGCCCACAGGCCGGCCACGCCGCGGAGATTGCGCTCCACCGTGTGGCAGAAGCCCCAATCCGCGCCGAGTACGGCGCCGATCCGGCCGAGGTCGATCGCGTCGGAGGCGCCCTTGTCGCGCCCGCGCCCGCTCTCGGCGAGCGGGTGGTCGGCGAGGACGCACAGGGCGTCGCCAAGATCCTTCCGATTGATCTCCCAGACCTGGAGCTTGGTCAGGAGCAAGTCGGCCAGGGCGATCGTCACTTCAGGTCCATCGAGCCGGCCGCGCAGATCGAGCTTGTGGGACATGGCCAGCTCATCGACCACGACATCGACCGACCAGCGCCCATCAGGTGCCTGGAAGTAGAGGCGGGTCGCGCCGTGCAGCGCGTTGAAGAACTGGTCGGGCAGGTAGCCCTGCTCGAGCAGGAACGACTTGAGTGCGATCGCGCCCTTGGCGGCGACCACGAAATCGAGATCCGCATAGGACCGGGCAAATGGACCCTGGTGGACGCTGGGGCTGCGCAGCCAGACGGCCAGGCCGCCCATCAGCCGGGCGGGGATGCGCGCCGTCAGCAAGAGGCCACCCAGGCGGGCGGCCTCGTCCCGGATGTCGGCCGCCAGCGGCCCGGGGGCTTCGGTCATCGCGCCGCAACCGTAGCAAAGAAGGACGGCCGACGAAGGTTCGTCGACCGTCCTGCAGGCCCATCCGGACGCCAGGGCTCACTCAGGCGGCAGCTCCTTGTAGACGAAGTCGATGTCGACGCCCTGGCTCTTGCGCACCGCACGGGGTACGTAGTACAGGGCGAGGCCGAGGACGATCATCGTCGCAAAGAAGGCCGGGATCCACCAGGCATTGCCCGAGTCGCCACCCATGACCAAGGCTGGGTACTGCGTCCCGATGATGAGGATTCCGAGGAAGAACACGATCGAGAAGACGCCGGTGATGTACAGGACCGGGATGCCCAGGAAGTTGATGTTGGCAGGCGAGGCCTTGTACAGGTCTGGCCGACGAGTCGGGAAGGCGATCGCGGCAATCGCCACGATGATCACCGCCAGCACCCCGGCCAGGACAATCATGCCCAGCAGGATCTGGAATGTGTTGCCGAACACGCTCCAGATCACGAACACCGTGATGATCGCGTTGGCCAACAGGATCGCTGGAACGGGCGAATGGAAGCGCTCGTTGACCTCGGACAGCTTCTCGGGCATCAGCCGGTCAAACGACCAGGCGAAGAACGAGCGGATGGGCATGTACGTGTTGGCGATCATCGACGGCAGGCTCCAGAACATGAACGTGCCGACGATCAGGATGGTCAGGATCGGGGTGTTGAACACGATCGAGGCGAGGAACGGGTAGAACGCCCCGGTCGGGATCGCATAGGCCGCGTTGGGCGCGAAGTTCACGGCGTACACGAAGTTGTAGCCGGCGATCCGGAACAGGACGATAGCGCCCAGGATCAGCAGGAGTCCGTCCCAGAACAGGGCGCCAAACATGATCTGGATCTGGCGGCCGCGGTTCGACGCGCTCTTCAGCTCACCCGACATGTAGACCGACCAGAAGTTCCACATCATGAACCCTTCGATCGCGAAGAGGGTCGGCAGCGTGGCGCTGAGGTTGCCGAGGTCTGGCCCAGCAGCCTGGGCATTCGCCCCGGCGATCACAGCCTGGACGGTGCCCCCTCCGAACTGTGCATTGATCGTATTGAAATGGTTGAAGAAGTCGGTCTGGCTGCCGATCAGGAGGACGACGAACGCCACCAGCGTCCCGAACATCGCGATGATGAAGAAGCCGTTCTGCCAGCGGAACGTGGTCTTGGACCCGCGGATCAGGACGACGGTCTGGAGCAGGACCATCGCCAACGACGCGACGAGGATCCACAAGTTGTTGGTTTCAAACGCAGATCCCCAGTCCTGCAGGGTCGCGTTGTTGGACAGGATGCCGAGCGACGCGAAGACCGGGCCGAGGGCGAGGACCGAGAAGAACTTGGCAAAGAAGGCCGCTCCGGCCAGTGCGCCGAAGCACATTGCGACGTTCGAGATCAGGCCGAGCGGCGGAGACAGGATCCGGCTGACCCAGACGTAGTCGCCGCCGACTCGGGGCATGCTCGAGGCGAGCAGGGCGAACATGATCAGGATCGGGATGTTCAGGACGACAGTCAGCAGCAGCACCCCGGCGACATCAGCGCCCGGAAAGGCCACCAGGGTGAAGAAGATCGAGTAGGCGATCGTCGACCCGACCGGGGCCGAGATGGCGGCGTTGAAGACCGTCGCATCAAAGGCCGACGCCTCTCGCACCAGGCCAGTGCTGTTACGAACGAACAGCCTGCTTACACCCGTCACGGCCACCCTCCCGGTTGGCTACATGGAACCGCCTTGACAGCCCGTTTCGCGGATGCAACAGTTGAACACGATCGAACACACGATGTCAATGGTCTCTGTCACGTCGCAACCTCAAAGTTGTTGACTTCGAACATGCTGAGCCCATGACCGACGGAACCACAGGAGCGGGCGCGTGCTGAGCGGTTCGACCGGATCTCTCCTCCGTGACCGATTCGACGTGGACAAGCCCATCCTGGCCATGTGCCACCTGCCGGCGCTGCCCGGCCGGCCGAAGCATGATCGAACGGCCGGCATGGATCGGATCGTGGACAGCCTGGCCCACGACCTGCAGATCCTGCACGAGGCGGGCGTCGATGGCCTGCTGTTCTGCAACGAAGCGGACCTGCCCTACCAGCTCCGGGTAGGCCCGGAGATCCCGGCAGCCATGGCGGCGGCGATCGGCCGGCTGCAGACCGAGATCCGCCTCCCGTTCGGGGTGAACATCGTGTGGGACCCGCGGGCCAGCCTGGCCGTTGCCCGGGCCACCGGGGCCGCCTTCGTGCGCGAGGTCTTCACCGGGGTCTACGAGAGCGATCACGGGATCATGCAGCCGGACTTCGGTGAGATCGCCGGGTACCAAAGCGCGATCGGCGCCGAGGACGTTGCCCTGTTCAGCAACATCACCCCTGAGTTCGCCAGCAGCCTGGGCCGGCGAACGATCGCCGAGCGGGCCCAGGGCGCGGCGTTCCTGGGCGTCGACGCGATCCTGATCAGCGGCCAGATCACGGGCATGTCGATCGACCTCGCGGATGTTCGGGCGGCCAAGGCCGCCGCACCCGGGACGCCGGTCCTGGCCAACACCGGCGTGCGCGTCGAGACGGTCGCCGAGGTCCTCGCGGTCGCGGACGGGGCGTTCGTGGGCACGACCCTCAAGCGCGATGGGATCACCTGGAATCCGGTCGACCGCGACCGGGCGATGCGCTTCATGGACGTCGTGCGCACGACCCGCGACCAGGCGGCGGTCGCCTGAGGTGGCCAGGACCAGGCTCTATTTCGTGACCGACCTGCACGGGTCGAGCAAGTGCTTTCGCAAGTTCATCAATGCCGGGCCGATCTACAAAGCCGACGTCATGATCCTGGGCGGCGACATCGCCGGCAAGGCGATCCAGTCGATCGTGCGTGGTCCGAACGGCACCTGGACGTGCTCGTTCATCGGCACCAACTACTCGATCACGACTGAGGCCGAGCTGGTCGAGCTCGAGCGGCTCATCTCCGACCACGGCTACTACCCGTACCGGGCTGAGCCCGGTGAGCTCGAGGCGAGTGAGGCAAACGGGACACTCGACGGACTCTTCCTGGACCTGATGAAGGAACGCCTGACCAGCTGGCTGAACCTGGCCGACGAGCGCCTCAGGCCGACCGGCCGACCGCTCTACTTCATGCTCGGCAACGATGATCCGGTCGAGCTCGGCGAGCTCCTCAACAAGGCGCCCTGGGGCACACACGATGAGGGCCAGGTCGTGTGGCTCGACGATGAGCACGAGATGATCTCGTGGGGCTACTCGAACATCACCCCATGGCATAGCCACCGTGAGATGTCCGAGGACCTGCTTGCGCTGGCGATGGAGGAGATGGCCGGTGGGCTGAGTCATCCGGAACGGGCCGTCCTCAACGTCCACGTCCCGCCCTACGGCACCCAGCTCGATGAAGCTCCCAAGCTGGACGCGGAGCGCCGCGTCCAGGCCGTGCTCGGCCAGGTCCAGTTCGCCGCGGTCGGCAGCACGGCCGTCCGCGACTTTGAGCTGAGCCACCAGCCGCTCCTCGGACTGCACGGCCATATCCATGAGTCGTCGGGCATTCGACGCCTCGGCCGGACGGTGGTGATCAACCCGGGCAGCGACTACTCGACGGGAGCGCTGAACGGCGCCCTGGTCACCCTCGAGGGAGACAAGGTGAGCGCGCACCAGCTCGTCCGCGGGTGAGCGCTTCCGGCGAGGTCCTGGTCGCGATCGACGTGGGTACGTCGGGTGCCCGGGCGGCCGCCTACGACGTCGCGGGCCAGCCGGCCGGCGAGGTTCGCCGGCCCTACCCCACGATCCTCGGGCCGGACGGACGGGCCGAGCAGGATGCGAACCGCTGGCGTTCGGCCTCGCTGTCGGCCCTCGCCGGGCTCGTCCGGGCGCTGGGCCCGCGGCGCCAGATCCGGGCGATCTGCCTGACCGGCCAGTGCCCGTCCGTCGTACCGCTGGACGATCGTGACCGGCCCCTCCGAGCGGGCCTGATCTACCGCGACAACCGGGCCGTGGCCGAGGCCATCGAGATCCGCCGTCGCTTCGGCGATCGGCTCATCCACGATCGGACCGGCCACCTGCCGGCCGCGTTCCACGTCGCTGCGAAGATCCTCTGGCTGCGCCGGCACGAACCCGCCGTGTATGCCGCCACGCGCCGGTTCGTGGAGCCGACGGACTTCGTCGCCCTGGCCCTCACCGGCGAGAACGCTACCGACTGGACGATCGCCACGGCCTCGGCCCTCTTCAACGTCCGCGAACGGCGCTGGGATGACGTCGTCCTCGACGGCCTCGGGCTCGATGAAGGCCTCCTCCCGCTCGCCCACCCGTCATGGGCCGTCATCGGCGAGCTCCGCCCGGCGCTCGTTCGCCGCCTGGGGCTGGCCCGCTCTGTCCCCGTGGTGATCGGCGGCGGCGACAGCCTGGCCTGTGCGTTCGGTGCGGGCG
>JBEPUS010000025.1:0-20549 GCA_041691435.1 Chloroflexota bacterium
TCGATCGTGACGCGATCGAGGCTCTCCCCGGCGGGCTGGCCCGGGACCTCGTCGGCCGGGCGCCCGGACATCGCCGCCGAGATCGCCTCGAAGGACTCCCACGTCGAGAGGGCCAGGAAGCTCAAACCGTCGTCGGCCCGGCGAAACCCGAACGTCGCCCCACCAAACCCTGAGGGTGGCTGCTGGCCAACCCGGAGAGCCCGCAAGCGATTGACCAAGAGGTGCTCCTGGCCGCTCGGTACATGGCCCCGGAGCAGTCGGATGATGATCGCGAGACCTCCCGCATCGATCGAAAAAGCGGCCCGGAGGCGGCGATTATCGAGGCCTGCCGGGCCCTTGTCCAGCGGCGTCCTGCAATGCATTTGCAGCGCCCGCCGCCGCCCGCGGTGCACGCCTGGACCGTCGCCTCCGTCATGCTCTCAGCGCTGAACCGAATGTGCGAACCCCACTCCGGAGGATTCATGAGCCCGAACCGAGCCAGCAAATCTGCCCGAACCCGCCGCTCGCCGCAGCCCCAGCTGGGTGCTCGAGGCCCGGAGATCCAGGCGTTCGGTACGCTGCGGCTGTTGCCGATCGCCCTCGCAGCGGAGGCTCGCCGGGAGAGCGCCCAGGTGCTCAACGAGATCCTGGCCGACACGATGATCCTCTACAGCATGTACAAGAAGCACCACTGGCTGGTCGCGGGACCCACCTTCTACCAGCTGCACCTCCTCTTCGACAAGCATGCCGAGGAGCAGCTTGAGCTGGTCGACCTGATCGCCGAGCGCGTCCAGAGCCTGGGCGGGATCGCTGTCGGCGACCCGCGCCATGCAGCTGAACTGACCACGATCGAGCGGCCGCCCAACGGCGCCGAGGACGTGCCCGTGATGATCGATCGCCTGCTTGATGCCCACGAGACGATCATCGAGAAGGTCCGCGACGCCATTGAGGCGACCGAAGAATCGAAGGACTGGGGCACGAACGACATGCTCATGGGTGACGTCCTCCGGCGCCACGAGCTCCAGGTCTGGTTCGTTGCCGAGCACGTCGTCGACCTGCCTTTGATCGAACCCAAGTCCTGACCAGGACACGAACTGAAGGAGAGAACCATGGCCAAGACCGGAATCACCACCAGCGCTGAGCGCGAGTCGATCGCCGATGCCGCGGACGAGGGCTTCAAATCGCTGCTCGACCGGGGTCGCTCGGTTGCCGATCACCTGCCCGACGCCGTGGGCGACGCGCGATCCGCGCTGGACGCCGCCCAGGGTCAGCTCGATCTCCTGTCCGATCGTGGCGTCATCGCCGCCGTCGGCTTCTCGGCCGGCGTCACCACCGGGCTCTTCCTGGCCGGCGCGCCACGGCTGATCCTGGCGGTCTCGATCGTCCCGCTGGCAGTCACGGTCCGCTCGGCGCTGACCCGCGGGGTCCGACTCTCGCGGCTGGTCAACTAGACTCCACGAACCCCGGCGAGGCGCCTGACCGTTCGGCGCTCCCCGCAATCGTGGATCCGGGGCGCATCCGATGAGGACGATGACGCTCCCAACCTGGCGGCGATCTCGCGATGCCACCCGGGCCACGCTGGCCGCCTACACGCTGGCGCTGGTCGTCCCGATCCTCGCGACGGGCCTGACGTTCCTGGTCAACCGTGGCCTCGCCGGCAACATCGGGTTCCCGGTCGATTTCATCGCCGTGGCCATCGTGGGCTGGCGTGGCGGCCTGGGACCTGGCCTGCTCGCCACGCTCGTGTGTGCCCTCGGTGAGCCGGTCGTCTTCACGGATCCGGCCGGCTCCGGAGGCCTCCAGCTCGGCCGCCTGGCGCTGTTTGCCATCGCCTGCGTCGTGGCCAGCCTCCTGACGGATCGCCTGCGGGCCGCCCAGGTGCGGGCCGAGGAGCGCGGCCAGTACGTCGAGGAGCGCGAGGAGCGTCTCCGGCTGACCCTCGTGGATCGGGACCGGCTCCTGGCTGCCGAGCGCCAGACCCTGCAGATCCGGGACGCGTTCATCGAGGTCCTGTCGCATGAGCTGCGAACGCCGATGACCACGATCGTGGGCGGAGCCGAGCTGCTCGAGCGGGGCCACCTGGCGGCGGATCGGTCGGGCGAGGTCGCCCACGATGTGCGCGAGGAGGCCGAGCGGATGATCCGGCTGATCGAGGACCTCCTCGTCCTCAGCCGCGCCGAACGCGGCAGCCTCGAGATCAGCGATGAGCCGGTGCTCATTCAGCGCGTCGTCGACCGGGTCAGTCGCGATATCAAGCGCCGCCAGCCTCAACTCGTGGTGGAGATCGCCCTGGCGCCCGACTTGCCGCCGGTCCGCGGCGAGCTGACCTATGTCGAGCAGGTCCTGCGCAACCTCGTCGGCAACGCTGCCAAGTACGGGCCGCCCACGGGCCCGATCAGGATCAGCGGGTCGGCGGCCGCCGGGTTCGTGGAGATCCAGGTGCTGGATGCCGGCCCAGGCATCCAGACCGATGATCTCGAGCGCGTCTTCGAGCTTTTCTTCCGCTCCCGCGAGACGGCGGCGCGCGTCTCCGGCGCCGGGATCGGCCTGTTCGTCTGCCGGCAGCTCGTGGAGCTGATGGGTGGCCGGATCTGGGCCGCAGGCCGGGTCGGCGGCGGATCGGAGTTCGGCTTCACGCTGCCGATCGAGCCCGAGGACGACCTCGGTCAGGGTTGATCAGGCGGGACTGCCGTCGCGTCGATGCGCCCGGACGCACTCGGTGGCGGTCAGCCAGGCCAGGGTGGACTCGGCACCCTGGTTCGCATTGACCCCGATCGCATTGAGGCCATCGCCGCAGCTCCCACGGTCGGGATGCGAGACCGCAATCCCGACCGCATTGGCTCCGCTGAACCAGGCGTAGGCCCGTTCCATCTCGGTCAGCCAGGCTGCCTTGCCGGATATTCGCCAGGCCGCGGCGCAGGACTCGACGACCGACGCTGCGTCGATTGGCTGCTGGTCGAAATGCGCCGGGCCCAAGCCTCGTGGCCACCAACCCTGGTTGCCGATCAGCTCGAGGTACCCGGCTTCGCTCACCTGTTGATTGAGCAGCCAGTCGAGGGTAGCGAGGCCGCGGTCGACCATTCCGGGGTAGCCCAGCTGGTTTCCGCCCTCGATGAGCGCCTGGGCCAGGATCGCATTCTCATAGGTGACCGCGGACTCGGGCCAGGGCCAGTCATCGTCGGTTGATGCAAACGCGTCGAAGAGACGGCCGGCGAGCTCTTCGAGGACGATCCGGGCGGCTCCCGGCGTGCGCTTGCCGGAGCCGGCGCCCACGCAGCCGAGGATCACGTGCGCCCAGGGTCGGAGGCCTTCGAGCTCGAGCGATACGGGCAGGACATCGTCCAGGATGGCGGCGGCCGTGCGCATAGTCGCGTCGTCGGTCTGATCGCCACTGATCACCCCGAGGGCCTGGACCCCGCGAGCGTGGGCGTCGGCCGATCCCTCCCGCTCGAGCCAGTTGCCGTCGTCATCACGGAAGTTACGCAACCGGCCAGTCTTGGCCACGACGGCGCCGGCCAGGAACCGAACACTGCGGTCAAGGGACTCGGCGACTGCGGCACGACCCAGGACCTGGCCATGGAGGACGTCGACGATCGCCGCCCGCGCCACGTCATCGGTGCAATAGCCCAGGCCCGGGTCGGGCAGGCTGCCGCGGGCATGCTGGTAGATGCCGAAGGTCCCAGTAAGCTCGTCGAGGTGCGTGCGGACCACGCCGGGCAGCGGGCTGAATGGCGGCGGCGGACGCTCGCCGTAGGGCCGTTGAGTGGGTCCCGCCGCGAGCAGCGCAGGTGGCCTAGCCACGAGAGGTCGTCTCACGATCGCGCGGCGCCGAGGGTTGCTCCGCGCCCCGATCGAGCGGGAGGGTTGGCGTCTCCGCCCGCCCGGTGACACGGACGAACAGGTCTCGGTACTGCTGGCCAACCGTCTGCCAGGTCATCCGCCGGCCGTAGGCATACGCCCGCCGGCGGGCCGCATCACGTGCCGCGGTATCCGTGAGGAAGTCGCCGATCTCGGCGCCGAGGGCCCGGCTATCGCCGAATGGGACCAGCCGGCCCCGGCCGTCGGCCAGGAGCTCCTCGGCGTAGGCGTACGGCGTGGAGACGAGGGCCTTGCCGGTCCCGAGCGCGTAGGCGAGGGTGCCCGAGACGGCTTGTTCCGCGCCGGGGTACGGGGTGACGAAGACGTCGGCGGCCTGCATCCAGCGCCCGAGGGTCGGCAGGTCCACATAGGCGTCGACGAACTGGACATGCGCCTGGAGCCCGAGCGCGGTGACGATCGCCGTAAGTGACTCGCGATAGGCCTCGCCTTCCCGCCGGCGCAGCTCGGGGTGCGTTGCTCCGAGGATCACGTAGCAGGCATCCGGCGATTCATCGACAACCGTGGCCATCGCCCGGATGGCCAGCTCGTAGCCCTTGCCCGGGCCGAGCAGCCCGAAGCTCAGGACGGTCGGCCGGCCCGCCAGCCCGACCAGCGGCTTGACCTTCTCGGGATCCACGAACGCCAGGTCGGGTACGCCGTGCGGGATCATCTGGATCCGCGCGGGGTCGATGTCATAGGCGGTCGCGAGGGTGGCTGCCGAGGCCCGTGACAGGACCACGGTCCGGGCTGCCCGCTGGGCGATCCTGCGCAGGATACGGCGCTGCTGGGCCGAAGGCTTGCGGAGAACGGTGTGGAGCGTCGCGACGACGGGGACCTCGAGCTCGTCGAGGAGGTCCAGCACCCGTTCGCCATCGGCCCCGCCGTAGATCCCGAACTCGTGCTGAAGCGAGACGACGTCAGGCCCGGCTCGATTGAGCTGGTCCGCAACCCGCAGGTAGTCGGCCGGCCGGTCCGGATCCAGTCGGTAGCGGACCTCCGCCGGGAATTCGCGCTCCTCGTAGTCCACCGCAACGATCTCGACCACGGCGCGGGGCCGGCCGGGCGCCGCTGGCTGAGCCCAGGTTGCCTCTCGGGATGGGCTGGCGGGGGTTGCCCCGACGGCGGCCGCCAGGTCCTGGGTGAACGTGGCAATCCCGCACTGGCGCGGAGGATAGGTTCCGACGAATGCGGCTCGCATCGGGCGGGTTGGAGTGGGGCGCATGACAGGCACGGGATCTCGCCGGGTGTCCAAGGGAAGTCTCCAGGTTGATCGCACCGACGGGTGACGATCCTGGTGGGTGGGTTGGAACCAAGACTGGCACAGGGCCTCTTGCGGAGGGTCTCGCAGCCAGGCCGGGTGGCTTGCGGATTCATCTCGAACGCCATGGCCGGGCGAGGCGGGCAGGAGCGGCCCGCGGGCCGAATGCGACGAGTCTGAAAGGCGCGGGCCGGATGGCGCGTATCGAACCGCAACCCAGCGACGGCTACGTTCGTCGGGCCACCAGGATCGTGGCGCGACCACGCAACCTTCACCACCCCACCCATGGAGGATTTCGAGATGGACGTCAAGGACACCCTTCGCGACGCGAAGACGGACACCAAGGAAGCGGCTCGCGAGGTGGACGGCCACCAGTTCAAGGACGACCTTGCCAACGCCGGTGATCGAATCCGGGACGACCTGGGCAAGGCCGGCGACAAAGCCCGCGACGAGATGGATCGGCTCCATCGCGACGGCCACAAGGAGCTCGACAAGACGAGCGACCAGGGCTGACCACCATTCAGGTAGAAACGGCCGGCGCCAGTCGGCCGTTTCTACCTGTTCCGCGCCGCCGATCGACGCAGGCGGCCCGTTGGGCGCACAGTGATAGCCAGATTCGATCGAGTCCACGATGCAGCAACCCGAGGAGAATCACGTGGCCAACCAGCCACTCGTGCTCGTAGCGGACGACGAGCCGCGGATCACGAAGCTCGTCGCGCTCACGCTGCACGACGAGGGCTTCCGCGTCGTGACCGCATCGGGCGGCGAGGAGGCCCTGCGCAAGGCCGAGGAGATGCGGCCGGATATCGTCCTGCTCGACATCGTCATGCCCGACCTCGACGGCATCGAGGTGATGAAACAGCTCCGGGAATGGCGGCCCGTGCCGGTGATCCTGCTGACCGCCAAGGGCGCCACGGCAGACAAGGCCAAGGGGCTCGACCTCGGCGCAGACGACTACATCGCCAAGCCGTTCCATCCGGACGAGCTCGCCGCCCGGGTCCGCGCCGTCCTCCGTCGAGCCTCCGGCGTGGCCCCGGGCTCGGGGATCGTCCACGTCGGTCCTGTGGAGATCGACCTCGAGCGCCGTCTGGTGACCCGCGACGGCGAGCTGATCTCGCTGAGCCGGACGGAGTGGCTGCTCCTCCAGCACCTCGCCGCGAATGCCGGCAAGGTGGTCCTGCACACGGAGCTGCTAACGAAGGTCTGGGGGCCCGAATATCGCGACGACCTGCAGTACCTGCGGGTCTGGATCAGCCGCGTGCGACGCAAGCTTGGTGCGGCCCCGGGCAGCCCCGGACCGATCACCACCTTCCAGGGAATCGGCTACGTCCTGAACGCGGACGCGGCGACGGGGCCAGGAGCCGACACGACCCCGATCGGTTGATGCCCGCCGCCACCATGGTCGAGCACGCCGTGCTCGCCGCGGCATCCCAGGAAGACGTCCATGCCGCCCTCGAACGCCTGGGCGGGATTGGCTCTGTCGTCGTCCTCGTCACGCCGGCCGATCGTCTCGAAGGCGTCCCCCCGCTCAGTCGGGAGAGCGGCCTGCTGCTGGCGGATTGGGCGGGCATCAGCGTAGACCGATCGCTTGGCGGGACGGCCTATTCGGGCGGTGGCCGTCGGCTCGATCCCGCCGCGATCGCCCGGCTCACCGAGCTGCGCGCGGAGCACGGCGCGAATTGGCTGCTGGCGACCGAGGCGACCCTCGCCAGCGCCCGGGCATGTCCCGGCCTCCATGTCGTGTGTGTCGGTCCAGCCGTGGATGACGCCGATCCAACCCGGCCGGACCATCGCGCCCACAGCCTGCTCGACGCGGCGCGCTTCATCCAGACGGCGTTGACCTTCGGCTGAGCGACACTTCCAGCTGGTCAGGCTCTCGAACTGGCTACAGATGCGGACGGTCGAGGAGCCGGATCCAGTCGATCACTGCCAGCCAGTTGACCAGGGACTGGTCCAGGCGAGCGCAGGAGCCGGGGCTGGTGGCTCGGGGATCGGCTAGCGCCTGGACCGGGCCCACCTCGCGCCTGAAGTCGCTGAGTCGCGCCGGTTGATGGCCGGCCACCAGGTCCAGGCTGAGGAGCTGCCAGGCCCGCACGTCTCCGACCAGGTCGCGGAAGGCGGCCGCGTCGGCGAGGGTGAGATGTTCGAGGCGCAGGCGCAGCGAGTCACCCTCGAAACGGAGATCGCTGAAGGACGGCGTCATGGCTCCCTCGGTCGAGACGCGCGAGACAAGTTGGCTGGCTGAGCCTGCCGCCTTACGAGCGACTTGTCATGACGTTGCGTCATCCCAGGGTCGGCGCAGGTCGGACCGCCCAGAGTCGACGGCCAGGTTCGACGTCGAAGGCTGAAGTTTCAGCACTCGTCTAGCGCATCGAGATCGCTCTCCGGGGGACCGTCCGGGCTGGTCGTGATGTAGGGACCAGCAGAACAGCGGGGACAGGTGGCGATCACCCGGATCCGGACGGGATAGGCCCCCGCGACGTGGGCATACCACTCGTGACCGGCCCGGATGCTGTCGGCGACGTCATGGCGGGTGTAGTGGCTGGGGCCCGGATACGTGCAGACACCCTCGAGATGACGGTGCAGTCCGTCGAGGCATGGCTCCCTGCGGACGTGACCGACCAGGAAGACAGCCAACCTACGATGCCCCCGCCGCGCTCGACCTGAACCGCTCGGATGCGGTTCGCGGCGGCGGGACCGCTCGATGGCCGGACCCCCCGGCAACCGGCCAGCAGCGATCCGGGCCGCGCGAACCAGACACGGAAGGTAGGTGGAGTGGCGGTGATTGTCAATCCGTGCTGGTTTGGTGAGGTGTACTCGTGCTCGGAGTTGGAGTAGCGTGCCTCGAGATGGTCAGGATGCC
Source organism: Chloroflexota bacterium (assembly GCA_041691435.1). GTDB lineage: Bacteria > Chloroflexota > Limnocylindria > Limnocylindrales > CSP1-4 > Palsa-1033. The sequence goes on from JBEPUS010000025.1 coordinate 7,959, forward strand.
AACACCGGGACCGGACCGAGCCAGGGACTCGAACAGAGGAGCAGGAACCTGCGATCAGTGGGGCACTGGTCCAGTGTCACCTCCCGCAAAGACGGTCGCAGCCGTGGCAAGCGCGAACAGCGTGGCCAGCAGCCACGACGCGACCATGGCCCGGGTGGGGCGAATGGAGAAACGCATTGAAGGACGACCCTTCTTCGTTGGGTTCGTCCGGCCCGGGGTTGGTACACGGATGCTAGGCTGAGGCCGATGTCATTGTCAAGTCTGACTAAACAATCCACTGGGTCCGACGCGCTGCTGGCCGTCACCATCGGCCGGCGGATCCGCGCGGCCCGGCTGGCGAGGGGCATGAGCCAGGCGGAGCTCGGTGATCCGCTGACGCGGGCGTACGTGTGCCAGGTCGAATCTGGCCGGACCCTGCCCTCGATCCCGGCCTTGCTCCACCTGGCTGATCGGCTCGGTGTCGACTCCTGCTTGCTCCTCGCGTCACCTGGGGGTGATCAAGGGCTGTACACTCCCGCCCATGGCCACGCGCACCCGCTCGATCGGACGCCCCCCGGCTAGGACCGCCACGGGCATCGGCGGTCGCATCCGGGCCGCCCGAACGGCCGCCGGCTGGACGCAGGCCCGCCTCGCCGGGGATGGGTTCTCCAAGGCGTACGTCTCGGCGCTCGAGAATGGGCTCGTCCAACCGTCGATGGCTGCGCTGGCCTACCTCGCCGAGCGCCTCGGGACATCCGCCGCGGCTCTGATCGCGGATGACATCGGTGCCTGGACCCGCCTCGAAGCCGACGTCCGCCTGGCATCTGGCGACTGGCTGACCGCGCTCGACGCGTATGACGCGCTGTTGGCGCAGGTTCGGGAACCGCTCGGCCGTGCCGAGCTGCTGCGCTGCAAGGCCGAGGCCCTCTGCCGCCTGGAGCGGGGCCAGGAAGCGATCGGTCCGGCCAGCGAGGCGCTGCGCACCTTTGCCCGGGCCGGGCGCCCGGCCGATGCTGCCCTGGCAACCTATTGGCTTTCATCGGCCCACTACATGTCCGATTCACTCAGCGAGGCGCGCAGCCTGCTGCGCGGCCTCCTCGACAACCGCGGGCCCGGCGATGCGATCGATCCCGACCTGCATGTCCGGGCGCTGGTCGCGGCGGCGAACGTCGAAAGCCGGAGCGGCGAGCAGTCGGCAGCGCTGGCTCTCCTGGTCGAGGCCCAGGCGATCGCCGACGGCTTCGACGACCTGCGCCGAGCGGCCCTGACCTATGCCCTCGCGGCGAGCTACCGCGAGCTTGGCGACCTCGAGGCAGCGCTTCGCCAGGGTCAGCGCAGCCTGGCCCTGTACAAGGCGGCCGCGGCCGAGCGCTACGTCGCCTCGATCGGCAACAACATGGCCCTGACCTACCTGGCCCTGGGCAACCTGCCCGAGGCGGCCCGCTACGCCGATGAGGCCGCCGAAATGCTCGAGCGGCTGCCTGATGCGCGCAGGCTGGCCCACGTTGTCGATACCCAGGCGCAGATTGCCCTGGCCCGCGGGGAGGCCACCGCGGCAATCGACCTCGCCACGCAATCCCTGGATCATGCCGAAGCAACCGGCAACACGAAGGCGGCCGTCGATGCCCTCACGACCCGGGCGCGGGCGTCGGCCGCCAATGGCGACCCGGGTCCGGCTTCGGCAGACTTCGAACGCGCCGCGAGACTCGCCGAGGGTTCTCGGGCGCGGCGTGCCGACGTGCTCCATGCCTGGGCCGAGATGCTCGCGGCCGCCGGTGAGCACCGCCGCGCATACGAGCTGATGCAATCGGCGGCCCGGCCCTGATTCGAGGATTTGAAGCCGTCATGGGCACGGCCCAGGCGTAGCCCGGCCAGGGAGCGGCCCGCGCCTATGATGGGGATGGTGCCGACCCACGAGAAACCGTCTGCGCCGGCTGGGCCCGAAGAGGTCCAGGCGGCATTTGACGCTGCCGTCCGGGGGATTGCCGGGCTGGTCTCCGTCGATGACGTCCTGCAGGTCATCGTCGATCGGGTTCGGCCGCTGGTTGGGGCCGAATACGCGGCCCTCGGCGTCAACCACCCGGACGGACGGATCGAGCGCTTCATCACCAGCGGGATGGACGATGCCACCCGCCGCAGGATCGGTCCGCTGCCCGAGGGCCACGGCCTCCTCGGGTTGATCCTCGAGGAGAACCGCTCGTTCCGGATCGCCGACATCAACGTCGATCCGCACCGCTTCGGATTCCCTCCGAACCACCCGCCGATGGGCAGCTTCCTGGGTGTGCCGATCACGATTCGCGGGACCTCGCTGGGTCGCCTCTACCTGACCAACAAGATCGGCTTCGCCGAGTTCAGCGCCGCAGACCAGGCCATGGTCGAGACCTTCGCCCTGCATGCCGGCATCGCCATGGACAACGCCCGCCTGCATGAGCAGCTCCAGCGCCTGGCCGTGGTCGACGAGCGCGAGCGGATCTCCAAGGACCTCCACGACGGGATCATCCAGAACCTGTACGCCGTGGGCCTGTCGCTCGAGGACGTCCCTGAGCTCATGGAGGCGGACCGCCTCGATGCCGAGGCTCGAGTGGAACGAGCCATCGACTCGATCCACCTGGCCATCCAGGACATTCGCAACTTCATCTTCGGGCTGCGGCCGGAGCTGCTCGAAGGCGTGTCGCTCGGCGTGGGATTGGCTGCCCTGATCAGGGAATACCGCCACAACACGATGATCGACCTCGACCTGCAACTGCCCGATCCGGTGCCCGATCCGCCGGCCGAGGTGACGGGCCACCTCCTGGCGATCGTGGGCGAGTCGCTCAGCAACATCGCCCGACATTCCCGGGCAAGTCGAGCCAGGATCGAGCTGCGCCCGGCTCGGGAGGGCAACGGCTACCTGCTCAGGATCCAGGACAACGGCACCGGCTTCGACCAGGCCCGGGTTGGCCGGCTGGGGCACCAGGGCCTTGCCAACACGCGCGATCGAGTCGACCGGATCGGGGCCACAATGACCATCGACAGCGACGCCGGCGCCGGGACGCGGATCAGTATCACCCTGCCGGCGACCTAGAGGACATCGGGTGCCCGAGACAGATCCCCCAGCAAGCCATTCCCTCAGCCTCTTGATCGTCGACGACCACGAAGTGGTCCGGCAGGGCCTGGTCGCGATGTTCGACAGGCGGCCGGGGTTCCACGTGGTGGCCGAAGCCGGGACTGTCGCCGAGGCCATCGAGGCGGCCCGCCGGTTCCGGCCCGACCTGGTGGTCATGGATGTCCGGCTGCCCGATGGGTCTGGCGTTGAAGCCTGCCGTGAGATCCGCTCGGAGCTGCCCGAGACGCGGGTGGTGATGCTGACGAGCTATCCGGACGAAGACGCGGTTCTATCGGCGATCATCGCCGGCGCCAGCGGCTACCTCCTCAAGCAGGTCCGGGCGCGCGATCTCGTGGCGGCGCTCGAGGCCGTGGGCCGAGGCGAATCCTTGCTCGACCCCGCGGTGACGGGCCGGGTCCTGGAGCGGGTTCGCCGGATCGCGCTGGCCGATCAGCCCGATGAGCTCGCCCAGCTCACCGGCCAGGAGCAGAAGATCCTGTTGCTGGTGGCCGAAGGCAAGACGAACAAGGAGATCGCTGCCGAGATCTTCCTCTCGGACAAGACGGTCAAGAACTACGTCAGCTCCATCCTGGGCAAGCTGAACCTGGAGCGGCGGGCGCAGGCTGCGGCGTACATGGCCAAGGTCCGTGGACCGGGCCGGGGCAATTGAGGGCCGATCCGCAGGCCTGCCCCTGATGCGAATCGTTTCCGCGGCTGACGCCGTGGCCGGGATCCGGAGCGGCCAGCAGGTCTACGTGCACTGCGCTGCTGCCACGCCTTCGGCCCTGCTCGATGCGCTCGTGGACCGCGCCTCTGAGCTTCGCGACGTGGGCATGGTCCACCTGCACACCGAGGGCCCCGGGCCCCACCTGGCACCCGGGATGGCGAGCCATTTCCGCCATCGAGCCCTCTTCGTCGGGCCGAACGCGCGCCTCGCCGTCAATGAGGGCCGGGCGGACTACGTGCCGGTCTTCCTCTCCGAGGTACCCGCCCTGTTCGATCGCGGGACCCTGCCCCTCGATGCCGTCCTGGTCAATGCCAGCGCGCCCGATCGCCACGGCTTCTGCTCCCTGGGTGTCTCGATCGAGGCGATGCAGGCGGCGATTCGGGCGGCCCGCATCGTCATCGTCCAGCTCAACTCGGCAATGCCCCGAACGCTCGGCGACAGCATCATCCACGTGGACCAGATCGACCTGGGCGTCGAGGTGAGCGTGGCTCCGTATCCCCATGAGCCTGGCCCGATTGGCAACGTCGAGGAGCGCATCGGCCAGTACGTCGCCGGACTGGTCCCGAATGGCGCCACCCTCCAGCTCGGAATCGGGGCGATCCCGGCGGCCACGGCCGGGGCGCTGACCGGACATCACGACCTGGGAATCCACACCGAGATGTTCACCGATGCCGTTGTTGACCTGGTTGAGCGGGGCGTCGTGACCGGCGCGCGCAAGGAGCGCAACCGGGGCAAGATCGTGGCCGCCTTCGTCATGGGCACGAAGCGTCTGTACGACTTCGTGGACGACAACCCGATGGTCGAGATGCGCTCAGTGGACTTCACGAACGACACCCACGTGATCCGCTCGTTCCGGGCCATGACGGCGATCAACTCGGCGATCGAGGTGGACCTTGGCGGCCAGGTCGTGGCCGATTCCATCGGCTCGCGGATCTACAGCGGCGTGGGCGGCCAGATGGACTTCATGCGCGGGGCGGCCCTGGCGCCCGAGGGCCGGGCGATCATCGCCCTGCCATCAACCGCCGCCGGCGGGTCGATCTCGCGGATCAGCGCGGTGCTGGCCACGGGCGCGGGCGTCGTGACGACCCGAGCGCACGTTCGCACGGTCGTGACGGAATGGGGCGTCGCCGAGCTCTTCGGGCGCAGCCTGCGGGAGCGGGCCGCCGCCTTGATCGGCGTCGCCCATCCCGATCACCGCGACCGCCTGGCCTTCGAGGCCGGTCAGCTCGGACTGGTCTGACCAACGGCAGCCCGGGGGCTGTCATCCGAGCTCCAGGTCAGCCCTTGATCGTGGCCGCCTTCAGCGTGGCCGGGGGGCGCATCGCGGCGATCGACCTGATTGCCGATCCGGCCAAGCTGGGCCGGCTCGGACTGTCCATGCCGGCCTCCGCGTCGGAGCGCTGACGCAGGTAGCTGACAAGGTGGTCGCGGTCGGCGAACGCGATGTAGGCGCGCTTGGCGTGCTGGACGGGACTCGTGAACGGCAGCCATGCCGGACGTCGAATCCTCCGGCCGCTGCGTGCCGCTGCCTGGCCCCAGTGCTCTGGTGCCGGCCCCTGGCTCCGGGTTGTCGGAGCCGCCTCGGGGGTCGGAACGAGGCCAGTGCTCGCACGAGCGTCCGCCTTCAGCGCGGCTCGCAACGCGTAGGTCATGATCTCGTCCGGCCAGAAGCGCAGATCGGTGCCCGCGGAGACACGCACTGGACTGAGCTGCCCGGTCTCGACCAGGAGATCGACCGAGCGGGGAGGCAGGTCGAGCTCCAGGCAGACCTGATCGCGGGTCAGCAGGCTGATCATCGAGGCATTGGCCTGGTTCGTCATGGCCCGAGCATGATCGCGCCGACGCACTCTCGCCAGATGCCAAAGGTCACCTTTTCGGGCCGTGCCGGCGCCAGGGTTTCGAGATGACGGGGCGTAATGACGGCCGGGGCGGCGGCCCCCACGGTGCAGTCGACGCGCGGTTCAGGCCTCGCCGTCATCTGTGCGCGTGCGGATCAGGGGGGTCCGAAATGAACAAGAATGATCAGGACGGTGCGGTACCGCCATTTACCGCTCAGCGCGATTCGGGGCAAGTTGAGGTCCTCGCGGATGCCCCTGGGATCCACGATTCCGACGAGCCGGTGTCGGCCTACGACTGGTCGCTGGCCGACACGGACCAGTCCCTCGCGGACGCCGACCAGACCCATTCGGATACCGACGAGGCCGCGTCTGAGCTCGATCAGGCCAGCGCCGATCGAGATCAGCGCGCCTCGGACCACGACCAGGATGCTGCCGACCGGAGCCATGCAGGGCGACCTGATCTGAGCGTGGCGGAGGAGCTGGACTACGAATGGTCGCGCGACGACCGGGCCACCGGATCGCTGGCCCGGATCCGGAACCGCCTCTGGCGCAGCGGAACCAGTCGCGATCGAGCCACCAGCGCCACCGAACGTGATCGAACGGCCGCAGCTCGTGGTGCCCACATCCTCGCGGGCGAAGCACGCGGGCTGCATGCCGCGATCGACCCTGACGGCGACCTGCTCCAGCGCCTGGACGAGCTCAGCGCTGTGGCGGCCGCAGCCCGGGCACGGGCCGCCTCCGATCGGGAGCGCGCGGCGGAGGATCGGGCCGACGCTGCGCGCGAGCGCGCGCGCCTCGAAGCGGAGCTACAGCTGGCACACCTCGACCACCTGACAGGCACCTATCGTCGCGAGATGGGCCAGATGGCCCTGAGCCAGGAGATCGACCGGGCACGCCGGTCGGATGGTCGATTCATCATTGCATTTGTCGACGTCGACGGGCTCAAGCAGGTCAACGATCGAGAAGGCCACGCCGCCGGCGATCGGGTTCTCCAGTCGGTCGCCCAGGCGATTCGGGCGCGGCTCCGCTCGTTCGATCCGATCATCCGCTACGGCGGTGACGAGTTCGTGTGTGGACTGAGCGGCACGGATCTGGCCGACGCCGAACGCCGATTCGAATCGATCGAGCTCGCCATCCGGACCGAGGCAAGAGTGGGCATCAGCGTCGGGCTGGCGGTCCTGGCCTCGGGCGACACCGCCGGCGCACTCACCGAGCGAGCCGACGCGGCCATGCTCCAGGTCAAGGCCCAGCATCACATGCTGCTCTAGGTGACAACCCGGCTCCTCCTCGTTGAGGACAACCCGGGCGACGCCCAACTCCTTCGCGAGATGTTCACCGAAGAGGGCGCGCTCGGGGCCGAGTGGATCCATGTCGCCCGGATGAGCGAGGCCGAGGAGCACCTTGCCGGTCACGCCGTCGACCTGATCCTGCTGGACCTGCAGCTACCTGATGCCGGCGGGCTCGATGCGGTTCGCCGAGCTCGGACCGCGGCGCCGCGCGCGCCGCTCGTCGTCTTGAGCGTCACCGACGACGAGAAGCTGGCCGTGCAGGCGCTCCAGGAAGGGGCCGAGGACTACCTGATCAAGAGCCGGCTCGAGCCGCGTGGCCTGCAACGCAGCCTGCGCTATGCCATTGAGAGGAAGGCCTTCGAAGAGGCGCTGTTTCTTGAGAAGGAACGGGCCGAAGTCACGCTCAACAGCATCGGCGACGCGGTGATCTGCTCGGACATGTCAGGCCGGCTCACGTTCCTCAACCTCGTCGCCGAACGGCTCACCGGATGGTCGTGCGACGAGGCGATCGGGCGTCCGATGGCCGAGGTCCTGCGAATCGTCGGCGCCGCCGACGGCGAGGTGATCGCCAACCCGATGGAGATGGCGATGGAGCGCGATGACATCGTCCACCTGCCGCCGAACTCCGTCCTCATCCGTCGGGACGGCCTCGAGATCGCGATCGACGACACCGTTTCGCCGATTCATGACCGCGGCGGGCTGGCCACGGGCGCCGTGATCGTCTTTCGTGATGTCAGCGCGGCGCGCTCCATGAGCCTCCACCTGCAGGCCGTCGACGCCGAGCTGGAGCGCAGCAACCGCGAGCTCCAGGACTTTGCAACGGTCGCCTCGCACGACCTCCAGGAACCGCTGCGCAAGATCCAGGCGTTTGGCGATCGCCTCGAGGAACAGACATCGGGAGCCTTGGATTCCGACTCCGAGGACTACCTGCGGCGCATGCGCAGCGCGGCGAACCGGATGCAGTCGCTGATCGCCGATCTCCTCGAGTACTCCCGCATCACGATGCGACCTGAGCCACCCGAGCCGGTCGACCTGAACGCCGTGATCTCGGAGGTCCTGGTCGACCTTGACGAGCGGATCCGGATCACCGGCGGCTCCGTCAAGGTTGGGCCCTTGCCGACGCTCCTGGGCAGCCCGTTGCTGATGCGCCAGCTCTTCCAGAATCTCATCGCCAACGCACTGAAGTTCCATCCCGAAGGGGTCGCTCCGGAGGTCCACGTTGACGCGGCCGCCCTGAACGACCGGGCCGCCGGGCGAGGCAACAGCGATCTGGCCGGCGAATGGGAGATCCAGGTCCGCGACAACGGGATCGGTTTCGAGGAGAAGCAGGCGGAACGGATCTTCGCTCCGTTTCAACGACTCAACGGCCGCCAGATCTACGAAGGAACCGGCATGGGCCTGGCGATCTGCCGGCGCATCGTGACCCTGAGCGGCGGCACGATCGTGGCCCGCTCGGTGCTGGGTGCCGGAGCGACGTTCGTCGTGACGCTGCCCTACGCGGCGGCGAGCGTCCGCACGGCCGTGTCGGCTTGAAGCACCATGAGCCCGGGGCCGTCCTGTACGCAGAGGACGACCCCGACGACCGGCTGCTCGCGGAGCTGGCGCATCGCGACAGCGGAGCCACCAGCCCGCTCATCTTCGTCAGCGACGGGGCCGAGGCGCTCGAATACCTGCGGGGCACGGAACGACACCAGGCGCGGGCCGGGACCGATCGGCCGGCGATGCTCCTGCTCGACCTCAACATGCCCGGGATGGGCGGCCTCGAGACGCTGGCCGCGATCCGCGCCGATCCACTCCTGCGCCGGATGCCGGTGGTGATCCTGACGACGTCGAGCGCGATCGAGGATATCGATCGTAGCTACGACGCAGGAGCGAACTCCTACATCGTCAAATCCTCGGCCTTCGCCAGCCTCGTCCAGCTCTTCGATGGGCTCCATCGCTTCTGGTTCCAGGTCAGCTCCCTGCCTCGTGAGGTCCTCTAATGAAGCTTCCATTCACCCTCAATCCCACGATCGGAATCCCGATCTGGGCGCTCGGGACCGGTGCCCCGATCAAGATCCTGCTCGTGGACGACGATGACGACGAAGCCAAGCTGACCCGCTCGCTCCTCAGTCGCGTGCAAGACGTGAACTACGAGCTGGACTGGGTCCCGAGCTTTGACGACGGCCTGGCGTCGATTGCCAGCAATCAGCACGACGCGTACCTGATCGATCATCGCCTCGGTGGAGAGACCGGTGTCGAGCTGGTTCGGCAGGCTCGGCAGGCGGGCAGCCTGGCCGCCCTGATCATGCTCACCGGTCAGCGCGACCGGGCGACGGACATGGCGGCGATGGACGCTGGCGCGACCGACTTCCTGATGAAGGGCAAGACGGACGCGGCACTCCTCGACCGAACGCTGCGCTATGCCATCTCGCAGGTTGCCCTGGTCTCCAGTCTGGATCGATCCCGTAGCCAGATCACCGGCCTCGAGGAGGTCGGCCGAATCCTCGTTCGCGACGGCCCATCTCCAACGACGATCGCCCGGGTCATTGACCTGATCGTCGAGCGCTTCGACTTGCGCCAGGTCGCGATCTACCTCGCTCAGGGAGACGCCCTGTACCTCGCGGGCCAGCACGGCTATTCGAACCCGGTGCTGAGCGTCAGTCGCCGCGACGCGAGCGTCGAGCGGGTGGCTCGCGCCCGCCAGCCGATCTTCATTCCCAGCCTGAGCCCCGAGCCGTTCGCGCGCGACGCGCGAGACGCGATCGCCACAGAGCTCTCGGTCCCGCTGGTGGTGGCCGGCGAGCTGATGGGCCTGCTCAACGTCGCCTCGCCGGTCGCGGCCCCGATCGGTGAGCAGGACTACGCCGCGATTCGGCTGGTGGCCGACCGCCTGTCCATCGCTCTTGAGGTGACCCACGAACGCGAAGTTGTCGAGCAGCGCGTCAGAGCCGCCCGCCGGCAGATCGCCAACATCGGTGATGTGGTCGTCGACGCGGGGATCTTCGAGCCGGATAGCCTCACCTACCGGCGAGCGCTCCTGGAGCCTCTCGTCGAGGTTGCGATCTCCGCCGTGGCCGGGCAGCGCAACCCGAAAGTTGGCCTGTTGCTGGTTGCGGCGGCCGATGCCGGGGCCGACGGCGACTTCGGGCAGCGCCTGGCCTCGCAGGCCCAGGCTGTGTTCCCAAGGCGTCCGCGGATCCGTTACTCGGAGACGAGCTTGGCGGTGCTGTTTCTTGGGCTCGCCCCAGCGACCGCCCACGCAGAGGTTGCGGACCTCATCGCACTGGCCGCGAGCGAAGACCTGCAGATCTGCTGTGGCTATGCCAGCCTCGAGCCGAAATCTGGGGCTGCCGAGCTGATTGCCGCGGCTGCCGCCGGCCTCGCTCTCGACCAGCGAGCCAGGCCCGGGACGGTCATCGGCTGACAGAGCCGCTCGCCAGGAGCCGAGAGCTTGGCCGTACCTCCGGGTGATGGCCGGCCGGCGGGCTATCCCCATGCTTGGTCAATGGTGACTCGGGGGCAAGGGGTCGATCCGACGGTAGCGCCTGTTCCAGTCGGACCGGGCGATGCCCGGCAGCGCTCTGAACCACTCCAGGGGAGCACGCGACGAGTCGCCGTCGTTTCCCGTCTCGCCTTCTTCCTGCCGTGGCTGTTCTGGCTCGGCCTGAGCTTCGGCCTGGTCGAGGGGATTGTCGGCACGCTGCTGGATCTGCCCCAGCTTGTTGAAGCCAGCGTTCTGACAACGACCTTCGCCGTCCTCGTCCTCGTGGCCCGCCGCTACGTCGGGCGCGGCCGGGCGCTGGAGGCGACCTGGATCGTCGCGGTCGCCCTGTGCGGCGTGGGGTTCTTCGGCACCTTGATCGTCCCCGGCGTCGACGAGGCGATGAGCCTCCTGCCGATCCTCGCAGTTGCGCTCCTCTTGCCGTATGCCAGCCGTCAAGCCCTGCGGGCCATCGCGGCCCTTGCCGTGGGATCGACGACCCTCATCCTCATCGGAGCCGCGATCGGCACGCCCGCTCCGCTACCAGGCTTGATCGCGGACATCTTCACGCGATTGATCCTCGTGGCGATCGTCGGCCTGATCATCGCCGCCCTGGTCGACTTCTGGAACAACGCTGTCTACAGCCGGGAAGCCTTCGAGGCGGCCGACTCGCGGCAGCGCGCCCTGCGGGTCGAGCGCATCGCCTTGGGTCGGGTGCTGGAAAGCCTGAAGCCGAAGGCAACGGTCGACGCAACCGCCGCCGCGATCGCAGACGCGCTGGTGACGCTGCCCGGGATCGTGTTCGGAACGGTTCTCGAGTTCCAAGACGGCGGACTGCGGATCCTGGCGGTTTCCGCACCGGCTGCCTTCCCCCTGCGAGCCGGCGACCGGGTCCCCGACGCCCGCGCGGACAGCCTCCTCGGGTCCTCGGCGGATGGGCCGTGGGCCGAGCCGTTCAAGCCAGCCAGGGGACCCACCGGGGAGCTCGACGCGAGCGGCCGAATTGCCCTCTACGCGACCGCCTACGCGCCGATGCGCAGCGGCGATGACCTGGTTGGCCTGATCGGGATCGGAACGGACGATCCCGAGCTCGCTGATCACCTGGTCGAAGACCTGCCGGCCGTGGGCGAGGTCGCCTCAACGGCAACCGCGCTCCTCGGCCCGGCGCTGCTGGCCCGGCGGGAGGCTGCGGGGGCACGCGGCCTGATCGAGGCGATCATCCGGGACCGTGCGTTCGTGCCGGTGTTCCAGGCGATCACGACGGTGCCGGACCGGGAGATCGTGGCCTACGAAGCCCTGACCCGGTTCACCGATGGCGTGCGGCCCGACCATCATTTTGCGAATGCCTCGGCCGTGGGCCTGGGCATCGAGCTCGAGCTGGTCACCCTCGAGGCAGCCGTGCGGGCGGCGGAGCGGATCCCGTATGACCTGTGGCTGACCTTGAACGTCTCGCCCGCGGCGATCGAATCGGGCGCACGGCTCGCCCGCGTCCTGCGGCTCAGCCATCACCCCCTCATCCTCGAGCTCACCGAGCACGTGGCAGTGGAGGACTACGGCCGGCTTCGAACGGCGCTCAAGGAGTTGCGGGTGCCGTTTCGGATCGCCGTCGATGATGCCGGGGCCGGCTACGCCAGCATGACCCACGTGGTCGAGCTCGGGCCCAGCCTGGTCAAGCTCGACATCTCGCTCGTCCGGGGGATCGATGCCGATCCTGTCCGCCAGGCGCTGATCGCCGGGATGCTCTTCTTTTCGGAGAGGACCGACTGCCGGCTCCTCGCCGAAGGAATCGAGACCGAGGCGGAGCTTGCGACGCTTGCCGCCATCGGCGTACCTCTCGGCCAGGGCTACCTGCTCGGGCGACCCGGCGAGTTCGTGGGCAGGCCAAAGGACAAGGACACGCCGGCAAACAGGCTCGATTTGGTCCCGGCAGTACCAAATCGCTGATCGTGCCGCTCGGCGTGATGCCAGGCAATATCCTCGACTCGATGGCAGGACCGGAGGCGGCGGACGCGGAGGCGATCCGTCTCGCGATCGAGGTCGCCCATTTCCTCCTCCCGGTTGAGCGTATCTGGGACGACGTCTCCACTCGTGCGGCAATCAACGCCTCTTCTGCTCGAGGCAGGCGAGGCCCGGCCGTAGCTGTGATACCCGGACACGCTGTTGACCAGGACGATCATCGGCGAGCATCCATCGAGCGAGCCGTGCGGCCG
>JBEPUS010000026.1:0-19943 GCA_041691435.1 Chloroflexota bacterium
CAGGGCGCCGCATTCATGGCCGACGTCCACGGCCGGCTGACGGGCCGGGTCGCCGTTGCCCTGGCAACGCTCGGGCCGGGCGCGACGAACCTCGTTACTGGCATCGCCGATGCGTTCCTCGACCGGGCGCCAATGGTCGCGATCACCGGCCAGGCCTCGTCCGACAAGCTCTACAAGGAGGCTCACCAGGTCGTCGACATCGTCCGGATGCTCGAGCCAATCACGAAGTGGAACACCCGGATCGACCGGGTGGACGCCGTGCCCGAGATCGTGCGCAAGGCCTTCCGCCTGGCGATGCTCGAGAAGCCGGGCCCGACCCATCTCGAGCTGCCGGAGAACCTGGCCGTGGCCTCAATCCCGCCCGGCGAGTCGTTGCGGCCGCTCACTCCCGGTCACCCCTACTTCCCGGAACCGAGCGAGGATGCCATCGCCCATGCGGCTGGCCTGCTGGCTACCTCGGAGCGGCTGATCGTGCTCGCCGGGAACGGCGTCCTGCGCCGCGGCGCATCCGAGGAGCTGCGGGCGTTCGCCAAGGGCCTGCACGTCCCGGTCGCGGTGACGTTCATGGGCAAGGGTGCGATCGACGATCGGTCGCATCTCTCGCTGATGGCCGTGGGACTCCAGGCCCGCGACTACGTCATGTCGGGCTTCGATCGATCCGACCTGGTCGTCTCGGTCGGCTACGACCCGGTGGAGGACGCGCCGTCGCTATGGAACCCGAAGGGCCGCAACCGGGTCATCCATATCGACACCCAGCCGGCCGAGGTCGATGCCGCCTACCTGCCTGAGGTCGAGCTGATCGGAAATATCGGTGCATCCCTGTGCCGGCTGCTCGCGGCCGTTGCGCCGCTCGGGATCGGTGGCCGGGACGCAAACCAGCGCCATGCCGCTCGCGAGATCCTCGTCCATGCCGACCTGCGCACGGCGCTCCTCGCCGACCTGCAGGCCTACGAATCCGACGACGGCTGGCCGATCAAACCGCAGCGCGCGATCGCCGACCTGCGCCGGGCCCTGGGACCATCGGACATCGTCGTCTCCGACGTCGGCGCCCACAAGGTCTGGGTTGCGCGGCTTTATCCCACGTACGAGCCGAATACGGTGATCATCTCGAACGGTCTCGCGGCGATGGGCATCTCCCTGCCCGGGGCGATCGCGGCCAAGCTGGTCCACCCCGAACGGCGGGTCGTTGCGCTGTGCGGTGACGGCGGGTTCCTGATGAACGGCCAGGAGCTCGAGACGGCGAAGCGAATCGGCGCGAATATCACGGTCGTGATCTGGCGCGACGATGCCTACGGGCTGATTGACTGGAAGCAGCGCAACGAGTTCGGGCAGCCGTTCGGGGTGGCCTTCGACAATCCTGACTTCGTCGACTACGCCCGTTCCTTTGGGATCGCCGGCTTCCGGCCGACCTCGAGCGCCGATCTCTATCCGACCCTGATGCGAGCCCTCGAGGTCGACGGGCCGGCGGTCGTGGAGGTGCCCATCGACTACCGCGAGAACCTGCGCCTGACGGAGCGACTCGGAGCGCTGTCGACCTCTGACTGAGTCGTTCTCATCGGCCCTTCCGGTACCGGTTGGTCAACTACGATTGCGGAGCTGCGTCCCGGCTGCGACATGCGCGGCGGCCGGGGAATCGGTGTCAATCGTCGGGCGAACTTGGGTAGCAGGCCCCGGTATCCAACCGGACTCACCGGCACCGATTGAGTCCCGGGTGAGAAACGGCGGCTCGTCACACGATGGCGAACGACAAGACGACGGACCAGCCCTTGACCCTCGTCCTGAGCGCTCTTGTGGGCCTGGCGGCGACCCTTGCGACGGACGGCGACCTCGGTCGGTGTGAGCGTCGCCACAAGCTCGCCGCGAGCCAACACTTCGCTGATGAGGACCGTGCCGTCGCCGCCAGCTCGAGCAGTTCATTTTCGTCGTGCCGAAGTCGGACAGCGGCTGGCCGGCGCTGGCGAAGGCGTTGCGGGCAGCATCGCGAATCTGCGACCCGACGACCGGCAGGCCCGCCAGGGCGTCGCCGAGATTTGTCCGCTTTGGGCCATGGTCTCGCCGCCGCCGCGGATCGTCCGGCCAGCCTCTGCGAAACGGGAAAGGAATTGGAAGAGCTGCCAGACGGCGTTGCCCCAGAAGACGACCCAGATGAGCGTCGCGACGTCCGCGACCTGCTCCTTCAGCCGCGACCGGCAACTCGCTCCAGATCTTGATCATCTTGGGCCCTCCCGCTGCCGCCTCACCGTTCACCGTTCGAGGGAGCGGCGCCCCAAGGCCTAATCACAAACCGGATCGCGCAGATACTGAAGTGCCCGGGCGCTACCGAGGCTTGATACATCGCGAGGTGGAATCGCGGCTGCGGACGCGGCGGCCCTGGATCTTGCCTTGGGCAAGCGTGCTCCGTCGGCGTCCGCATTGAGATCGCCCCTGACCATTTGCTACGATGCGCACCGAGCGGGAGTAACTCAGCTGGCAGAGTGTCTGCTTCCCAAGCAGAATGTCGCGGGTTCGAATCCCGTCTCCCGCTCCACCTTCCCGGTCTGAGCTCAGGAAGGCGCCCGTGGCTGTCCGTCCTGCGTTCCGGTGAGGGACACGGCCGCTGCGCTGATCGCCCTCCGCCGCTGACATGGTGCTCGCCAAGTCGCATACCCTGCCCTCGTGTCCGAGCCCGTCGAATCCCGAACTGCGACCTTCCTCATGACCGATATCGCGGGCAGCACCCGCTTGTGGGAGGAGCAGCGGGCGGCGATGGAGGTGGCCCTCGCGGCGCACGATGTCCTGCTGCGCGAGGCAGTTGAAGGGGCCGGCGGGTCGGTCTTCAAGACGACTGGCGATGGGCTGCTGGCGGCGTTCGAGCGGCCCCGAAGTGCTGCCCAGGCGGCCCTGGCCGGCCAGCGCGCTCTCGCCGAGCAGATCTGGCCAACGACGGCGCCCGTGCGCGTCCGGATGGCGATCCATGCCGGCATCGCCGAGGCTCGCGACGGTGATTTCTTCGGCCCGACCCTCAACCGGACTGCGCGCCTGCTCGCGATCGGGCACGGCGGCCAGATCCTCGTGTCGGCCGCGGGCGCCGCCCTGATCGCCGACGATCTCCCGGCCGACTCGGCCCTGCTCGATCGGGGCGAGCATCGCCTGCGGGACCTGAGCCGCCCCGAGCACGTGTACCAGCTCATGGCCCCGGGATTCGAGTCAGACTTCCCGCCCCTGCGGTCGGCTGCCGCGCCGACGAACCTGCCCGCCGATCTGACTTCGTTCATTGGACGAGAGCGGGAAACGGCCGAGATCCAGGCACTGCTGGGTCGCCACCGGCTCGTCTCGCTCGTGGGCGTGGACGGGACCGGCAAGACCCGCCTCCTGCTCCACGTCGCAGCGGAGGTGGCGGGTCGGCACGCGGATGGCGCCCGGCCTATTGAGCTAGCCCCGTTGCGTGAGCCCGGCCTTGTGGCCCAGGAGATGACCCGAACCCTCGGCATCCCGGATGCCCGCGGGCGGCCACCGATCGACGGGATCGTCGAGTTCCTGCGGGACAAGGACCTGCTGCTGGCCCTTGACAACTGCGAGCACCTCATCGGCGCCGCAGCCGAGCTCGTCGAGCGGCTGCTTGGATCCTGTCGCGCGTTGCAGGTCATGGCCACGAGTCGCGAGGCGCTCGGCGTGCCCGGCGAGGCGACGTACGCCGTACCGTCCCTCGCACTGCCCGCGGCGCTCGACGACGTCGATCTGGAGGCAGTTGCTGCCAGTGAGGCCGTTCGGCTGTTCATCGAGCGGGCCGTGAGCACGCAGCCGACCTTCCGGCTCGACGGCTTCACCGCTGCCCCGGTGCTGGAGATCTGCCGTCGCCTCGACGGCATCCCGCTTGCCCTCGAGCTCGCCGCGGCGCGTGTCAACGTGCTCTCAGTCGATGAGATTGCGGAGGGCCTGGGTGACCGATTCCGGCTCCTCACGGGCGGCCGGCGCACGGCCGTCCCGCGCCAGCAGACGCTCCAGGCGATGATCGATTGGAGCTGGGATCTGCTCGACGAGGGCGACCAGCGCCTGCTTCGCCGGCTGTCGGTGTTCGCGGGCGGCTGGACGCTCGAAGCTGCGGCAGCGGTCGCCGGTGAGCAGGCCGATCCCGGCCAGCGACCAAACGGGCCAGCTCGATTGGAAACCATCGACGGGCTCGGGCGCCTGGTCGACCGCTCGCTCCTCGTGGTGGACCACGCCGGCCAGACGCGCTATGGGCTGCTCGAGACGATCCGCCAATACGCGAGTGACCGGCTCGTGGCAAGCGGCGAGGCGGACGTGTCTCGCGGGCGGCACCTGGCCAGGTTCCGACGATTGGCCCTCGACGCCCGGGCAGGGCTCGACACCGCCGATATGGTCGCGCCTGGCTGGCGCGCCTGGACGTCGAGCTCGACAACCTGCGAGCAGCACTGGACTGGGCCTTCGAGGTGGACGAGCGGGCCGCCCTTGAGATGCGCGAGGCGCTGGGCAGCTACTGGCGATCGCGCAGCATGGCAGCCGGGGGCTGGGCCCGCATGAAGCATGCCGTCGAGGTGGCGCGCCGATGGCGCCTCGGGCCTTCGGGAGCCTCCGATCCCGACCGGACGGTGCTTGCGGCTCGGCTGCGCGTGCGGCTCGAAGCGGAGTCACTCGGTGGCGCCTGGGCCGAGGGCCGCGCGATGTCGATGCAGGACGCGGTCGCGTTAGCGGTGTCCCTGTAGCCCGGCGTTCACAGCCCTCGTTACGACACAATAACCAGCGTCGATTCGCTCTTCGATCCACGCTCACGCTACAACGCTCACGAACTCAGGACTTCCCAGGCAGAATGTCGTGGGTTCGGATCCCGTGGCCCGCTCCAGTTCCTCCGCCTGACCGTGTGACGACACGCCAAGTGTCCTCGCGTGGCCCTGAAGGATGTCGCTCAGTCGGAAGAGTCGAGCGCGAGTGCGACCGTCTCATCGACGGTCAGCATGCGGCCCGCCGCGATGGCCTCGGCTAGCGCGGCGGCGTCGAGGCGCCCGCGAAGGATCGTCAAAGTCTCTTCGTTCCTCCTCCTGGCCCACTGGGGCACACTCGCGCCGACCCCCTCACTGATCGCATCCGAGCTGGACAGCA
Source organism: Chloroflexota bacterium (assembly GCA_041691435.1). Classification (GTDB taxonomy): domain Bacteria; phylum Chloroflexota; class Limnocylindria; order Limnocylindrales; family CSP1-4; genus Palsa-1033. The sequence goes on from JBEPUS010000026.1 coordinate 5,098, forward strand.
GCCGCGCGCTCGTTGGTGCTCGTCCAGCACGGGCAAGAACGGAAGCCAGGCGGGCGAGGTTGATCGCCACCTCGATGATGTTGCCGTGGCCGTGCTCGAGGCGGATAGCCTCCCGCAACATCGAACCGGCTTCCTCGAGGCGGCCGTCGTCGCGCGCAAACATGGCCAGCTGGGCCAGGGCCCCCGCCGCCATGCGCTCGCTGCCGATCGCGCGCGCCCGGCGGAGGATGTCCTCGTGCATGGCTCGTTCGCGGATGGGGTTGCCGAGCCCGCCAGTGACCCAAGCTAGATTGGTGCTCGCGATCAGGTCGTAGTGCTCGTCGCCGAGTTCGTGGAACAGTCGAACACTCTCCTCAAGGTGCGGCTGCGCACCTGCCACATCGCCTCCTTCGCCGAGGGCGTTGCCGACCATCATCCCGGAGTAGGCGATGCCCCACGCGTCACCGAGCGTGCGATTCAGCGCAAGCCCCTGCTCGGCCCGCAGTCGCGCGGTCTCGAGATTGCCGATGTTGAGGGCCATGACGGCCGCCCCGTTCAGCGCCTGGGCTCGGACTGCTGTCGGACGCTCGTCGGCCCGCAGCGCAGCTTCGAGACGGCGCTGACCCTCTAACAGGTGGCCCTTCAGGTACCAGAATCGTGCCACGGCCGCCCCCAAGCGGAGAGCAAGCTGGTTCTCGCCGAAAGCCTCGATGTGGTCCAGGGCGGCGCGGAGGTTGTCGTGCTCGAGTTCCAACCGGTTGAGCCAGACCGGCGAGTCCAGTCGTAAGTGAGGTTCGGCCGTCTCGGCGAGGGCGAGGTAATGCTCGGCGTGCCGGCGCCGCAGCGCCTCGGCCTCGCCCGCCGCCTCGAGTCGCTCGGCGGCATACTCGCGGATCGTCTCGAGCATCCGGAAGCGCCCATCGATCTGGCGCAGGAGGCTCTTGTCGACGAGCGACCCGAGTGTGTCCAGGTCCCCGCCTGCGACCGCTTCGGCAGCCTCGAGCGCGCAGCCGCCGCGGAACACGGCGAGGCGGCGGAAGAGCACCTGCTCGCCGGAGACAAGGAGCTCGTGGCTCCACTCGATCGTCCCGCGCAGGGTGCGCTGGCGTTCGGGCAGGTCGCGGGCACCGCCGGTCAGGAGCGCCAGTCGCTGATCGAGCCGGGCCAGGATCTGTGCCGCCGGGAGGACCTTGACCCGCGCTGCCGCCAGCTCGATGGCGAGCGGCAGCTCATCAAGGCGTCGGCAGATCTCGGTCACGGCGCCGTCAGCAACGAAGTCGGGCTCGATCTCCCGGGCTCGAGCCAGAAAGAGCTCGACGCCCTCGTGGGGCGCCAGCGGTGGCACCGCGTACTCGTGCTCACCGCTGATGTGGAGCCGCTCGCGGCTGGTCGCCAGCAGATCGAGCTGGGGACAGGCCGTCAGAAGTGCTGCGAGGTCGGTCGCGGCCTCGACGACCTGCTCGAAGTTGTCGAAGACGAGGAGCATCCTTCGGTCGGCGATGTGCTCGGCCAAGCCGTTCCGGGACCCGACGACGCGCGCGGCGGTCTCGAAAACGAGCCTGTGGTCGCGCAGCTGCGCGAGCGGCACCCACCAGGTTCCGGCCGGGTAGCGCTCGCCGACCGCCGCAGCCGCCTGCATCGACAGTCGCGTCTTGCCCGTGCCGCCCGGCCCGGTAAGCGTGATCAGGCGGACATCGTCACGGGCCAGGAGTTCGACGACCTCGGCCAGCTCGCGCCGGCGGCCGACGAACGGAGTTACGGGCACCGGCAGGTTCGTGCGATAGAGCGACCTCAGCGCCGGGAAGGAACCGGCCCCGTGCTGGTAGATCCGTTCGGGCGCAGACAGGTCCTTCAGCCGGTGCTCGCCTAGATCGGTGAGATCGGCCGCGACCAGGGATGCCGTCGATGAGGAGACGAGCACCTGGCCGCCATGACCTGCCGCGGCGATCCTGGCCGCCCGGTGGACGTCGTCGCCCACGTAGCCTTGGTCGGCGAGGAGTGGTGTCCCGGTGTGGAGGCCGATCCGAACACGGATCGGGCCAGACGCAAGTGCCGAAGTCATCTCGGCCGCGGCCGAAAGCGCCCCCGCGGCGGTCGGGAAGGCAATGAAGAAGGCGTCCCCCTGCGTGTCGACCTCGACCCCGCCGTTCGCGGCACACGCATCTCGGACGACTTTCCGGTGCGTCGCGAGTGCTTCAGCGTAACCCTCGGGGCCCAGCTCATGGAGCAGCCTCGTCGAGCCCTCCACGTCCGTGAACGCGAAGGTGACTGTGCCGGACGGGAGATCAAGCCGCACATGCGACATGATGCACCTGGGGCAACGCGGGCACGGATCTTCCGAGATCGGTTGCCCACTCGTCGGCTCCATGACGGCTAGGTGTTCGCAGGGCCGGCAGGCGTCCGCTACAACTCTCGACGACCGCTGATCGGGACTGTATCCGTGCGCGGCACGTCCTCGCTCATCGGAGCTCGCATGCGGCACGGATTCGTCGCCACATCCGAGGGGCGCGAAGGGAAGGGTCGCTTGGGAGGCCGACACCGATGCGACGGAACTCCCAGGTGAGGATCTCGTTCCCAAGCTGAATGTCGCGGGTCCGAATCCCGTCTCCCGCGCCACAACGTCGCTCCGAGCTCAGGAGGACAGTTCCTCCGTGGTGCCTGCGTCGCGGGCGCCAGGCTGTGGTGCCACCGAAAATTCGTTGTCAGCGATCATTCGAGTGGGCGGACCCATGCCTCTGTGACCGCTGCCTTTTACCGCGACAGCTGACCAGGTTGGTCCTTGCGTTCGCGACGCGACGGTGACCCCTTCTCATTGACGAACAGTCGGACGCCGATCTCGCAGTTCGTGTGCCCCTCGACCAGGCGCGGCACATGGCGCTCGCGGGCACGGGCTGCCGACCGTGGCCCTGCGGGCGGGGGCCGGTTCCTACGGCGTTACGGTGACGACCGAGAACATGCCTGCCTTGAAGTGGCCCGGGATGTTGCAGACGAAGAGATAGGTTCCGGGCTGGGTGAGATCGACGGTTCGCGCCTGAGTCTTCCCGGGATCGATGTTCTCGCCGTCGCTGACGAGGGTGATGCCCGGGTCGTCCTCGATGATATGACCGGTCTTGTCGACCGGGTAGGCAGAAGGTGCGAGGTCACTCTTGAAGACCAGCAACTCGTGCTGGATCGTCCCGAAGTTCGCGGACTCGAGGTTGACGGTGCCGGCCTTGATCGTGGCAGGGGCGGCGACGTGCCACTCGCTCAACGCCACAGGGACGTCGGCCTGTTCGGCGGTGGGCGGCGTTACGGTGACGACCCTGAACATGCCCGCTTTGAAGTGGCCCGGGATGTTGCAGACGAAGACATAGCTGCCCGGCTGGCTGAGATCGACGGTTCGCGCCTGGGTCTTCCCGGGGTCGATGTTGTCACCGTCGCTGACGAGGGTGATGCCCGGGCCGTTCTCGATGATATTGCCACTGCTGTCGACCGGATACGTAGAAAGGGGGAGGGTGCTCTTGAAGACGAGCAGCTCGTGTTGAATCGTCCCGATGTTCGTGATCGACAGGTCCACCTGACCAGCGGCGATCGACGTTGGCAGTCCAACGCTCCACTCGCTGACATAGACTGCGATCCCCGCAGGCGGAACCCCAGTCGGTCCGGCGGTCGGTCCGGAGCTCGGCGTGGATATCGGTGCCGCGCTGGACTGGGATGTCGGCTGGGACGTCGGCTCAGAGGTGGCCGGGGCGGTCTGCGCAGCCGAGGCCGAAGGCGGCGCGACAGGCGGATACGTCCAGTTGGCTCCTACGGCCCCCATGCACGCGCTCAATGTCAAAGCCGCCGCCGCAAGAACAACCCCCCAACAACGGTTGAGGACAGGACGATCCACAGAATTCGCACCCGAACTTGTGCCGTGAGCTGAGACCCACGCCAGCAGATTGTGTCACATCGGCACCCCGGCAGAATGGCGCGGCTTCGGATCGCGCGTCCCGCTCCAGCCCTTCCGGCCTTTCCTTGGGACCGACGCCTCTGTCGGATCGCTATCATCGCGTCGTTGGGCAGCACGTCGCGGAGGTACGGGATGGGCGAGAAGGGCATGGACACCGGCGGGGCGGATGCTCAGGTGGCGGCGGCCCCCGCCGGGCGGGATTCCATCGCCCAGGAGATGGGCGAGCCGATCGATGACCAGCCGCCACCAGCGCAACCGGCGGAGTCGTCCGGACCAGACGCAGGTGAGATCGTCGCCGACATCCTCGATCCATTGGGCGTCCACAAGCTGTTCGAGTGAGTGCGGGAGGGAACGACGATGGGTGAGAAGGGCATGGAGTCGCCCGCGCCGGCCCGATCCGGTGTGGCCGGGGGTGCCGAAGTGGCCGGGCAGCTGCCAGGCGTGGCCGGTATGGCCGGCACCTTGGCCCGAGGTTCGAACATCGGCGACGCGCCGCAGGGCGGGCTGGCGGGCCTTCGCGAACAGATCGGGAGACAGGGCTCCGAGGGGAGCAACTCCACGATCGGCCAGCCTCCCAAGGGCTAGGCGGGGGGAGCGAGACCGACGGCTCCCACCTCAATATGGTCCACGCACCGGTCACCCGGGAGGCGATCTCGCGCGATCCGGTCGACCGCGTTCGGAGGCTCTTTGCCTCGTCAGCGAGCCGTCCAGAGGCACCCGCGTCGATCGCCGGCCTGGAGCAGGAGTTCTCGGTCTGGCTGCCGGGCGGCCAGGCCGACTTCCATGACCTGATCGAGCGCGTCGCGCCCGCGACGGGGGTGCGCCGCTTTGCCTTCGATGAGAACGCCCGGATCATGCCGTCGGGGGCGATCTGGACGGTCGACAGCCCCCACGCCGAAATTGCCACGCCACCCCGCGAGCTGCGGGTCGGTATCGCCAGCCGCCTCGCCGGGGACGTCCTGGCCGAACGGGCCGCACTGCTCCGTCGCCTGCCGGCGGATGCCGCGCTGCGCGGCTACTCGACCCACCTCAATGCCTTCGCCATCGATGTTGACGGCTGGGCCCTGGCGGGTCGCTTCGCCACCACGTATGCGCCGGCCATCATGCTGGTCGCCGAGCGCCTGGGCTCGCCCGGCCTGCTCGTACGGCCCCGCTACCAGCGTCTTGAGATCGGCACCGAGTTCCTGGAGACGCAGACCGATCTCATCGTGGCCAGCCTGCTGGTGCTCGCCGGGGTCGTCGCAGCGTGGCACGCCTGCCGGGCGGCCGACGGTCCGGCGGATGACAGCGCATTTGCCCTGGCCGGCGTTGCCCCGGCGCCACCTCCCCTCGACCGGCGACGCCTGCGTCAGACCTGGCAACGGCCCGGGCTCTTCGTGCCCCGCGACGCGTTCGGCGAGGATCTGTACGCAGATGGCCGTGCGGCCCGACTGCGGCGGGCGGATGGCTCATGGGAGCTGGCCGGGGATCGCCTGGAGGCGACGTGGGCGCATCTTCGACCCATCGCGGCACGGGTCGGGACGCCTTCCGAGCTGGCACTGGTCGATGCTGTCGTGGCAGGCCGCCTGCCCACGCCCCTGGGACGTCGCGCACCCCAGGATCCGCGCATCCCTCGCGCGCGCCGTGCGCCGGCCTCGCGACCCGACGGTGCCGCGGCCCTCTTGGCGACGCGTCAGCGAGGCGACCTTGGGCTTCGTCCTGAGTACCTGACGTGGGAGCTGGCCGTCCTGCGCGTCGTCCATCCGCGGCGGACCTTCTTCCTGCGCGTGCCGCGACCGTCGGCGCAGCGTCTGGATCGGCTCTGGGCGAGTGGCAGCCTGGATGCGCCCCTGGCGGCCTTCGCGACACATCCCCCTACCGGGGCAATCGCCAGGCTGGACGAGCCGACGGCGGGACTCTTCGACGAGGTCGAAGCGCCGATCGCCGCCGCCGCCCGGATGGAGGCCGCCAAGACCGCCGCGCCGACGAGTTCGAATCGCAAGCGCCGGATGCTGCCGCCGCCGCTGTTCGCCCCCGCCCCGCCCTCCGTCACGCGGCCGGGCCCGCGAACCTGGCCGCGCTGGCCGTTCCTGCTAATCGGCCTGATCCTCGTGCTCACGACCGTGATTGTCTGGACCGGCCGGCCGGGCGGCCCGGGTCCATCGGGCAGCGCTGCGCCATCTGCCGCCCAGCCCACGGCCACCGCCTCATCGACCCCAAGCTGCCCGCCCGGGTTCGCCGTGGCCAGTGGCTGTGGAGTCTCGAGCCCGGGATTCCCATCGGCCACACCCTGCCCGATCGGCGTGCCGTGCCAGTCACCGACGCCGAGCTCCAGCCCGTCGCCGGGCGTGACTCCTTGCCCGATCGGTGCGGTCTGTGCCACGCCAAGCTCACGACCGACACCAACCCCGAGCCCGCGCCCAACGGCCACGCCTCGTCCCACCCCTCCCCCCGACCGGACCGGGCCCGCGATCAGCAGGCTGGCGTGGAACCCGGCCACGATCGGGGTGCCCTTCCCCGCCGGCCCCGGAACGTGCGATCCCGCCAGCGGTCTGGGTCAGTCGGTGAACCTGTCCGCCCTTGTCGTCGACCCTTCGGGCGTGAAGAGCGTCGTGCTGCTGTACAGGCGCGCGGGCGATGCGGCGCCCGTGAGCGTCGCGATGAGCCTGTCGGCCGGCCGCTACCGAGTCACCCTGACGACGGCCACCAACCGGCCGGCCTGGCAACCGATCGGTGCCAGCCAGTCCTACGTCGTTGCCTTGAGCGTCCGGGCAACCGATGCCAAGGGCAATGTGCGCACGACCGCGGCCGTGGCCGGGTTCACGGTCAAGCAGTGTTGAGCGCGTCAATAACCGCCGTTCGGGCGGCCCGAGGTCGCCGCCGAAGCGGCCCTTGCCGGGCAGCGCCCTGGACGCGCATGCCTGGCCGGCAACGGCGCCACTGGGTGTCTGGACGGCGATCCATGCCAGTGCGGCCGAAGCCCGGGACGGTGGCTTCTGGGGTCGTTGTACGCTCCGTCCTTCTGGTGGGATCGGAGCGCCCGTGATCTGCTCGAGCTGCGGGACGAAGAACGAGGCGGACCGCAAATTCTGCAAGGAATGTGCGGCTCGATTGGCCGTGGTCTGTCCCTCGTGCGGGGCTGCCAACAGCGCGGACGCGAAGTTCTGCGGTGAGTGTGCGGTCCCCCTGGTCGGCGCCGCTGCGCCGGCCCAGTCAGCCAGCTCGGGCGCCGGTTCCGTGGACGCGGGCCAGGGGCCCGTCGCCGAGCGCCGCCTCGTATCGGTCCTCTTCGCGGACCTGGTTGGCTTCACCCCATACGCCGAAGAGCGCGACGCCGAGGAGGTCCGAGACACGCTGACCCGATACTTCGACCTCGCGTCTGGCATCATCGAGCGCCACGGCGGCACGGTCGAGAAATTCATCGGCGACGCGGTCATGGCGGTGTGGGGTGCGCCGACAGCCCACGAGGACGATGCCGAACGAGCCGTGCGAGCCGGGCTCGAGCTCGTCGATGCCGTGCGGACCCTCGGACCGACGATCCAGGCACGTGCCGGGATCCTGGCCGGCGAGGTTGCCGTCACGCTGGCCGCCAAGAACCAGGGCATGGTCGCCGGCGATCTCGTGAACACTGCAGCACGGCTGCAGTCGGTCGCCCAACCCGGCACCGTCCTCGTCGGCGAGGCAATCCAGCGCGCAGCCTCGTCGTCGATCACCTTCGAACCGGCGGGCGAACAAGTCCTCAAGGGCAAGGGTGCTCCCGTCACTGCGTGGCGCGCCCTGCGGGTCGTCGCTGAGCGCGGCGGCCGCGGCAGATCCGACATGCTCGAGGCGCCATTCGTCGGTCGCGACGACGAGCTACGCCTGCTCAAAGATCTGTATCTCGCGACCATTCGCGAGGGCCGGATCCGGCACGTCAGTGTCACCGGTATGGGCGGGATCGGCAAGAGCCGGCTCACCTGGGAGTTTCAGAAGTACCTGGATGGCATGGTCGAGACTGCCTGGTGGCATCGTGGCCGCTCGCCTGCCTACGGCGCCGGGATCGCATTCTGGTCGCTCGGAGAGATGATCCGGGGCCGGGCCGGACTCGCCGAAGCTGACACCGAGCAGACGACCCGGACGAAGATTGCCGCCCTCCTCGACGGCCTCACCCTCACTGACGCGGAGCACCGCTGGATTGAGCCGGCCTTGCTCGTTCTTCTCGGCATCGAGACCGGGATGGGGAGTGAGCAACTCTTCGGCGCCTGGCGAATGTTCTTCGAGCGGCTCGCCGCCACATGCCCGGTCGTCCTCGTCTTCGAGGACCTCCAGTGGGCGGACGCTGGCACGCTTGATTTCATCGACCACATCCTTGAGTGGAGCCGCGCGGTCCCGATCTATATCGTGACGCTCGCACGGCCCGAGCTCCTTGACCGCCGACCGGACTGGGGCGCGGGCAGGCGGAGCTTCACAAGCCTGTATCTGGAGCCGCTGCACGAGTCCGCGACGCGGGACCTTCTGGCCGGGCTCGTCCCGGGCCTCCCCGAGGAGGCCGTTCGGGCGATCGTAAGGCGGGCTGAAGGGATCCCCCTCTACGCAGTCGAGACCGTCCGAATGCTGATCGCGGAGGGGAAGCTCGAAATGCGCAGCGGCGTCTATGTCCCGAACGAGGGACTTTCGACGTTGGCCATCCCCGAAACGCTGACTGCCCTCATCGCGTCACGGCTCGACAGCCTCGACCCCCCCGACCGAAGTCTCGTTCTTGACGCCGCCGTCCTGGGGCAGAGCTTCACACGATCAGGGCTTGTGGCCGTTTCAGGGATCGACGAGGCGGCACTCGAGCCACGCATCCGCTCGCTCGTTCGCCGCGAGATCTTGACCAACGAGACGGATCCACGAAGCCCTGAGCGTGGCCAATACACCTTCGTTCAGGCGCTGATTCGCGAGGTCGCGTACCACACGCTTGCGCGGTCCGACCGAAAGGACCGCCACCTTGCGGCGGCCCGATACTTCGAAGCACTGGATTCCCACGAGTTCGCCGGCGCTCTCGCCGGGCACTACCTGGCGGCCCGGGACAACGCGGCGGAAGGTCCGGAGCGCGATGCCCTGGCCGCCCGGGCGCGGATCGCCTACCAGGGGGCAGCCGAACGCGCGGCCGCCCTCGGCGGCCACGACCAGGCGCTCGAGTTCCTCGATCAGGCACTGCTCGTGGCCAGCGACCCGCGGGACCAGGCTGAGCTCCACGAGCAGGCCGGCGGGGAAGCCTCCGTCGCCGGTCGTCATGACGCCGCTGAGCGGCACTTGCGGGCCGCGGTCGAGGCGGAACGCGCCATCCAGGATCGCCCCGCAATCGTTGGTGCGATCGCCAGCCTCGGCCGAGTGTTGCTCAATGCCTCGAACACAAGCGCCGCCTTGACGGTCTTGGAGCCGGCTGGGATCGAGTTCGCGGACCTCGTCGGGGAACCGAACGTCATCGCACTTGGGGGCCAGCGTGCCCGGGCGCACTTCCAGGCTCATGACCACCGTCGGGCGGTCGAGGTCGCAGACCAGGTTCTCGCGGCCGCCGAGCACGCTGACCTGCGCTCAATCGTCGCCGACACCCTCGTCACAAAGGGGACGTCGCTGGCCGGCCTCGGTCGGACGATCGAGGGCCTGGGCGCGATCCGCGCCGGAATGGAGCTCGCTGAGGTACTCGGTCTTACATTTGCGCTGATCCGCGGTTACAACAACCGTGCGGGCATCGAGATGGACCTTGACCCGCGATCCGCCCTTCAGGTAGCTCGCGAGGGGTTGGCGCTCGCCGGACGACTCGGCCAGCGGGGCAGCCTCGCAATCCTGCTGAGCAGTGCGGCGGCATGCGCGGTTCGCACTGGCGACTGGCAATGGGCCCTCGCGGAGCTCGAGGCGGCGCTCGCCGACGACTTCGAGCCAACGGACCGGGTCCTGCTCGTCGCGACTCGAATCGATCTCGGCGCCCGTCGTGGCCAGCCGATCGCCGGTCTCATTCGTGAGCTGACCGGACTCATCGACCAGAGCACGGACCCCGGGATGCGGGCCGGCCTGGATTGGGCGCGTGCTGTAGCCGCCCTGGGGTCGGGCCGGTTTGTCGAGGCGAGGGAGGCCGCGCATCGCGTCGCGGCCGTGCAGGCCTTCAATGTTTTGGACAGCCGGATGTTTGCCGCCCGGGCGGCCCTCTGGGCGAACGACGCCGACGCGGCCCGGGAGGATTTGGGCGCCGTTGACGCCACGGGCGTCCGCGGACCAGCGATCGATGCGGACCGAACGACGATTCTAGCCGGGCTCGCCGCCCTCGACGGCCGGCCAGCCGACGCGACTGCGTTGTACCGTGATGGCCTCCGGATGTGGCGCGCCCTGGGGCTGGCGTGGGACGAGGCGCAGGTGGGTATCGACATGGTTACGCTTCTCGACCCGCTCAATCCCGAGGTTCGAGCTGCCGCCGACTCCGCCCGCGAGATCCTCGTCCGGCTCGAGGCGGCTCCGTTCATCGAGCTCCTCGACGCGGCCCTCGCTCGCTCAACGGCTAGTCCCCAGCCTCAGCCCCTGGGCTGAACGGCCGTCAGCTCATGCCCGCTCGGGTCGATGAGGGCGGCGGCTCACTGATGCTCGGCCGTCGACAAGGCCGCCCGGGCTCAGTCCTGGCGAGCGGCAGCCTTCCGGCCAATCAAGTCTCGCTCGGCGACGTGCTCGGGAGCGGCGGGCTCCGGAGGGCCGGCCGAACCTCCGGCCACCGCCGCAGCAATAACCTCGAGCCAGGCCCGTGCCTTGATCCGCTCCAGGATCGGCCGGGCCTCGGCCGCGGCCTCGCGAGCGGCGGGCTGATTCGCCCCGATGACCACGATCATGTCGAGCTCGATGCCGGCGAGGAGGAAGTGATCGCCGTTCGAGCGGAACCAGTTGAACGCCTGCCGATAGCCCGCGACGGCATCGTCAATCCGGCCCTCAAGGGCGGAGATCCCCGCCCGAGACGCGATGCGACTGGCAGTCACGTCTCCGCCGGTTTCGACGGCAGCGTCGAGGCGATCGGCGATCTCGCGCGCTCGAGCCAGGTGACGACCCCAGAGGGCCGGGCGCATCGTCAGGGTCAGGTAGATCCGGCTGAGCGCGGAGTCTGTGGCCGCGATGAGACCCTCGTCGATCGCCAGCGCATAGTCAGCCATCATGAGGGCGCGTTGTGCGCGAGCGAAATGGAGGCTGGCACGGGCCGATTCATCGGACACCTCTTCCACCAGGCCTGCGATCCGGTCGATGATCGAATCGAGCGATTCGCCCCGGGGCCCGAGGAAGAAACCCAGCACGGAGAGCCGGCGAATCTGGTCGTTCGGGCTGTCCTGGTCGTCCGCCCGGTCGTCGCCGCTCTCCTCGATCACCCGGTCCCAGTCCTCGGCCAGCAGCAGCGAGCCGTAGCGCGAGGCGACGGATGCCCAGTTGACAAGGCTCCGATTGCCCACGCGGCGAGCCAGCTCGGCGGCTGCCCGGTACATGTCGCGAGCCTCGCGGGCGTTCTCGGTCTGCGCTCCGAAATTGCTCATCGCCCGAGCTTCGGCAGCGACGAAGCCGCCCTCATGAGCTGCGTCGATCGCGGCCTTGAGCAGGACGAGCGCCTCGCGGCGACGGCCCAGGTAGCCCAGGGCAGAACCCTTGTTGTTGAACGTCTCGGCAATGATCCGCTCAACGCCCAGGTGCTCCGCCAGGTCCAGCGCGAGGTCGGCGGTCGCGACCGCCTCCGCCGGGCGCCCCGTCCGCATATACGCCCGCGAGAGGCTGGCCAGGAGCGTCGCCCGAACCTCGGCGGTGCCCGCCTGGGGGAATGTGGCGACGGCTGCCTCGAGAACGTCGGCGGCCTCGGCCGTATGGCCCCAATCGATGAGGATTTCGCCACGGAGCGCGTCACCGGCACCAGCAGCCTGGAGATCCCCGACTGAGCGAGCCAGCTCGATTCCGGCCCGGACCAGCTCATCCGCGCTGCTGTGCAAGGCTGCGTCGTTCGCCGAGCGTGCCGCGCGCAGGTAGAGCGCCGCCCGCTCGCCGGCCTCGACGGTGATCGCGATCGCCTGGCGCAGATACGAGACGGCCTGATCGAGGCTGCCGAGGGTGGCGGCCCGTTCGGCCGCGCCCGACAGGGCCAGCCGGGCCTGGATCGCGATGGCATCGGCTTCGGCACCTTCCGCGGACGCCTCGTGGGCGGCGAGGTAGTGCGAGGCGAGGGCGCCGGCCAGCTCGTCCTCGCCGAGCGCCTCGAAGTAGCGCGCCGCGGCGAGGTGGCGGGCGCGGCGTTCGCGCTTTGCGAGGGTCCCATAGGCCACCTCGCGGATGAGCGACTGGACGAAGTGGTACTGGCCGCGCTCCGGACTGCGCGGATCGACCTCGACATCGAACAGCTCACGTCGGACGAGCGCCTTGAGCCGTGGCTCGATCGCCTCGGGACCCAGGCCGCTGACCGCGCTCAGGCCGGCGATGACGAACGCCTGGCCGAGCACGGACGCGTCGGCAACGAGGCTTCGGTCGGTCGGGTCCAGGGCATCGAGCCTGCTGGCGATCAGCGAGCGAAGCGTGTCGGGGATCGCCAGCTCGCCGAGCTCGCCGGCAGGCCGGTAGGCGTTGCCATCGCGAACGAGCCGGCCATCGGCGACGAGCGAGCGAACGGTCTCGACCGCATAGAGGGGCATACCATCGGCCCGGGCGAGGATGGCCTTGACGGCCGGGTCGGGCAGGCCGGGCACAAATCCGGCAAGCAGCAGGCGCATCGCCTCGTCATTCAGGGGCTCGAGGGCGAGGCGGGTCAGGCTGCGCGTTCCGCTGCCCCAATCCGGGCGGCGATCCAAGAGCTCTGGCCGGGCGAGCGTCACGACGATCAGGGGGACGTTCCTGGACCACTCCAGGAGGCCCTCGATGAAGTCGAGCAGGCCGGCGTCGGCCCATTGGAGATCCTCGAACAGGAGGACCGTGGTTCCGCGTTCGGCGATACGTTCGAAGAAGATCCGCCAGGCGGCGAACAGGACGTCACGGCCGCCGGCCGGCGCGGGTGCGAGCCCGAGCAGGGTTAGCAGCGCCGGCTCCACCCAGCGTCGATCGTCCTCGGCCGGGACGAAGTCGGCCACGGTCGCGCCGATCCGTTCACGCGTGGTGGCGTCGTCGTCGGTCTCGGCGAGGCCGGCCCGGCGGCGGACCATCTCACCCAGCGCCCAGAACGTGATCCCATCGCCGTACGCCGGCGAGCGGCCGCGGTGCCAGTAGATCGTCTGGCTGATCCCGTCGATGTACTTCTCCAGCTCCCAGGCGAGCCGGCTCTTGCCGATCCCGCCCGGACCGGTGATCGAGACGAGGCGGATCTTTCGATCGCGGCCGGTCGTGGCAATCAGGTCCTTGAGCAGGCGGATCTCCTCATCCCGGCCGACGAACGGGGGCTCCGGCAGGTCGGATCGACCCTGGCCACCGCGCTGGGCGACGACCCGCAGCGCTCGCCAGCCCGGTACCGGCGCGGCCTTGCCCTTGAGGACCTGCTCACCGGCTTCCTCGAACGCGATCGCTGCGCTCGACGCCCGCATCGTCGTCTCACCGACGAGGACCGTCCCGGGTTGGGACACCGACTGGAGCCGGGCGGCCGTATTGACCAGGTCGCCGGCGACCATGCCCTGGTTCGTTGCGCCCAGGGTGACCGCGGCCTCCCCGGTCAGGACGCCGGCCCGCGCCTGGACGCCTGAACCGAGCTCGCGAACCGCATCGACCAGGTCCAGGCCGGCGCGGACGGCCCGTTCGGCGTCGTCCTCGCGAGCCGTTGGCGCGCCCCAGACCGCCATGACGGCGTCACCGATGAACTTCTCGACGGTCCCGCCGTACCGCCCGATCACCTCGGACGCAATCTCGAAGTACTTGGTGAGGGTCTCCCGGACGTCTTCCGCGTCGCGATCCTCAGCGAACTGGGTAAAGCCGACGAGGTCGGCGAAGAGCACCGACACGAGCCGCCGTTCGGCGACCGGACCGACGAGCGCGGCCGCGGCCGGCCTGGCGGCCTTGCCGGCGGTCGCCGCCCCGAGCAGGGGCGTCCCACATTGGCCACAGAAGACATCGCCCGCGTCGTAGGCGGCCCCGCACGACGGGCAGGCCGCGGCCAGCGGCGTGGCGCACGCGACGCAGAACTTGCGACCGGGCTTGTTGTCGGTCGCGCAGTTGGGACAGATCACTGGCGAGGCTCCCAGGATCATTGGGCCGTCGACGGCACGTAGCGTAGACCACCTTCTCCTCGTGCGGCAGGCGTCCGCCTGCCGGTTCGCGCTGTACCCTCGAGGCTCACGTCGGATGGGAGCGCGAGTGCTGACGGCCAGGTCTCTGAACATGCGCCGTGGCGCAGCCCTCGTCGGCGCGCTGGCGATCGTGCTGGTCGCCGGGTTCATGGTGATCCGAGCGGAGAGTCAGCCAGCTTCGCTACCGGCGTCGGTCACCCAATCACCGGCCCTCGTCCACGCCGAGCCGAGCCCCGCGCCGTCGGCGAGCACGGTTGGCCCTTCGGCCGGGCCGTCGGCGGTACCCGAGCCCGAGGAGGCGATCGTCCCGATCGTCGGCTTCTGGTCAATTGATCGGACGATCACGACGGCCCAGCTCCGCCTGGCGCTGACGGGCAAGGATCCCGAGTTCAGGAAGGTGCTGGTGTCCAGTCCCGATCTGGCAGCCGTGGCGCTGGCCCTGGGCGTCCAGCCCGCGAGCACGGTTCGTGAGTCGAGTGCGACAGCGGTGCTGGCAGCTGTCGAGGGCCACACGAACGTCCTCGGGCTCGTCCGGGCCGAGGATGTCCGGCCGTCGGTCCGTGCCCTGGGGATCGACGGGCGAGTCCTGTTCGGCGATGCACGAGTGCGGACGATCGCCGTGTGGGCACTCACGATCCGGGTTCCCCGCTCGGCGGGCGGCGCGAGCGGGACGCCGTTCGACGCCTCGACCACCTGGACGGTCGTGGCCGCGGGTGACG
>JBEPUS010000027.1:0-19757 GCA_041691435.1 Chloroflexota bacterium
TCCAGACCAAGCTCAAGGTGGGCTTCAGCCGGGCCAGCCGGCTGATGGACGAGCTGGAGCGGTACGGGATCATCGGGCCCCAGGATCCGCGTAACCCGGCGTCGCCGCGGCTCGTCTACGGTTCCGACAACTGGCTCACCAGCCTGGCCGACGTGGACGATCCCGGCGACTGACGCTCAGGCGGAAGGATCGACACGAGGGGGTATCCTGTTGGGCCAGCCCCGAAGCGAGACAGCCCAAGCCCGATGACCGCCCGAGATCAGGCCCGCCGGCGCGCGGCCGAGGTTCGCTCCGAAGCGACCTCCCGGAGTGTGCCCGTGGGCAATCCGGCGGTCGGCCTGCCCGAACGCTTGCTGACCGCCCGGGAGCGCAAGGGCGTCGACCTGTTCCGGGCCGAGCGCGATACGAAGATCCGGGCCCGCTACCTGGCCGCCCTCGAACGGGGTGACTACCGCGAGCTGCCCGGGGCGGTCTACACGAAGGGCTTCCTGCGCAACTACGCCCTCTACCTGGGCCTGGATCCGGACGAGATCCTGCTCCAGTGGCGCCGCGAGCGCGGTGAGGGGCCATCGTCGGACCCGGTCCTGGTCGTGCCCCGGACGGTCACCGCTCCGCGCCAGGGCATCACGATCTCGCCCAAGGTCTTCGGCGGGCTGCTGCTGGCCCTGGTCGTGGTCATCGTGGTCGGCTACGTCGCCACCCAGCTCGTCCGGTTCTCGAAGCCACCCACCGTCACGATGATCGATCCCAGCACGGCCGTCGTGACCGTCGACGAGGCGGTCACCAGCTACACGCTGCGCGGGACCACGAGTGGCGGGGCGACGGTCTCGATCACCATCCCCGGCCGCGATCAGCCGATCCAGGTGACGGCCGGCGTCGACGGCACGTGGAGCTCGGATGTCGAGCTGCGCCGCGGGCGCAACCAGTTCAGCGTGACCGCAACCGACCCCGAGACGGGCAAGCAGTCGGACACGCCCTATGCGCTCGTGATCAACGTGCCGATCTCCGCCATCGTCACGCCCAGCCTGGCGATCGACCAGCCGGCCGAGGGCGCCAAGGTCGAGAACGGGGCAATCCTCGTCCAGGGCTCGGCCACCAACGCGACCCAGGTGACCGTCACGGCCGCGTTCGCGGGCACGGTCGGCACGCCGGCCGGCACGAAGCCCCCGCCCACCCCGGCGACCCCGCCGGCCCAGACGGGCACGGTCGGCGGCGATGGCAAGTTCAGCGTCCCGTTCAACCTGACCGCCGGCAAATGGACCCTGACCGTCTCGGCCGCCGGCAGCGACGGCAAGGCCACCTCGCTGACTCGCTCGGTCACGGTCAGCTACCAGGGCGTCAACCTCGTGGTCACCATCAAGGGCGGCTCGGCCTGGATCAAGGTCTGGGAAGACGGCGTGGTCGACCAGAAGATTGGGGCGGGCGGCAAGACGGAGACGAACGGCAAGGTCCTGACCTTCACGGCAACCAGGACGATCGAGGTCCGCACGGGCAAGTCCAGCATCACCTTCTTCACCCTCAACGGCCAGGCGCTGGGCTCCCTGGGCGCGGCCGCCAACCCCGAGACGTGGCTCTTCAACCCACCCGCCACACCGAAGTTGACCAACCGTACGTGACCGAGGGCGATCCCGAGCTCGACCTCTACGACCTTGCTGAGCGGCTCCAGGCCATCACCCTGGCCGCCGGCCTGACGGTCTCGACCGCTGAGTCGTGCACGGGCGGCCTCGTGGCGCATGCCCTCACCGAGGTCCCCGGCTCGAGTGCCTACTTCCTGGGCGGCGTGGTTGCCTACGCCGACACGACCAAGCAGGCGGCCCTCGGCGTGCCCGCCACGCTGATCGCCCGGCACGGAGCCGTCAGTGCCCAGGTGGCCCGGGCAATGGCCGAGGGAGCGCGCCGGGTCACGGGTTCCGACCTGGCCGTCTCGGTGACCGGTGTCGCCGGGCCCGGGGGTGGCACAGTAGCCAAGCCGGTTGGCCTGACCTACATCGCCGTCGACGGCCCGGCGGGCTGCGAGGTGCGCCGGTTCACCTGGTCGGCCGATCGCTCGGGCAACAAGCGCGCGAGCGCCGCGGCGGCGGTGGAGCTGCTCATCTCGGTGGCCGGGTCACCCCGAACGTGACCCGGAGCGTGGAGGAGATCGGCCGGGGCCTCGAACCCAGCCGGCCGGCCCGGCCGATCATCGCCGGCGAGCGGATCCACGTGATCGGTGCCGCCGGCAGCGCGGCCGCGGCGTCGCTCCTGCTTGGGCAGGCCGCGGGTGGTCAGATGTCCGGCTGCGATTCGGGCGAGCCGTCGGCCTACAGTGCGGGCGTGGCGGCTGCCGGAATCCCCCTGGCCTGGCAACACGCGGCAAGCCACGTGGTGCACCCGGACGGCCAGGCCCGTGTCGATCGGATCGCCGTGAGCAAGGCGCTCACCTCCGTGATTCCCGATCACCCCGAGCTGCTCGCCGCCCACGTCGCCGGCATTCCCGCCACCAGCTGCCAGCAGCTGATCGCCGATGCTGCAGCAACGTTCGGCGGGACGCTCCTGGCGGTCGCCGGCACCCACGGCAAGTCGACCACGACCGGCTGGCTCGTCCACCTGCTCAACGAGGCCGGACAGGATCCCTCGGCGTTCGTGGGCGCGTTGCTTCCGGCCGCCCTCGCCGGGAGTGACGCACCGGCGGTCGTGCGCCTCGGCAAAGGCGGCCCGCACGGACCGTCGTTCGTGGTGGAGGCCGACGAATACGCCGGCAACTTCGACCCCTATCGACCCACCATCGGGGTGCTCCTGAACGCGGACTGGGACCATCCCGACGTCTTCCCCGACCGGGCCGCCGTGATCGATGCCTTCGAGGCCTGGATCCGGCGCTTCGCTCCGCGGGCCACCCTGGTGGCCAATGCCGCCGATCCAGGCGTCGCCGAGCTCCTGCCGCGGCTGCGGGATTGGCCGGGCCGGATCCTGGCCACGGCCGTCGCCGGCCCGGGCCAGGGCGCCGCCCAGCTGGCCGAGGAGCTCGCCGGGACATTCGGTTCTGCTGCTGGGCCGGCAACCGCCCTGACCGCCGGCTATCTGGCCGCCTCGGACGGCCACGCGCGTCTCGAGCTCTTCGGGCTGGGCGCCAACGGCGCCGGCAGGCAAGCCGGCCTGCATGCCGATCTCCGCCTGGTGGGCCGGCACAATGCCGACGATGCCCTCGGCGCCGCGGGTGCGGCGCTCGCCTACGGCCTCGAACCCGCGGTGATCGTGGCCGGCCTGGCCTCATTCGGCGGTGTCGGCCGCCGGTTTGAGCTGATGGGGGATGTTGGCGGAGTCGTGGTCATCGACGATTACGGTCACCATCCGACCGCGATCGCTGCCACCCTCGAGGCGATCACGCTGCGCTACCCGGGCCGGCGGCGCTGGGCCGTCTACGAGCCGCTCACGTTCCACCGCACGGCGGCTCTGCTCGAGCCGTTCGCCGAGATCCTGGCCAGCGCCGATCGGGTCGCGGTCGCCGACATCTTCGCGGTCCGCGATCCGGACCGGACGATCGTATCGGCCGGCGACCTCGCCCGGGCCGTGGAAGGCCGCGGAACCCCGGCGATCGCACCCGGTTCGGTCGAGGCGACCGCCGACGCCGTGCTCGCGCTCCTCGAGCCCGGCGACGTCGTCCTGGTCATGGGCGGCGGCCGCTCAACCGTGATCGCCGAACGCCTCGTGGCGGGGTTGCGCGCGCTGACGGCCTGAGCGTCAGTCCCCGCCGAGCGCGGCCGCGACGGTCGCGCCGCCGCTGGCCGCTGCGGCTGCGAGGGCCGCGAGCTCCTCGGGGCCGAGGGCCCGGGCGGTGATCTCATGGCCCTCCGATGTCAGGCATTGGCCCGTGGCGAGCTCGTACTGCCAGCCGTGGAGCGAGCAGGTCAGGACGCCGGCCTCGATCGTCGCAAAGCGGGTCAGGTCGGCCTTCATGTGCGGGCAGCGCCGCTGGATCTCCCAGCCATCGAGGACGAATGAGCCCTCGGCCTTGGCCTTCTCGGCGTAGTAGCCCTCCGCGTACTGGAGCCGCTCGAGATCGAGGCACTTGAACCACGTGTAGACGTACTCGTTGTACGGGCCCTTGCGTGCCGCCCGGAAGCGCATCGAGAGGAAGAGGGAGTTGACCCAGTCCACCTCGTGCTCGCGGACCAGCACCTCGACCAGCGGCCGGTCGATCCGGAAGATGTAGCGCGGCGTCTCGACGCCATCCCAGGGTCGGACGAGCTGGTCGACGAAGTCGAGGATGATCCCGGGCGGCTGACCCTCGGGAATCTCCGCCCGGCCCCCCGGCCCGCGCAGGTCGAGCAGGACCGGTGCGCCGATCCCGCTGCAGGTCAGCTCGCCGAAGCCCATCAGCGGTTCGAACCAGGCCTTGAGCTCGGCGACCAGGTCGAGCGGCTCAACCGGCTCCGGATCCGGCGCGTCGGGGTCCGCGAGCGGCGCGCCACCCCGCGCCCAGCGCTCGTGCTCGGCGTCGAGGCGCGGCCGGATCCGGGCCTGGTAGGCGCGCAGGTAGGTCTCGCGCTGGTCGAAGATCCGGCGGATGTCGGCCTCCGGAAGCGGGTGGACCACGTCAAAGGCACCCGGCCGGAGCTCGCCGGCCGAGCCCGGGAGCATGAGCCGCCCGCCGCCCACGCCGGCGGTGGCGAGAAAGTCGAGGAAGACCTCCTGGTCGGGGAAGATGTTGGCTGGGTCGCGCTGCAGGTCGTTGAACGCGAAGAGGTCGTCATCGAGGAAGCACGGCGGGCCGGCGCTGGGCACGACGAAGGCCGGGTTGACGATCTCGATGTAGCGCTGGGCGCGGGCCAGCTGGACGACGCGCTTCTTGTGAGCCAGGGTGATCTTTGCCCGCTCGGGAAACTCGTAGACCATCGGGTACCAGATCGCGCCGGAGAACTGCAGGAACAGCAGGTCGATGGGGCCCGTCGACAGGAGCTTGTCGGGGTCCGGTGGCCGCGAGTCGTTCATGTTCAACAGGCGTGTCTGGCCATCGTCGACGGTCAGCGCCGAGTCGCCGATCGGGCCGTCGGTGGGCGCGGTGAGGGCGTTGATCATCACCCGCAGCCCGCCCTCGAGCTCGATCGGCTCCGCGTCGGCGGTCTCGACGAATCGCCGGAAGCCCAGCGCGTGGAGCTCGTGGCGCAGGTCGTTGATGAGATAGTCGGGCAGCAGCACCGTGGCGTCCTTCGAGACGTTCCGGCTGAGCCAGGCCGGGTCGAAGTGGTCGTGGTGGAGGTGCGAGATGTACAGGTACGTGGGGCTGCCGATCAGCGCCGGATCAATGCCGTCGTTGGCCGGAAACGGGAACCAGCTGCCGAAGTAGGCCGGGTTGAACCAGGGATCGCACAGGATGCTGCCGGCCCGGGTCTCGATGTACAGCCCGGCCTGGCCGAGGAAGGTGACGCGCATCCACCGAGAATAGCGGAGCGGGTACCATTGGCGGCCGATCCCTGAAGTGCCTCATGGAGCGTGTGCATGGCCGGTGATATCTCGTTCGACGTGGTCAGCGAATTCGACGAGCAGGAGCTCCGGAACGCCCTGGACCAGGTCCGACGCGAGGTCCAGCAGCGCTTCGACTTCAAGGGCGCCAAGGTCGACCTCGAGCAGGAGAAGACCGAGCTGACCCTGCTGACCGACGATGACTTCCGGGCGAAGGTGGTCAAGGACCTGATCGAGTCGAAGGCAATCCGGCGCAACCTCAGCCTCAAGATCTTCGACTGGGGCAAGGTGGAGCCGGCCGGCGGGAACACCGTCAAGCAGGTGATCAAGCTGCGCAGCGGGCTGCCCGACGACGTCGCCAAGAAGCTCACCAAGTTGATCCGCGACGAGTTCCCGAAGGTGAAGTCGCAGATCCAGGGCGATGCGATCCGGGTGTCCGGCAAGAGCCGGGACGATCTCCAGCGCGTGATCGTCCGGCTGCGCGAGCTGGATCTCGAAGTCCCCCTCCAGTTCCAGAACTACCGCTAGGTTCGCGATGGAGACCGAAGAGCCGATCGCCGGGCCCGAACCCGAGGCCGCGCCCGTCGCGCTGCCGGAGACGCCGGTGTCGGCCGAGCCGGACGTGGTCCTCGAGCCCGGACCCGAGCCGGAGGCGGAACCCAAGCCAGAGCCCGAGCCCCAGCCGGAGCAAGAGCCGGAGCCCGAGGCCGTCGCGCAACCCGAGCCCGAGCCCGAGCCGGTCGCATCGCGGACCGTGGGCAGGCTGATTGCCGACGCGCTCAAGGCCGCCGGCGTCGACGTGGCCTTCACGGTCCCGGGTGAGAGCTTCCTCGGCCTGCTCGATGCCCTGCCGGCCGCCGGCATTCGCGTCGTCACGACCCGCCACGAGGGCGGCGCCGCGTTCATGGCCGAGGCCCATGGCCAGCTGACCGGCAAGCCTGCCGCCTGCCTGGGCACCCGGGCCGTCGGAGCATCGAACCTGGCGATCGGCATCCACACGGCCCGTGCCGACTCCACCCCGATGTTCGCCCTCGTCGGGCAGGTCGATCGCCAGCTCAAGGGCCGGGAGGCGTTCCAGGAGATCGACCTGCCGGCCTCGATCGGCAGGCTGGCCAAGTGGTCTGCGGAGATCGACGCGCCCGACCGCGCCGAATCGATCATGCACGAGGCGGTTCGGCAGGCCCTCGGTGGCCGGCCCGGTCCGGTCCTGCTCTCGCTGCCCGAGGACCTGCTCGACGAGCTCGTTCCCGGCCAGGCCGGCGAGGTGGCGACGTTTCGAGCGGGGCGCATCGAGCCGGACGACCTCGCGGTCCGGCGCGTCCTCCAGCAGCTCACCGCGGCGCGCCGGCCGGTGATCCTGGCCGGGGCGGGGGTACTGCGCTCGCGGGGCACGGCCGACCTCGTCCGGCTCGCCGAGCTGCTCGAGGTCCCGGTGATCGCGTCGTGGCGCCGCCCGGATGTCTTTCCGAACGACCACCGACTGTTCCTGGGGATGACCGGCTATTTCGCGGCAACCACGGTCCGCGAGCGCCTCGACGCCGCCGACCTGATCCTGGTCCTTGGCTCGCGGCTCAGCGAGATTGCCTCGTTCGGGTACGCGGTGCCGCGTGCGGATCAGCCCTGGATTCATGTCGACCTCGAGCCGCGGGCCGCCGGGCCGGGCCTGCCGGCACCCAGCCAATCGGTCGTGGCCGACGCCCGGACCTTCCTGCGGGTGGCTCGCCGCCGGGTTTCGCTGGGCGTCCTGGCCGCGGAGCCGTTCGACGATCGGCGTGCCGCGAACGTGGAGGACCGGGTCGCCTACGAGGCGGCTTCGGGGGTGCTGGATGAGCCATGGTCGGGTCCCGGCGTGCACCCCGGGCGGGTGATCGAGACCCTCAATCGCCTCCTGCCGCCCCAGACGGTCGTCGCCACTGATGCCGGCAACTTCGCGGGCTGGGCGGCTCGCGGCCTGCGCTTCCGCCGGCCCGGGACCTTCCTCGGTCCAACATCGGGGGCGATGGGGTTCGGCCTGCCCGCGGCAATCGCCGCGTCGCTGGAGCACCCCGGTCGGCCGGTGCTGGCCCTGGCCGGGGACGGCGGCTTTGGCATGACGATGAATGAGCTCGAGACCGCGGCGCGCGAGCACGCCAGCGTGATCGCCCTCGTCTTCGACAACCAGCGCTATGGGACGATCCGTGCCCACCAGGACCGGCGCGGGACCGGGGCAGGGGAGTCCACCGACCTTGGTCCAATTGACTTCGCCGCGGCGGCCATCGCGCTCGGCGTCCACGGCGTCCGGGTCGACGCCGATGCGGACTTCGAGCCTGCCCTCACGGCCGCGCTGGCCTCGGCGACGACCACGGTGATCCACCTGCCGCTGGACCGGCGCTGGAGGTCGGTCGACACGCTCGATCCGGCCTGACGTGCGAGCCACCTACCACCTTGTCCCGGCGGAGACGTGGGCCGCCCACGATCCCGCCAGCCCGTACGCGGCCCCCAGCCTCGCGGCCGAAGGCTTCATCCACTGCACCGACGGAGCGGCGGCCATGGTCGACACGGCCAACCGCCACTACCGCGACGATCCACGGGCGTTCCTGGTCCTCACCGTGGACCTTGATGCGACCGGCTCGGCGTGGCGCTTCGACGATCAGGCCCACCTCTAGCCGCACGTCTACGGCTTCATCGCGCCGGCCGCCATCCTCCGCGCCCAGCCGATCCCACGGAGCGCCGACGGCACGTTCGAGGCCCTCGGGGGCGATGTGCCGGCGGGTGTCCGGGTCGAGACGATCTACGTCGTCGAAGCCACCTACGGCCCCGGAGCCGCCAGCCTCCGGCCGGCGGCCCGTCCCGAGCACCTGGCCCGGATCGGCGAGCTCCTGCGCTCGGGCGACGTGATCGAGGCCGGCGGCTACCTCGATTTCAGCAGCGCCATCCTCCTGGTGCGCGCCGCGAGCGAGGACGAGGCTCTCGCCATGTTCCGCGATGACGTCTACATCCGGACCGGGGTCTGGACGGATCTCCGCGCTCGGGCGCTTGGCCGCGTGATCGCCGAGTAGTCAGCCCGCCGCGACCAGCCAGTCGCGGACCACGCGCTCGAGGGTCGCGAGCGGCAGGCTGCCCGAGCCCAGCACCGTGTCGTGGAACGCCTTGATCTGGAATCGGTCGCCGAGGGCCGCCTCGGCGAGCGCCCTGATCCGCTGGATCTCGAGCCGTCCCAGCATGTAGCTGCAGGCCTGGCCGGGCGTGACGATGTACCGGTCGATCTCGGCGCTGACGTGGCTTTCGCGCATCGGTGAGTTGGCCAGCATGTAGTCGATCGCCTCCCGGCGGCTCCAGCCAAGGGCGTGCAGGCCCGTGTCCACGACCAGCCGGCAGGCCCGCATCGAATCGGCCGAGAGCATCCCCATCCGGTCGAGGGGCGTGGTGTACAGGCCCATCTCGTCGGCCAGGCGCTCGGCGTACAGGCCCCAGCCTTCCCCGAAGGCGGAGATGAACGCGTGCTTGCGGAACTCGGGGACCGTGGTCAGCTCACCGGCGATCGCGAGCTGCAGGTGGTGGCCGGGGATGCCCTCGTGATAGGCCGTCGACTCGATCTGGAAGCGGCCCCAGCCCGTGGGCTCGCTGGTGTTCATGAAGAACGTGCCGCCCCGGCTGCCATCGAGGGCCGGTGCGAAGTAGTAGGCGACGGCCCCGCTCGTCGCGGCCTCGACATCGCAGCCCGCGATGGGCAGGATCCCGAACCAGCCGCCCATCGCGTCCCGGGCCCTGGCCAGGGCTGCCTTGGAGGCGGCCACAATGTCGGCGGCATTCGTATGGTGCAGGGCGGGATCGGAGCGCAGCGCTTCGAAGATCTCGTCGAGGTCGGCCGAGCCGGTGACCTGCGGCCCGAGCTGGCGGTATTCGCCGGCCAGGGACTCGACCTGGGCCAGCCCGATCTCGTGGATCTGTTCGGCGGGCATCGACAGGGTCGTATAGAGGCGCAGTGCGCGGCTGTAGGCGTCGGCCCCGTCGGCCAGGAAGAACAGTCCGGCACGCTCATCGGGCCGCGCCTTCGGGCGCACCTCGTCGCGGATCACGTCGCGATAGCGCTCGACGGCGGGTCGAACGGTGGTCTGGACCACGGACTCGAGCGTGCGCCGGCGGGTCGCCGCGTGGGGCAGGCCGGCCGGCAGGCTCACGTTGAGGAGCGGATCGTGGCCGATCGGGGTGGCCAGCCAGGCGTTGAGCTGGTCGAGGGTCTGATCGACCGCGAAGGCCGCCGGCGTGCGCTCGGCCGCGACGCCCTCACGAAGGCGCTCGGCGAGATCGTCGAAGGCGGCACCCGCGCCGCGCAGCTTGTCAGGCAGGGCATCGGCAACGGCGACCGTCGGGAACGACAGCTTCGGAAACCGGACCGGGAGCATCGCCTGCTGCCCGGAGATCGGGTTCACCGCGAGCTCAGCCAGGCGCGCCTCGGCAAGATCGGCACGCGCTGTCGCGTCCCACGCCAGCATCTCGCGGCTGATCCGATCCTGGGGTGCCAGGCCCGCGGCGTCGAGCGCGATGGCTTCCCGGGCGAACCGGCGGTTCTCCTCGATCTCGGCGTCCTCGGCCGCCCGGCTGAAGGCTTCGAAGCTCCCGGCGAACCGATAGTCGCCGTCCATGTGCGCCCCGGTTGGCCCAACGCGGTGGCGGAAGTCGTAGTACTCGACGGCCAGGGTGTTGATGTCGTCGCTCATCGGGTCTCCCGGAAGGGTGGCTGGCAGGTCCTCCATCGTAGTCGGACCCGGCGCTCACGCCACGGACGTGGCACACGTCAAATACTCGTTGCGCCCGCAACTACCGTTGTGCTACCGTGGTGCCAGACACACGGAGTCGCCAAGCCAATGCCAGCCGTCGTCGTCGAAGACATCACCGTCCTGCCCCGGATCCCGGAGCCCGACCCCATCGTTGCCCGCGAGCGAGCGGTGAAGGGAATCACCAACGCGCCGCGCGGCTTCGAAGGCGAGGGATTCCCGGTCCGCCGGGCATTTGCCGGAATGGATCTGGCCGAGCTCGATCCGTTCGTCCATTTCGACCAGATGGGCGAGGTCGAGTACGCGCCGGGCGAGCCGAAGGGCACCCCGTGGCACCCGCATCGGGGCTTCGAGACGGTCACCTACATGATCGACGGCACGTTCGAGCACAGCGATTCGAACGGCGGCGGTGGCGTGATCACCAACGGCGATACCCAGTGGATGACGGCCGGGGCCGGGATCCTGCACATCGAGAAGCCGCCGGAGGCGCTCGTTGCGAGCGGCGGCCTCTTCCACGGCTTCCAGCTGTGGGTCAACCTGCCGGCCGCCCAGAAATGGTCCGCGCCGCGCTACCAGGACCTGCGCGCGAAGGAAGTCGCCCTCGTCTCCTCGAGCGACGGCGGTGTCCTCGTCCGGGTGATCGCCGGTGAGATCGCCGGGCATGCCGGCCCCGGCTCAACGTACACGCCGATGACCCTGGTCCATGCCACCCTCAGCCCCGGCGCGAAGCTGTCGCTCCCGTGGCGGGCGGACTACAACGCACTCGTCTACGTGCTCGTCGGCTACGGCACCGTGGGCACCGAGGCGCGCCCGATCCAGACCGGCCAGCTGGCCGTCTTCGGACCGGGCAACACGATCACCGTCAACGCCGCGATGCAGCAGGACAGCCACAGCCCCCACCTTGACGTGATCGTCCTCGGCGGCCGCCCAATTCGCGAGCCAGTTGCCTGGATGGGACCGTTCGTCATGAACACCCGCGCAGAGGTGATCCAGGCGATGGCCGACTACCAGGCCGGTCGCCTGGGCCAGGTCCCGGCGATCCACAACGCGCCGACCACGATGATCGAGTCGGCGCCCCCGGCCCAGCGCTCGTAGGGCGGGGAACGCCGGCCCGGCGTTAGAACGGCCGGGCCCGCGGACCCATCGAACCGGCCCGGGCGAGGTTGACGGGCTTGAGGTGGGCCTGCTGCCACAGCCACGTTCGGGTGGTTTCGCCCGAGGCGTGGATCGCGGCGGCAGTCGCCCGGCCAAAGTAGCGGTAGTGCCAGGGCTCGTAGGCGTAGCAGACCTGGCTGGTCTTGTTCTTCGGGTACGACAGGATGAACCCGTACTTCCAGGCATTCTTCATCATCCAGGCACCCGCCGCGGTCGTGGCCCAGTCGAACCCGTTGAGATGCCATGGCGCGCCGCCGCCTGCGCTCTTGAAATCGATCGCCGTGCCCAGCTGGTGCTCTGAATGGCCCGCCCGGGCACTGCCCAGGAGGGCGTTGCTGTAGCCCAGCGCCGAGACCCAGTGGTTGAACGTCGCGACCTGCGTGTTGTAGCTCCGATAGGCACCCTCGACCGCGATCGGAGCACCGGCGGCCCGAGCCGCCCGGGCCAGGGCGCCGAGGTCCGGGATCACGAACGAACGGATCAGCCCGCTGCCGGAGATCCCGGCGCGGCCCACGGGGACGAGGTCCTTCGGGGCATAGCCCGACGGCAGCCGCAGGTCCCAATCCACGAGCGTCTCGGACCAATCGGCGTAGCCGTGGAGCTGGGTGGTGACGCTGCCCAGCCGGCAGGACGGGGGATTGCCCGTCGGGGCCGGCTTCGGCACGGCGCCAAACGTGGACGCCCCGACCGGACCCACGATCGCAGCCGCCAGCACCAGGGCAAAGAGCAGACCGGTAGGCAGAGAGCGATGGCGGCGGCGCACAGGCGACCTCGAGCGAACGAAACGGGACTGCGTCAGCGCAATCCCACCACCACCATACGCTCGGGGCTATAGCCGCTTCGGCCCATAGCGGGCAGGGACCGGCCTCCACGCTCGAACGCGACGCCGGTCCGCGAGCGTCTAGCGACGGGCTTCGCGGAGCTGGGCGACAGCCTTGTCGATCCGGCGCTGGCGGGTCTCGGGCGTCTTCGCATCCCGGATGCCGAGCACGAATCCGCTCTTGTTGCTGTAGGAGAGGGCATCCCACGCCTGCCGGGCGGCAGGCTCGCTGTCGAGCGCTGCACCGAAGTCGCCGGGCACCTCGATCACCCGGGGGGCCGTGTCGAGCTGAAGCTCCACGTCCACGACATCGCCCGCCACGACGCCGGCGGCGAGCCGATTCTCGGCGCTCACCCCGATCAGGAACTCGTTCGTGTATGCCGCGATCGTGCTCCGGTAGGTGTAGTCCCGGATCGTCACGCTGACCGGCGGTCGCTTGCCCCGGCCGAGCGCCTCGACCACCTCGGCGGGCACCGAGATCCCACGCGCTGTCTTGCCCCGGAGCTCGATGGTCGCCCGAAACCTCACCACGTCAGCACCTCCCCGGCCGAGTATGCCAGCGCTCTCAGGTCCGAACTCGGTCGTGGACCAGAGCTGGCCTGGACCTGAGCTGCACCGCTCGCCCCCTGCGACCGGGGGCCTCAGGGCAGGCAGGGCCCATCGCGGCAGAGTGATTCGGCGATCACGACGGTCCGCGCGATCGTCCTGAAGTTGAGCGGCGGCGTGCCGGTGTCGGTGACGAACGGCTTGGTCTTGCCGGGCCCGAGGTTGTTCGGGCCGCCGAACGAGTAGCCGATCACGTTGCCGTCCGCGTCGTAGTAGAACGCGGCGACTGCGACCTCCTCGACGGGGATCTTCGAGGTGTTCGTGACCATCCCGGTCGTCGCGGCTCCGTAGCCGCTCAGGCCGGGCTCGTTGGCGGTGTCGCTCACGGTGAGGGCGATGTCCTTGTGCGTCGCCTTGACAAAGGCGGTGGTTGCGGTGAGGTGGACGAACAGGGCCGGGTCCGTGTCGTCACTGACCATGATCTCCTGGGCCACGTAGCCAATTGCCCCGGGCGCAATCTCATACGGATACACGTTGGTGAACTCGCCGGTCGCCTGGATGCCGCCCGCGCTGTCGGTGATCGTGTAGTCCTGGTACTTCGCAACGGTATCGATGGCCGATGCGCTGATGTTCCTGACCTCCAGGATCGCGTTGGCGTCGGCGTTGACGCCGTCCTTCCAGGGGATCAGGGTTGCCCGGATCTCCGCCAGCGGACCGGCCGTGTGGAAGCTCGGACCTGGCGCGACGGGTGAGCTCGCCGGGGTCGGGTTCGGCGCGAGTGAGGCGCCGGCTGCCGCCGTCGAAGCCGGCGGGCTGTCCAGCGCTTGACTCGCTGCCGGAGAAGCGGTGGCACCGCAGCCAGCGCCGATGAGCGACACGGTCGCAACCAGCGCACCCAGGCGATGAATCATGCCCGTCCCTCCATGGCCAATCTCGACCGGCGCGCTCGCACCAATCGTAGCCTCCATTGAGACTCGAGCCAGAGCCGGGATGCGACGCTACGGCCCCGCCCAGATGTGGCCGGCGGCCCGCAGCGGCGCGCCGGAGTCGATCGAATCCTGGACCAGCAGGTCGAGGTAGCGGTCGTGGACCGCATCGGCCAGCGAGCACACGTCCGGCCCGCCATCCATCGCCTCGGACATCCGGTCCAGGCAGGTCGCGACCGCCAGCTCGTCGTCGGTCAGACGGGCGGTCCCGAACGGGTTCCGGTAGAGCCACTCGGGTCCAGCCGTGATGCCTTCGAGGTAGAGGCCCTCGAGATTGCCGTCGTGACCCGTGTCGTGGCGTTCAAGCCGGACCCGGACGGGCGTTCGATGGTCGGAGAGCCAGCGCACCTCGTAGCCGTCGATCTCGCCGCGGTCACCCCGGACGAGTGCCCGCAGGCCGCGGATCCAGGAGAAGTACTGCTCGTCGGCAAAGTCGAGGATCCCCAGCCGGTCGCCGAAGTCGAACGTGGCGATGACCTGGGAGTCGTGGACGAGCCGTGCGCCGGCCGGCGGACCGGCGCGATCCGGGCCGGCGACGACCGGCGCTTCGAACCGCCTGGCCGTGATCGTCACCGGATCCATGCCGGCGGCCAGGTAGCGCCGAAGGAGATCGATCCCGTGGTAGCCATGGGCAACGGAGACCTGGGCCTGGCTGATCGTGCCGATCCGGCCACTCGCGGCGATCGCCAGCCGCGCGGCGTGGAGTGGCTGGAAGCGGTATTGCTCGGCCACCTGGATTCGCGGGCCGTACGTCGCCAGGGCCGCCAATCTGCGGAGGCCCGCGAGGTCGACTGCCGGGGGCGTCTCGGCGAGCACCGCGACACCGCGCTCGGCGAGCTCGGTCAGGAGGTCCGGCGTGACCTCGCGCGGGACGGCCAGGACCACGAACCGCGGCCGTCCCTCGAGCAGCGAGTCAATGGAAGCGGCCGTCGCCGGCGAGCGCAGCGAGTAGCGCCCGATGAGCCGAAACCGGTCCGGCAGGGCCGCGGCAACTCGTTCGAAGAAGGCCGCTCGCCAGCCACTCCCGCTCAGGCCGAACGCTACCGGGTCCATCGGCACAGGTTGGTTACTATTTCCAGCGGGTCAGGATGGCTTCGCGTTCGAAGAGCCGGACTCCGAGGCGAAGGCCGGCCAGGCCGATGAGCGCCAGGATCACGGCCAGGAACAGGTAGCCGGAGGCGCCCACCAGCAGGGTGCCCGTGGCCTGCAGGAGGGTCACCCCGATGATCGGCACGATCACCACGCCGCCGATCTGCTGGGCGACCCGCGGATCGTTGACCCGGGCGCTCACGATCACCCCGGCGACCACCGAGACGAGCCCGACCGCCGGCCCGAGGACGAAGACGCCGGCCAGCCAGCTGGGGTCCGAGACCACGAGGAAGAGATGCGGCCCGTAGACCACCGAGGCCAGCGTGACGAAGACGACGTAGGTCAGCCAGCCCGCGGCGACGCCCGGGATCAGTGCGGCGAGTGCCTTGCCGGCGAGGAGCTCGGACGTCCGAATCGGCGCCGCGAGGACCGGTTCCAGGCTGCGCGCCTGCTTCTCGCCGATGATCGAATAGGTCGCGATCGCCAGCGGGATGTAGGCCGGCATCAGCAGGAAGAAGGCAAGGAACTGCTGGACGGCGAACGCCCCGGCCAGCTCGGACGCGCTGAAGCTCGCCCATTCCGGCCGCTGCCCAAGGACCGCCTTGGCCAGGTCCGGGGGCAGCGTGTGGGCGCCGATCGCGCTGCCCAGCAGGAGCGGCGCCACGGTCAGCAGCATTGGCGGGATCAGGATCGTTGCCAGCAGGAGGCGATTGCGGATCGTCTCCGCGAACTCGCGGCGAAGGACCGTGACGATGATCCGCCGGCGCATCAGGCGGCCTGACCATCGGCGCCGGGCTGAGCGCCCATCACCTCGAAGTAGACCGACTCGAGCGACGTGGCCGCCGGCCGGACCTCCAGGATCGCCGCGCCGGCCGTGGCCAGCGCCAGCACGAGCCCAGGGGTGACCTTCGACGGATCCACGGCATCCACGACGAGCCGGTCGCCGTCGAAATGAGCGGCATTGACCCCGTCAATGCCCGTGGCGATCGCGATCAGGCCCGCGTCGGCCGCCCGGTCGGCGATCCGGACCTCCACCCGTCCACCGGCAAGCGAGCCGCGCAGCCGGGCGGGGGAGTCGATCCGCAGCAGCCCGCCGCGCACGAATGCCACCTGGTCGCAGAGCCGGTCCGCCTCATCGAGGTTGTGGGTGGCCAGGACGATCGTCCGGCCGGCCTGCCGGAGGGTCTCGATCGCCTCGCGGACGACGAACGCGGCCTCCGGGTCGAGCGCCGCCGTGGGCTCATCCAGGAAGATCACCGCCGGGTCGTGGATCAGGGCGCGGGCGATCGCCAGCTTTTGCTTCATGCCCTTGCTGAACGTGCCGGCCACGTCGGCGCGCCGGTCCCACAGCGAGAAGAGCCGCAGGAAATGCTCGATCCGGGTTGCCCGTGTCGACGCGTCGAGGCCGTACAGCCGGCCGAAGAAGTCGAGGTTCGCCTGGGCGGACAGCCGGTCGTACAGGCCGGGCGTCTCCGTCAGGATCCCCACCCGGGCCCGGACGGCGTCGGGATCGGTCCGAACGTCGAAGCCATCGATCGTGGCCGTCCCTTCGGTTGGCTCGATCAGGGCGGTCAGCATCCGGACGGTGGTGGTCTTGCCGGCACCGTTCGGGCCCAGCAGTCCAAGCACCCGGCCGCGGGGCACCTCGAAGCTCATCCCGCGGACGGCCCAGGTCGCGCCGAACCGACGGCCGAGCCCCGAGGCCCGGAGGGCGATCGTGTCCGGGTCGCTCACCCGACCACGATACGATGCGCCGCCGCCCGGCGCGAACTGGCCAGGCTCAGCGCCGGGACTTCTTCAAACCTGCTCGAGTTCAGATGGCGACGAGGACGGCCGCAGCGATCTCCATGATCTCGCGGGCATCGGTTGTCGCGCTCGTGTTGAGCGACGTCAGGCGGGGCAGCGTCCCCAGCACCAGGAGCGAGCCAGCGCTGACCGGCGAGAGCCGAAGGACACGCGGCACCTTCACCTTGATCGAGCCCATGTCGGCCTCGCTGCGCAGGATCTTGTCGGCCCGCTTGGCGAGGTCCTTGACCCCATTCAGCCGGGCGGCCAGGCTGGGTTCGCCGGTGAACTTGGCCGTGCCGAACGACTTGTGCTCCTCGAAGCCGACCTCGCCAGCCACGGGCTTCGACAGTCCGAACAGGAAGGTCAGCGTGCCGCAGTAGGCGCCGACGCCCTGGCGGATCAGCTGGGCCTGGAGGGTCGCGGGCTGCGATCCGGCCAGGGCGATCTCGACCGTCAGCAACGGCGTCACCGTGCCGGAGCCGAGGACGTTGCCGATGTCGACGAGGACCGAGCCGACCGTGGCCTTGCCGTCGGCCACGTCGAGGACCCGGTAGGGCAGGGGGCTGGCTGATCCGAGGTCCTTGCGAACGATCTCTTCGACGCCGGCCGCGAGCTTGTCGGGCTGCTGGTTGCCGTAGACGAGGTTGTTCACAGGTCCTCCACGAGGCTTGGCGCAGGCGGGGTGCCGGCGGATCGCCTCGAACTCTGGCCGACCGGCGCCGGGGAATCAAGGCAGGGCACCGCGCTACGCTTCGGGCGTGAACAACTGGGCCGGCAACTACACCTACGGAGCGGCCCGGCTCCACCAGCCCCGCTCGATCGATGAGCTCCAGGCGGTGGTCCGGGGAGCGCGCCGGCTGCGGGCGCTCGGCTCGCGCCACTCCTTCAACGCGATCGCCGACACCACCGGCGACCACGTCTCGCTGGCCGAGATGCCCCGGATCTACGACCTGGACCGGGCCGGACGGCGTGTCCGTGTCGATGGCGCGGTTCGCTACGGCGAGCTGGCATTTCGGCTCCAGGCCGACGGCTTCGCGCTCCACAACCTCGCCTCGCTGCCCCATATCTCGATCGCCGGCGCCGTCGCCACCGCCACCCACGGCTCAGGCGACCGGAGCGGCAACCTGGCAACGGCGGTCGCCGCGCTCGAGGTGGTGACGGCGAATGGCGAGATCGTCGCCTTCGACCGGGACCTCGACGGCGATGGCTTCCGTGGCGCGGTGGTCGCACTTGGTGCGTTGGGCGTGGTCAGTGCCCTGACCCTCGAGCTCGAGCCAACCTTCGACGTCCGCCAGGACCTCTACGAGAACGTCTCGCTCGACATGGTCGCCCGGCACTTCGACGAGATCACGGCCCTGGCCGCCAGCGTCAGCCTGTTCACCGAATGGCACGGGCCGGACTTCGAACAGCTGTGGCTCAAGCGCCGGGTGGTCACAGGCTCCTCCTTCGATCCGCCGGGCGAGGTCTTCGGGGCGACCCGCGCGACCGAGAAGATCCACCCGATCCGGCGGATGCCCGCCGATGCGCTCACCGAGCAGCTCGGGGTCCCCGGTCCATGGCACGAGCGGCTGCCCCACTTCCGGCTTGACCACACGCCCAGCGCGGGTGCCGAGCTGCAGACCGAGTGGCTGATCCCCAGGCGCCACGCCGTCGAGGCCCTGCTGGCGGTCGCCGCGCTCCGGACCCGGATCCAGCCGCTCCTCATGGTCTCGGAGATCCGCACGGTCGCGTCTGACGACCTGTGGCTGAGCACGGCTTTCGAGCGAGCCTCGGTCGCGATCCACTTCACGTGGCAACCCGACTGGGATCGGGTCCGGCTGGTGGTACCGGAGATCGAGGCGGCCCTGGCCCACTTCGTGCCCCGCCCGCACTGGGGCAAGCTCTTCACGATGGCCCCGACCGCGGTCCGTGCCGCCTATCCGCGGCTGCCGGCCTTCATCGAGCTCGCGGGGCGCCACGACCCCAACGGCAAGTTTCGCAATGCGTTCCTGGATCGCTACGTCTTTGGCGGGTCCTGAAGTCGCAGGTGGGCGATTCGTGCCGAACAGGACCATCGGCTGATGGTGCGATCACCACGATTCGCCCGATCATCCGCCTGCTACGCCCAAGTCGCGCCGAACAACAGGGGGGCCGCGTGGCCAGTCGATGGTTCCAGATGGGAGCCCGCCAGCCCATGGCGGGTGGTCTCGTGATCCTGCTGGCCGTGGTGCTGGCAGCCTGTGGCAGCACGAATGTCGTTCCATCGCCCAACGCCTCGGCCGCGGTCGCGGTGTCGAGCCCATCGGCGAGCGTGTCCCCGAGCGCCAGCTCGACCGCCAGCCTGAGTTCCTCGCCATCGCCGACGCCGTCCCCGAGCCCGACGGCCACGCCGGCGCCGACACCGAGTCCGACGCCTGCACTGACCCTGAAACACTGCACGGGCACCAAGGGTCGAGCGAGCACGTCCCTGTTCACGAACAAGGACAAGTACTTTGCCGGCTATCTCGACACGGGGACGAGCAACACGGTCACGTGCGTCGAGGCGAGCTGGATCCTGCCGGCCATCACGTGCGCGGCCGGTGATTCCAAGAGCGACGTCGTCATCTACTCAGGGATCGGTGGAACCAACGGCAAGGGCACCGTCCCTGCAGATGAGCGCTTCGAGAAGGCAGCCACCGAGGCGTATTGCTTCGATGGCGTGCCGAACTACATCGCGTTCACGGACGCCCTGGCCGCGAAGAACGGATTCAAGCTGGCGACGTTCGATGTGGCCGTCCACGACCAGATCTGGACGCAGGTGCGCGTATCCGGCCATGCCTTCACGATGACGATCGCCGACCTGACGTCTGGCGAGATCATGGCGAACGTCGTGACCGTCAAGGACGCGATCCGCGAAGACGCCCAATGGGAGGTCCAGGGTCCTGAGATCGGCTGCCCGAAGAAGTGTGCACCCGGACCCCTCGCGAAATTCGAAGCGGTCACGTTCACGGGGACCGAGGCGGTGATCGGCGGCGCCCTCCAGACGGTCGATCGTTGGGCACACCAGGTCACCACGATGGCCACGGGGTCGGTGAAGCGAGCGGCTCCCTCGAAGCTCGGCGTCGGCACGTTCACCGATACCTGGCTCCACAAGTAGCCGAGGCTCAGGCCAGCTCGATTCCCGCGTTGCGGGCATCCTCGGCGAGCGAGGTCAGGGCC
>JBEPUS010000028.1:0-19490 GCA_041691435.1 Chloroflexota bacterium
GGGACGCCAGGTCAGGACCGAGGCGCGACGCGCTCGCGCCGACCGGGCCGGACCAGACGCTCGCGCCGACCAGGCGCTAGCGCCAAGGTCACGGCTGGGAGCCCGTTACTTGCTCCTGGTGCCGGGGGCTCGGTAGTCGCCGTGGAGCTTCGACGCCTCGTCGACGTCTTTGCCCGTCAGGAGAGGCGTGGTCATGGTGGCCACAGCGCCCGACGCGCTCACCGTCAGGCTGAGGGCAGCGGCGGCCGCGTTGTCGGGCAGGTCGACGATCGCGACGTAGTCGTTCTTGCCGAAGGCCCAGTATTGGCATTCGAGCTTGCCGCCCAGGCTCTTGGCGAGGCGCTCGACGACCTTCTCGCGCGCAGATCCGCCCTCGGCCAGCAGGCCCTTGACGCCCGACGCGGTGTAGTTGGCCGTAATGAGGTACTTCGGCACGGGGAGCCCTCCAGCTCGCCGACGGCGGAGCGCAGCAGACGCTCGGGGGCACGCGGCCTGTGCATCCTACGCCTCGAATGTTGCAATGCCGCCGATAGGAACGGGGCCGCCGTTCGTCGCCGGGGCCGACCTGTGGGCGCATAGGATCGTGGTTAGTCCGAAGGAGGAATCCCATGCCTACGCTCAACGATGAAATCACCGCGATCGAGAAGGGTTTCTGGATTCACGCCGACGACGGCAGCTACTTCACGAACAACATCGTGGAGGGCGGCCTGTCGGTGATTGAGCCGATGGGCTTCGTCGAGCGTGACCAGGTTGCGAAGAATCCGGCGGAGGCCCCGTGGCGCGACGTCGAGATGCTTGATCTCAAGATTCGCCAGGTCACGCCGGACGTGGTGATCCTCGCCTACCACGGACGTGGTCGCACGGACGGGCAGGACGCGCCGTACGAAGGCAGCATCGCCTCGACCTATGTGCGCCAGGACGGCAAGTGGAAGATGGCGATCAGCTCCCACCAGCCCTGGAAGCCGGCCCCGCCGAAAAAGACGTAGCAGCGGCCCCGGCCCGGACGGATCCCGGACACGTTCCGAACGGCTTCCGGACAGATTCCAGTCACCAGGACCGTATGGTCGGTCGAGGGCTTCGACACGCGCGAACTCGCCTGACGATCCGTTCGAGCATGCACGAACCGAGGTCGCGCACGCCCACTTCGGCCCGAAATCGATCGCCAGCCGACCATACGGTCTTCCTGGCTGGAATCTGGCACGCGCGAATCTGGCACGAGCGAGCGCCCACTCAGGTGGAACGTGGAATCGGCAAGGACCGCGAGCGGCGCTAGTCCACCCCGGCGAAAACGTCGCAACGGCGGCCTCGGGCCCCGGGCCCGCGGAAAGATGCCCAGCTGAGCCAGCAGCGACCCCCGGCGAGAACGCCGAGCCGACAAGGAAACGCCGAGCGAGCGGCGCCGACAAGGGTCGGTTCAGGGACGAGTCGCGTAGCGATCGAGTTGGTCGATGTCGCCGATCTCGCGGAGGCCGCGCAGGCCCTCCGCCACGAGGGCAGCATCGTCGGTGAGCCGTCCCAGCTCTACCTGGACGCGGGCCACGCCCGGCCGAGCCCCAGCCCGCTCGAGGATCGTCAACGCCGCTGCAAGCTCGAGCGGCTGGCGGTGGGCCAGGCCACGTGCACGTTCGATCTGGGCGCCGAGCATTCGGGAGGTTGGGAACGACGCGGCGGTGAGTCGGGCGAGCGTTGCGTCGGTGAGGACCGCGCCGCGATCCGACACGAACGAGACCACCCGTTCGGTCGTGTCGTCGCCCAGGACCCCCAGATCAGCCGTCTCGAGGAAGCTGGCCGTCGCATCCGGATCATCACCCAGCACGCTCTGGATCAACTGCGCGCGCGTCGATCTCCGGAAGGAGGCGTTGATCTCCTCGAGGGTTTCCCGCCAGCGGGTCATTGCCGGGTCGTCGTGCCGGGCACGGGCGACGATGAAGGCGGCCAGGAATCCGCGGGTCGAGTAGCCGGCCGGGACCCGGTCCAGCTCCACCCATAGCCGATGGGCCCGCGACGCCGAAGCGCTCGCGGCCTCCCAGTCGCCGCGCAACGCGTTGGTCACGGTGTGCCATGCCGCCAGGTGCAGCGCCCAGTTCGAAGCCTGCCCAGGCTGAATCAGCTTGAGGGTGGCCTCCGAGACGGCCGCCGCCTCGGCCAGGTCGCCGGTCGTTACAGACGCCCAAACGACCATGCACGCGGCATCGATCCGCTCGCCAAGATCGAGCCGGTCGGACAACGCCAGGCGCTGCCGGGCGGTACTCAGCATCGCCGCGAAGTCGCCTCGCGTCTGGGCGTTGCCGCCGATCCCATCGAGCGCCGCGCTCTGCAGGCTCGCCACCTGGTGCCGGGTGGCGAGGACCAATGCTTCATGGGCGCTGGCATCGGCGGTCCGCAGGTCCGCCTCCGTGGGCGCTCGGCCGGCTGCCGCAAGCCAGAACGGCAGGAACGCCTCGGCGGCTCGGAACCGTGCCCGCGTCACCTCGTCCTGGACCGAGGGCAGGAGGCGCCGGCCTTCGTCGAACAGGCCGGTGAGCTCGGCCTCGGTCAGCCGGCCGGCCACCGAACCCTGCCAGCGGGTATGGAACGTGAGGATCCCGCTCAGGATCCGCAGCACCCGCTCGGGCGAAGCCCCCGAGGCCTGGGCCAGCTCGAGCGCCCTGGTCAATGCCTCGATGCTCGTGTCACCGTGGACCGTCGTGTCACCCATCCGCTCGTACAGATCGAGATGCTGGTCGGGCGAAGCGAGCTCGAGCGCCGCACGCAGATGGCGGAGGGCCTCGACATTCGCACCCGCGCTCTGGGCCGCCGTGGCGGCTGCCTCGAGCCGCTGGACGGCGTCGCGGCGCAGCGCGGGCGCGGTATCAAGGTCCAGGGCGGTGGCCAGCGACGCAGCCTCGCGGGCGTGGACCGCGACGAGCTCCGCGTAGGCCTCGGGGTGGGCGGCCCCGCGCGACGATAGCCACGTCGCGGCGTCGGCGTGCAGCCCGGCGCGCTCGGTCCGGGGCAACATGCCGTAGGCCACCTCGCGGATGAGGATGTGGCGGAAGGCGTACTCGTGCGGCCCGGACTGGCGGATGAGGTCGCGCTCAAGGAGTCGGTCCGCGATCTCACTGGCGTCCGCCGTGAGGCTCGGATCCAGGGCCACGATGCCGGCGAGGACGAACCCACGGCCGAACACGGATCCCACCTGGAGGACCCGCCGTTCCTCGGACGATACGAGGTCGAGCCGGGCCAGGACCGTCGCCTGGACGGTATCGGGCAGGCGCTGGAGCGTCTCCCGGGCCACCTTCCCGTCGAGCGCCGGCCCCGCCTGCTCCACGAGGGCTCGCACGATCTCGCCGGCGTAGAACGGGTTGCCGTCGGCGCGCTCCACCACCGCTTCGATCACGTCGGGACTCACCCCCTCCACGAGGTGGCTCACCAGTGTCGCGATGTCAGGAGCACCAAGCGGCTCGAGGGCCAGCGACAGCGAGTTGCGCCGACCGCCGCTCCACGAGGCACGGCGCTCCAGGAGCTCGGGCCGGGCGACGGCGATGATCAGGATCGGCAGGTCGGGGCGTGGTTGGACCAATGAGTCGAGCAGGTCGAGCAGGCTGTCGCTGGACCAGTGCAGGTCCTCCAGCACCAGGGTCAGCGGTCCGTTGGCGGCGGCCGCCTCGAGGGCCGTCCGCCAGGCGCTGAAGAGGACGGCTCGATCGACATTCCCGACCTCGGTCACGCCAATCGTGGCGAGCAGGGCATCCGCGACAACCGACGCGTCCTCGACGTCGTGGCTTGCGAGCCAGTCGGTCGTTGCCTGCCGAGCGACGTCCGGCGACATGTCGTCGTCGATCCCCACGAACCGCTCAAGCACGGAGCGCAACGGCCAGTAGGTCAGCCGCTGGCCGTAGGGCAGGCACTGGGCGATCGCGACGGTGCCGCCGTCGCCCCCAATCTCGGGCAGTCGATCCAGGAGCGCCTCGACCAGCCGTGTCTTGCCCGTCCCGGCCGGGGCCACGATGCTCACCAGGAACGGCCGACGCTCGGTCACCACCCGCCGGGCGATGAGCTCGAGTTGAAGCAGGTCGGCGTCCCGTCCGATCATGGGCAGGTGCCGGCGCGACCGAGATCTCCGCCCGAGGAGCAGGCGAGCCGTGACCGGGACGGCCTTGCCCCGCGCGTCGACCCGAGTGGCCGCCCCGAAGAAGAAGTCGCCGGCCGAGAGGGCGGTCCGGTCGGCCACCACGATCGACCATGGCTCGGCGTCCTGCTGGAGCCGGGCGGCCGTGTTCACGGCGTCGCCCGTGATCAGGAAGTCCTCGCCGGCCGCTGCGTCCCGGCGGGCCACGACCTCGCCGCTCGCCACCCCCAGGCGAAGCGGCAGTCGCTCGCCGAGGCGGGGATCGCTGCGCACCCGGTCGCGAAGGTCGAGCGCCGCGCCGAGGGCCCGGCTGGCGTCGTCGCCATGCGCCACGGGCAGGCCGAAGACGGCCATCACGGCGTCGCCGATGAACTTCTCGAGCGTTCCGCCGTATTCGGCGATGACCTCACGGGCGATCGAGTAGTAGCGTCCCAGGAGAGCCCGGAGGTCTTCGGGGTCCATCGACTCGCCAAGGGTGGTCGAGCCGCGGACATCGGCAAACAGGATCGTGACGAGTCGTCGCTCTTCGGTCATTGGCCGCCCATGCGCAGATGGTAGGGCCTCGGGCCCCGTCACTCGGGCGCTCGGCCCTTGCTCGGACACGTTCCGGACGGATCCCGGACAGATCCCGGACAGATTCCAGTCACCAGGACCGTATGGCCGGTCGAGGGTCTTCAAGTCGCCCGAACTCGCCCGAACCTGCCTGACGATACGTTCGATCATGCACGAACCGTGGTCGCGGACGCCCGGTTCGGCCCGATATTGCCTGCCGGCCGACCATACGGTCCTCCTGGCTGGAATCTGGCACGAGCGAGCGCCCACTCAGCCGGAACGTGCGGGGTGGACAGGGACCGCGAGCGGCGCTACTCCACCGTGCCGAACACCAGGGCCGCGTTCAGGCCGCCGAAGCCGAACGACGTGGAGAGCACGCGCTGGTACGTGCCATCACGGCCGCTGCGCAACAGCCCCGGTAGGAGCGCCGCGACCTCGGGATCCGGGTCGAAGAGGTTGGCCGAGGCCGGAGCCCAGCCGTCGCGGATCGCGAGCGAGCAGATCGCCGCCTCGATCGCCCCCGACGCACCGAGCGGGTGGCCGTAGAGTGCCTTCGTGCCGCTGACCGGGACCGTGGCCGCTCGCGCGCCGAGGGCCAGCGCGATGGCTCGGGCCTCGGCCACGTCGCCGATCGGCGTCGATGACGCGTGGGCATTCACGTAGTCGATCTCGTCGGGCGACACGCCTGCGTCGGCCAGCGCAATCGACGCCGCCCGAGCTGCCTCGGTGCCATCGGCCCGCGGCTGGACCATGTGATGCGCGTCGGACGTGGCGCCGTAGCCCATCAGCTCGGCATACGGCACGGCTCCGCGTGCCGACGCCACGTCCGCAGCCTCGAGGATGAGCAGGGCCGCGCCTTCGCCCATGACGAACCCATCCCGCGCTGCGTCGAATGGCCGCGCCGCCCGGCCCGGCTCCAGGTTGTGGCCCGACGAGAGCGCCCGAATGATGTCGAACGCCCCGAACGCCAGCGGGCTGAGCGGGATCTCGCAACCGCCGGCGATCGCCGCATCCACGCGGCCTTCGCGCAGGTCGCCGAGCGCCTCGCCCAGCGCCACCGCCCCCGACGCACACGAGTTCGCGGTCGAGAGGATCGGCCCGCGCACGCCCAGGGCGATGCCCAGGTTCGCGGGGGCCGCCCCGCCGAAGACGGCCAGCGCCAGGTTCGGCGCCACCGACCGGATCCCGCGTTCCAGGTAGCGCTCGTGCTGCTCCTCGGCGTAGGCAATCCCGCCAAGCGCCGAGCCGAGGTAGATCCCGATCCGTTCGGGAGCGGCAGCCCCCCGCTCGCCCGGCTGCAGACCCGCGTCCTCCATCGCCAGCTGGCCGGCGACGAGGCCGAACTGGCTGAACCGATCGAGCTGGCGGGCCGTCTTTGGCGGCATCCAGGCAAGCGGATCGAACTCGTCCACCTGGGCCGCGACCTGCGAGCGGAACTTGCCCGGGTCGAAGCGATCAATCCGCTTCACCGGCGAGCAGCCGGCACGCAGGCCGGCCCGGAACGGCTCGAGGCCGATCCCGATCGCGGTGATGATCCCGATGCCCGTGATCCAGATCCGCCGTCGGTCGCTCATGGAGGTGGGTTCGCCGTGGCGCGGTTGTCGGACTTCCCCAACGCGCCTGGTTGGTGGGCAGCAAGCGCTTCGGCCAGCGCCTTGAACGTAGCGAGCGTCCGTCGGGCGATCGGCTGCGTGAAGAATCGGTCCACGAACGGCGCCAGGCCCGGCGCCCGTGGCCGGAACTCGTGGTCGATCGAGACCCGGGTGCCCCCGGCGATCGGCTCGAGACGCCAGGTCACGTCCATCCCCTTCGTGACGCCGGCGACGTGCACGAAGCGCAGCCGCCGCGCTGCCGGCTCGTTCCACGTGCGCGCGCGCCAGGCAACGGGCAGGCCCAGTCCCAGGAACCCGATGAGCGGACGGCGAGCCACGAAATCGACCACCAGGTTGCCGCCGTCCTCCCGGCGGACCACCCGCGCCCGCGAGTAGTGCGGCAGGAGCAGGTCCCAGCGTTCGACGTCCTGGCACAGCCAGAAGACGACCTCCGGGGAGGCGCCGACATCCACCGAAATCGAGCTCAGCACGGAGCTGGCCTCATGGCGCGAGCAGCGCGGCGAGGTAGCGCGGATCGAGCGCCCGGCCGGCGCCGACGAGATCGCCCATCACGAGACCCATCGTCGCACGCTGATCCGGACGAGCGGCCAGCCGGCGAGCGGCGTATTCGAATGCGGCCGGCCGAGCCAGGAAGGCCTGGACTACCCACGAGACGATGTTTTTGGCCAGGAAGCGCCGCTGCATCGACCGTTCGTACGCACCGAATGCGCCGGTCCTGCCGCGCGTGCGGGCGCCGATGGCGGCCGCAGCAAGCTCAGCCGAGACGAGCGCGCGATGAATCCCCTCCCCCGTGAACGGGTCCAGGAACCCGGCTGCGTCGCCAACGAGCAGCCAGTTCGCCCCGGCCCGCCGAGTCACCCGATGGGCCAGCGGCCATGCCCCGACGATCGCGTCGCTGGGCTGTGCGTCACGCCACGAGGCACGGTCCTCGTCGGTCGGCGGAATCGCGCGAACAATCGATTCGGCTACGACCTTCGCGCCGTCCTGCGCCACCCGCGCGTGCCACGATCGACCGAGGACGATACCGATGTTTACGCGCGCGCCGGCCACGGGCGCGATGCCGACGTAGCCATCGCGCAGCAGGTGCATCCGGGCGTCGCGCGGCGCCATGGCATCGGCATCGTGTAGGTGATACGTCAAGGCGAGCCGAGGTCCGAGCCACGATGGCCGGCTAACGCGGGCGGCCTGGGCGACCGTGGAGCGCAGGCCGTCGGCACCCACGATCACGCGAGCCGCAATGGTCGCCTCGGCGGCATCCGCGCCCGAGTGCCCACGCAGGTCGAGGCGGCCCGCCTCGAGATCCAGGCTCACCACGCTCCAGCCGAGCCGGACGTCGGCGCCGGCCCCGCGGGCCATGTCCAGCAAGGCCGGGTCGAGGCTCGAACGATCGAAGCCCACGGCCGGCTCGCCGCCCGAGTCCGCGCCGTAGGTCAGCCGAAACGCCGTACCGCCCACCGTCTCGACCCGCATCGCCGGGATCGGCCGCGCAACAGCGTCGATCAACGAGACGGGCACGCCCAATCGCCCGAGCGCCGAAACTGCCGCCGGCGAGGCAAAGACCCCAGCGGCGCGCCAGCGCCAGCTCGGCATCCGTTCGAGGAGGACGACCTGGTGGCCGGAGCTCGCCAGCCGAGCGGCCAGTGCCGCGCCGGCCGGTCCACCGCCGACGATCGCAACCTCGACCTGCTCGACCGTCACTCCAGCGGCTTGCCGACGACCGCGGCGATGGAGTAGCGATGGCGGAGCGGCCCGCGAAAGACGCGCATCGGTCGCAGCCCCGACGTCCGGAGCAGCCGGACCACCTCGGGCACCCGGTAGGCACGCTGGACGGACAGCGGACCGTCGGAGCGGGTGTACCGGTTGCGCGTTCCCAGGCGCGTGAGCAGCCGGGCGCCAAACAAATTGAGACGGCTGCGGTCCAGGTCGTTGATCACCACGCCGAACCTCGCGACCCGGCCCATCTCGCGCAGCAGCTCGACGGCCGCGTCGGGCTCGAGGTGATGGAGCACGAGGGAGCAGTGGGCGATGTCGAAGGAGCGGTCGGGGAAGTCGAGGCGCCGGCCATCGCCGGTGTCGAGGATCAGGCCGTGGGTATTGGCGATCGCCGGCCGAACACGCACGGCGGCACCCACGATCTCCTCTCGGCTGTCGATCGCCGTGATCGTCAGGCCGCGACCTCGCCGCGACGCTTGTTCCAGGAGGGCCATCGGGATGTCGGCGCCGCCGGTTCCGACATCGAGGACGGACAGACGCGTCGCTCCCGGCGCCAGCGCCTCGAGGCCCTGGTCGCTCAGTGCGACGCCGCCGAACCAGCGGTTGACCCGACGCAGATCGCCCAGGTTACCCTCGAGGGCCTCCGGATCATCGAGCTGCCCGTCGAGCAGCTCGGCGGTGTCTGATCGGCGCTCCATCGATGGCAATCCTCGGGCACCGGGTCGACCGGTGGACTACGGCGTGGCTAGTGAGTGACGGCGGACCGCGGCTTCGAGCTGGTCGAGGAATGGGCGCGCCCGCAGTTGCGTGAGGGCCGCGCGCGCCGCGTCGACGGCGCGGCCAACCTCGGGAGTCGCTGGATCAAGCACCGTGGCCATCTCGATCGCGGTTTGCGCGCCCGTGAAGACAGCCCCGAGCGCATCGAAGGCCTTGAGCGCCTCGACATAGAGCTGGACAGCCGCGGCCGTCTGTCCGGCGAGAGCAGCCAGACCCCCTCGGACTCCAAGGCGTTCGGCCTCGTCGCGAGGTGTATGGAGCCCACTCTCGTCGAGCACGCCGAG
Source organism: Chloroflexota bacterium (assembly GCA_041691435.1). Classification (GTDB taxonomy): domain Bacteria; phylum Chloroflexota; class Limnocylindria; order Limnocylindrales; family CSP1-4; genus Palsa-1033. Next base: position 9,051 of record JBEPUS010000028.1, read on the forward strand.
ATCGGCCTGCGCCGACTCCGCATCACCGAGCCGGATCGAAAGGCGCGCGGTGCTCCAATGCCAGGGGATGGCGAAAATCGGGTAATCCGGCATTCCGGATCGCCAGATGGCGATGGCTTCGGCCAGTCGTCCGTCGGCCGAGGCGAACACGGCGGGTCCGTCGATTCTGGCCCAGGTGATCTGCGGATCCGAGATCAGGGTCGCCAGCTCGGTGATTTCCGCGGCGGCCCCTCCCAGCGGCTCACCTCGCGCCGCCGCGATGATTGCAAGGCCATACACGGGACCGAGGCGGTCGGCAGGTTCAGGATCTTCCGCCAGCGAGGCCTGCCATAAGGCGACCGCGTCGTCCCAATTACCAAGGAGATCCGCGGAGACGGCAGACAGCGCCCGGAATTGGAACATCCACTGCCGGTCACCCACCCGACGGGCGAGGGCCAAGCCCTCGAGAGCGATTTCTCGGCCGGCCATGGGGTCGATGTCGCTGAGCGAGACGAACCGGTTATTCATGCCGCGGAGCGCGGTGCCGGTCCAGGCGTTCGCTCGAGCAATCCGTTCGCCGATCTCGATGATGCCCATCCCCTCCTGGACGCGTCCGATGTTCATGAGCGCCGTGCCCTTCGTCACGAGCAGATCGGCGAGGATCGCCTTGAGATCTGCGCGCTCTGCTGCTGCAAGGACCGGTTCGGCAACTTCGAGAGCCCGCTGATTCTGATCGAGGAGGAAGCAGGCCCGGGCCAGCTGGGCCTTCAGAGTCACGACGGCCGGATCGGTCGCGATGTCGGCGAACTCCTCGGCGCCGGCCTCGAGCACGCCCAGCGCTCGGGCAGCCTGGCGGCCGTTGAGGAGCGCACGCCCTAGCTCGGTGCTCGTCCTGGCGGTCGCGATTCGATCCCCGACCTGCTGGCGATAGACAAGCGCCTGGTTCAGGAACTGTTCGGAGGCGGCGTAGTGTCCAGCCGACGAAGCCGACGTCCCAGCGAGCTCGAGGACGTCGGCACGCTCGGCCGGCTCGGTGGCAACGGTCAGGGCCTGCTCGAGGAACGTCACGGCCTGCTCGTGGCTTCCGAGTGCCGCGGCACGGAGAGCCGCCGCCCGAAGTGCGATCCGGGCCTGCGCAGCGAGCGCATCGGCCTCGGGACCCTCCGGCGCATTGGCATGGGCCGAGAGGTAGTGGCCCGCGAGGCCCCCGGCAATCTCGTCGCTGGCGAGGCTCTCGAAAAACCGCGCCGCGGCGAGATGACGGACCTTCCGATCACTTCGGGCGAGCGTGTTGTAAGCGACCTCACGAATCAGGGCCTGAACGAACGCGTACTGGCCGTGTTCGGGGCTCCGTGGGTCTGCCTCGAGGGTCAGAAGCTCGCGCCGGACGAGGGTCCGCAGGCGAGGCTCGAGCTCCGCCTCGGCGCTCCCCGACACAGCGGACAGCCCCGCAAGGGTGAAGCTCTGGCCCAGGACCGCCGCATCGGAGATCAAGGTTCGATCCTCGGCCGCGAGACCGTCGAGGCGGGATGCAATCAGCGCGGTCAGCGTCTCGGGGACGGCGAGGCTGGTCAGATCGCCAACCGGGACATAGCGATCCCCGACGAGCGCCAGCTTGCCGTCGGCCAGCAGCATCCGGACGGTTTCGACGGCGTACAGCGGGATGCCGTCGGCCCGGCCGACGATGGCCTTGACAGCGGTCTCCGGCAGGCCCGGGACCAGCCCGAGGAGAAGCTCGCGCATCGCCGGCTCGGGGAGCAGCTCGAGGTAGACCGAGTGGAAGTTGCGCTTTCGGAGGCCCCACGTGTCGCGTCGCTCCAGCAGCTCAGGTCGAGCGAGGGTGACGACATAGATCGGGACGTTCTTGCTCCAGTCCATTAGATGGTCGATAAAGTCGATGAGCCCGGCGTCGGCATAGTGGAAATCCTCGAACACCATCACGACGGGGGCCGACATGGCAAGACGCTCGAAGAACGTCCGCCACGCGCCGAACAGCTGGTCGGAGCCGACGCTGGTCTCGACGCCGAGGAGCGCCAGGAGGGCAGGCTCGATCCAGCTCCGCTCTTCCGCGTCCGGCACGTGGGTCGCAAGGGTCTCGGCGAGCTTCAATCGGGTCGTCGCCTCGTCGTCGGTCTCGATGAGGCCTGCCCGCCGCCGGACCATTTCGCCCAGGGCCCAGAAGCTGATCCCTTCGCCGTATGCCGGACTGCGGCCGTCGTGGAACCAGACCTGCTCCACGAGGCCGTCGAGGTACTTCAGGAACTCCCATGCGAGCCGCGTCTTGCCGATCCCGGCGGGCCCGATGACGCTGACCAGCCGGACGCGCTTCTCACGCGTCGTGGCGTGGAACAGGTCCTTGAGCAGACGGAGCTCGTCGTCGCGACCCACAAACGGCGCTTCGAGTGTCTCGGCCCGGTTTCGACCGCCCCGCTCGGCGACCACCCGCAGGGCCCGCCAGGCCGGAACCGGGCTCGCCTTGCCTTTCAGCACCTGGTCGCCGGCCTCCTCGAACGCGATCGCCTTGCTCGCTGCGCGCTGGGTGGCCTCGCCGACGAGGACCGCTCCCGGCGGGGCTGCGGACTGGAGGCGGCTGGCCGTGTTGACGAGATCGCCGGCGACCATACCCTGTCCGATCGCACCGAGGGTCACCGCCGCCTCGCCGGTCAGAACAGCGGCCCTGGCTTGTAAGGCCGGGCCGAGCTGCCTGACCGTGTCGACGAGCTCCAGCGCTGCCCGAACCGCGCGTTCGGCGTCGTCCTCGTGCGCAGTCGGCGCCCCCCAGACGGCCATCACGGCATCGCCGATGAACTTCTCGATGGTGCCGCCGTAGCGCGTGACCACATCCCGCGACAGGTCGAAGTAGCGGGTCAGGAGCTCGCGCGTCTCCTCGGGATCGCGACCTTCGGCACGGGCGGTCGATCCGACGAGGTCGGCGAAGAGGATGCTGACCAGCCGCCGCTCGGCGACCGGCGCTGCCACGGCCTGGACGGTTGGCCGATCTGCAGTTCGAACCTCCGTCTCGCTGCTGCCCACGGGCGTCCCGCATTGCGGACAGAACCTCGCCCCGGCCAGGTTCGTGTTGCCACACGTGGGGCAGCCCGCAAGGAGGCCCGTTCCGCACTCCCGGCAGAACTTGGCCCCCGCGTCGTTCTCGGTCCCGCACCTGCTGCAGATCACGCCAGTCGATTCCTCGTCCCGAGTGGTTCAGCCCGAGGGTAGCGGATGCTCGGCATGGGTGGATGGCGCGGCGACGGTGGACAGCTCCGTTTCCGGGGCCGCGGCACCGCGGCCGGACGCCATGGCGGGCGCCGAGGCCTCGTCGAGAACGTCCAGCCAGAGGCGGGCTCCCAGGCCCTTCCAGATCTGGCGGGATTCGTCGATCAGCGCTCGCGTACGAGGATCGTCAGGGCCGATGAGCGTGGCCAGCAGCGTGCCGGTCATCGCCTGTTTGCGGACCACCCCAAGGTCGCGGAACGCGGCGTATGCGGCGTGGAGACCCGCCCGGCCGGCCTCGACGTCCCCGTCGAGAATCGCGAGCCCGGCCACAGCCACCTGCCGCCCCACCTTGATGACCACCCCGTGCGAGCCAACTTCGGGAATCCCCGCAAGTGCCTCGAGCAGTAGTTCGCGGTCCTGGTCGAGCAGGGCGTAGAAGATCGCCTCGACGAGGAGAGCCGCGGCGTTGTGCGCGTCGATCCGCGCTGTGGCGATGGCCTCCGCCGCGGCCCGCCCGAAGTCATGTCGAGATCGGGCCTCGAGGAACCGGAGCGTGCCCAGGGCCCCCTCCAGCCAGCGTTCATCGGCGACCCTCGCCTCGAGCCACGGTCGCAGCTCGGCGATGAGGGCATCCAGCGACTCGGCGCGCTCGACCAGCAACTCGCCGCGAAAGGTCAGGAGCTCCATCCGTTCCTCGACGCCCTCGGTGTTCAGGGCATCGTCGATCTCCCGGATCGCCCAGTCCCACTCTCCAATCTCGAACGCTCCGGTCGCGGCATTGACCAACAACAAGGCGGCGTTTTGGCGGTGGCCGATTCGACGGGAGAGCTCGAGGCCAGCTCGGGAGACCTCGAGCTGCCCTCGCGGGTCGCGGTCCTGCAGGGGTGAGCCCAGGTTCGTACGCGCCCGCAGCTCGGTCTCGACCAGGCCATGGTCGATGGCCAGCCGCAGGCCGGTCTCCAGCTCGCCGATGCCCTCGTAGGTACGGCCGATGTGGTACAGGGCGACGCCGCGGGTGACTAGGGCGTCCGCCACGATGCCGATCAGATCGAGGCGCTCTGCGATGACCAGCGCCTGATCGGCCGCCACGATCGCGTCCTCGAGATGGGTCTGGCGAAGCATTTTGAAGCGGGCCAGCTGCCCAAGCAGCGTCGCCAGCCCGGGATCGTCGCCAAGGTCGGCAAACTCGGCGGCGGCCGGCTCGAGCACGGTGACGGCGGCATCGTAGCGATAGCCGCCCATCATCGCGTCGGCAAGGCCCGAGTACGACCGGGCCGTTGCGCTGCGCATCTGGAGCTGCCGATAGGCGTCGATCGCCTCGCTCCAGAGCCGCTCAGCGTCCTCATACCGAGCTGCGGCCCGGGCGACCTTGCCCGACCGCTCCAGCAACGCGGCCCGTTCCAGGGGATCCGTGCTCACCCCGAACGCGTCGTTGAAGAACGTGAGCGCCTGGGCCGGGGCACCAAGCGATGCCGCGCGTTCACCGGCGGCCCGGAGAGCAATCCGGGCCTGGGCCGCGAGCGCATCGGATTCGGCTCCTTCACGAGCGTTTCGATACGCCGCCAGGTACTGGGCGGCGAGCGCACCGGCGAGTTGATCGTCGAAGAGCGTTTCGAAGTAGCGAGCGGCGGCAAGGTGGCGGATCTTGCGCTCGGGCTTCGCGAGCGTGTTGTAGGCCACCTCGCGGATCAGGGCCTGGACGAAGACGTACTGGCCGCGCTCGGGTGAGCGGGGATCGTCATCCAAAGAAATCAGCTCGCGCCGGACGAGCGTTCGCATGCGTGGCTCGAGCTGGGCCTGCGCCAGGCCTGAGACGGCGGTCAGGCCCGCCACGCTGAAGCTCTGGCCCAGGGCCGCCGCATCCGCGACGAGGGTCCGTTCATCCGGAGGCAGCGCGTCCAGGCGGCTCGCGATCAGGGCCGTCAGGGTTTCCGGGACGGCCACGTCCGTGAGGTCACCGCTCGGGCGATAGGCGCTGCCGTCCAGCACGAGCTTGCCCTGCGCCAGCAGCATCCGGACCGTCTCGACCGCATACAGGGGCACCCCGTCGGCCCGCGCAACGATGGCCTTCTGGGCCGCCTGGGGCAGGCCCGGCACCAGGCCAGTCAGGAGCTCGTGCATCGCCGGCGCGGCGAGGGGTTCGAGATAGAGCGAGGTGAAGTTGCGCTTGGCGGCCCCCCAGCCGGCCTGCTTTTCGAGGAACTCCGGGCGGGCCAGGGTCACGACGTAGATGGGCACGCTCCGCGACCATTCGAGAAGCTGGTCGACGAAGTCGATCAGGCCCGAGTCGGCGCAGTGGAAGTCTTCGAAGACCAGGACAACCGGAGCGGTGGCGGCCAGCCGCCCGAAGAACGTGCGCCACGCCCCGAAGAGCTGGTCCGAGCCGGTTCCGCTTTCGAGGCCGAGCAGGGTCAGCAACGCGGGTTCGATCCAGCGGCGCTCATCCGGGTCGGGGACGTGCTCCTCGAGCGTCGCGGCGATCCCTGCCCGGGTCGTCGCCTCGTCGTCCGTGGCCAGGAGGCCGGCCCGGCCGGGGACCATCTCGCCCAGGGCCCAGAACGTCACGCCATCGCCGTAGGCGGGACTGCGACCTTCGTGGAACCAGACCGCGTCGGCCAGGCCATCGAGGTACTTCAGGAACTCCCAGGCGAGCCGCGTCTTGCCGATCCCGGCCGGGCCGATGACGCTGACCAGCCGGCCACGGCCCTCGCGGGTCGTTGCGTGGAACAGGTCCTCCAGAAGGCGCAGGTCGTCATCGCGGCCAACGAACGGCGCCTCGAGCGTCTCGCTCCGGTTGCGCCCGCCGACTTCGGCCACGACCCGCAGCGCGCGCCACGCCGGGACCGGGCTGGCCTTGCCCTTGAGCGCCTGCTCGCCGGCCGCTTCGAACGCGATCGCCTTGCTGGCGGCTCGGTGGGTTGCCTCGCCGACGAGGACCGTGCCCGGCTCTGCCACCGATTGGAGGCGGCTGGCGGTGTTGACGAGGTCGCCGGCGACCATGCCCTGGTTCGTCGCGCCGATCGTGACTGCCGCCTCGCCCGTGAGCACGCCGGCCCGAGCCTCGATGCCCGGGCCAAGGGTCCGGACGCGATCGACCAGGTCCAGGGCGGCCCGGACGGCGCGCTCGGCATCATCCTCGTGGGCAGTGGGCGCGCCCCAGACGGCCATGACGGCATCGCCGATGAACTTCTCGACGGTGCCGCCGTAGCGACCGATCACGTCCGAGGCCAGCTCGAAGTAGCTCGAAAGGGTCTCGCGGACATCTTCCGCGTCGCGACCCTCGGCATAGCTGGTAAAGCCGACCAGGTCGGCGAACAGGAGCGAAACGAGCCGGCGCTCGGCGACGGGGGTAGAGGCAGTTGCCGGGGTCTGAGCCGAGTCGTTGGCGTTGGGTTTGGCGTTCGCCGGGGTGGACGCGGTCGCCGGGAGCGGCGCGGCGCATTCGCCGCAGAAGCTCTCGCCGGGCTCGTTGGCGGCTCCACACGCAGGGCATAGAACGGCCAGCGGGGCTGCGCACTTCGCACAGAACCGGCGTCCCGCCCGATTCTCCGTCCCGCAATTCGAACACGTCATGAGTGAGCCGGTCGTCCCTCGTGCCGCATGCTCAAGGGCTGAGCGTAGCGGATGGTCGGTGCGCGTGGCGAGGGACAGCCGAGTTGCGCCGGCGGCCGAGGCGCGCCGGCGGCCGAGCTCGTGCCGGCCGAGCTCGTGCCAAATTCCAGCCAGGAGGATCGTAAGTTCGGTTGCAGGGCACAGATCCCGCTCCCCGCGGTCTCGAGCCAAAGCCCTGAGCACGGCTGCCCGGCCGCTTTGGATCGGTCGACACCGTTTGGGGCGGTCGACCGACCATACGGTCCTGGTGGCTGGAATCTGTCCCTAGTTGCGACCGAGCGGCCGTGCTGCTACGGGCTCGCGGTCGGACCCGGACCAGGCGGCACCAGTCCGCAGTCGGGTGTCGTGCACAGGGTCAGCCCGAGCTCGGACAGACCCTCGGCCAACGGCGTGAAACCGAGGGATCCGCCAAAGGAACGGGATGTGACGCCCGCGGGGATCCCGCGATCGAGGACCGCACCGCCGGAATCGCCCGGGCCGGTCGGCAGCGTTGAGGCAATCATGCACGGGAAGAACGAGCCATCCTGCGCCGCTGGGTACAGGTTCTGGCCCTTCTCGGCCACCGTCCCGGTTCGGTAGACGTCCCGGCCGTCCATCTCGATCGGGTCGCCGATCGCGATGTCCGCGCAGGCCAGAGGTCGCGTGTCGGCCGCGAGAACGCGGTAGCCCGCGGTGCCCAGGTCCACGACATTGAGGTGGCCCCAGGGGATCCGATCGGGCGCCACGATGAGCTCGTTCATATCCGAGGGATGGCACGTGTGGTCAGGATACGGGCAGGTGGCATCCTGGGCATTCGGGCCGATCACGCCGAGCAGGGTGCCGGTTGTGGGGTCACGGGCCACCGTCCCCTCGCCGGCGCAGTGGACGCTGGTTGTCAACACGATCGTGTCGCCGTGGCGGGCATAGAAGCCGGCCGAGCAATACCCGGGGATCGTCTGGCCAGCAAGCACCGGCGGGTCGTAGACCGGCGTCGTCCGACGCGGCTGGAGCGCCTGGGTCACCCCGAAGGCGCCGGCTCCGATCACGAGGCCCGCCAGGAGTGCGATCAGCACGCGGATCGGGCGGATCCGCCCCTGATTCCTGCGTTTGACCACCCCCGCCTCGCGTCGCTTCATGGCAGTTGCACCGGCGAGGCGCTCAGCCCCGCGCGACGGGCGCCCGCCCAGAGATCGGGATGGCCCCCAGAACCTGGTTGGATGCCAATGCCGTGGCCGGCCGGCCTGGCAAGAGGCCGCCAACGAACGCGGCCAGGCCGCCGGCTCCGATGAACAGCGCGCCCGGACCGATCGAACCGGTGGTAGGCGGCGGGAACGCATTGATCTCGCTCGCCAGGTCGCCCACCAGCCAGTAAGCAAAGGTAGCCAGCCCCAGGCCTGCGCCGATCGCGATCCCTCGCCGCCAACCCGCCCGACCGCTTGCGCCGAGTCGAGTGGCGCCAGCGATGGCGATCGCCAGGGCGAGCCCGAACGTGAACCACCCGACCGAGAACGTCAGCCCGTTCTCCGGTTGCTGGCCAACCACCGGATTGATCAGGAAGGCCCACGGCAGGAGCGTCCCCACAAGGGCCAGTAGTGCTCCTCCAAGGGTGAGCAGGGCCGGAGCGACGTGCCCATGCCGCCCCTTGGACGGGCCGGCGAACGGCGAGTACGGGCTCGCTGCTGGGCGCCCGGCCGGCCGGGTCATCGGAATCACCCAGCCGAGCACGAAGGGGGCGAGCAGGGTGATCGCCATGACCAGCAGCGCCCCGCTATCCGGCTTCGGGGCCAGAAGCAGGATGAAGTGGTACGACGGGTTCGATCGAAGGGGCGCAACCGGGCGATGCCGGATCGCTGCCCACGAACGCCGGAGGGCGCCTCGAGTGAGCCGGTCGAACCAAACGGGAAGCGCGGTCACGCAGAGAACGAGCGCCACAAACGGCAACTCGGGCGACGCATTCCCCGCGAGAACGAATCCAACCATCAGGCCGAGCTGAATACCGAGCGGGGCGGACAACCAGCAATCCGCGCCAACGCCATACCAGCGCCGTAGCTGCCGGCCGACCGCGACGATCCGACCAAGGAAGCGCCTCATCGGTCAACCATCCCAGCCATGCGCCGAGGGAACAAGTGAGACCGATGTACTGCCCCTGTTGGGCGATCCGCGTATGCGCGGCCGCCATTTGTGGCCAGGTGGCCGATCCTCCAAGCGCCCATCGACACTCCACCGTATCGTTCGCGGGATGCAACCAGCCGATCCCCTCGCCGAGACCAACGACGGACTCTCGGGCCGAATGAAGATCCTTCTCGCACTGATCCTCACCGGCCAATTCATGGCGGTCCTGGACGCCTCGATCGTGAATGTCGCGATTCCCACCATTCGGGTCGATCTCCAGGCGTCGGGCTCAGACCTCCAGTTGATCGTCGCGGTCTACGTCATCGCCTACGCCGTGCTGCTCATCACCGGCTCTCGGCTGGGGATGCGCTTTGGATTTCGGACGGCGTTCCTTTCGGGCTTGACGCTGTTCACGGTCGCGTCGCTCGCCTGCGGCATTGCGCCGAGCAGCCTGATCCTGATCATCGTCCGGGCGATCCAGGGCGCCGGCGCCGCGCTGATGGTTCCGCAGGTCTTCAGCCTGATCCAGCGCAACTTCGCGGGTTCGGCGCGGGCCCAGGCGCTCAGCCTGTGGGCCGCGACGCTCGCCCTGGGCGGACTCGTCGGCCAGGTCCTGGGTGGCGTGCTGGTCAGCGCCGACCTTTTCGGCACCGGCTGGCGACCCGTCTTCCTGGTCAACGTCCCGATCGGGATCGTTCTCCTGCTGGCGTCATTGAAGTACCTGCCGATCGACGTTCCCGGGCGCCCCCGGCCGCTGGACCTCGCAGGCCTGCTTTCGCTCGCGGCCGCGGTCCTGCTGCTGGTCGTCCCGCTCGTGCTCGGCCACGAGCAGGGCTGGCCGGCCTGGACCTTCGTCTCGCTGGCGGTGAGCCTCATCGCGCTCATCCTGTTCGCGGTCATCGAGCGCAGGGTCGATCGACGCGGTGGTGCTCCGCTGATCTCCGAGCGCGTCCTGTTTGCCCCGGGAATGCCGGCGGCGCTCGTCGCGATCGTGCTCGCCCTGGCCGCCTACGGCGGCTTCCTGTTCACGTTCACCCAGCATCTCCAGGGGGGCCTCCACGACTCGGCGCTCCAGGCCGGGCTCACGTTCGTACCGCTGGCCATCGGATTCGCCCTTTCGAGCCTCAATTGGCGGCGCCTCCCGGCCCGCTTTCACCAGGCGGTCATTCCGGCCGGCTGCCTCATCGCGGCGTCCGGCTACCTCGTGACCGGGATCGCCGTGGCCGACGGCGGAACGGGCGGCCTGGTGCTGCCGGTTGCCCTGTTCGTCGGCGGGTTCGGCCAGGGCATGGCGGCGAGCCCCATCCTGACGGTCGCTCTCTCGAAGGTCCTGCCCCAGGACGCGGCCGACGCGAGCGGCGTCCTGACCACGGTGATCCAGCTGGGCCTGGTGATGGGCGTCGCGACGTTTGGCAGCATCTTCCTGACCCAGGCCGCTCTCCCGGGAGCCCACCCCACCGCAACGGCGATCTCGCAGACGCTGTGGTTGATCGTGGCCGCCCTGGTCGGCTGCGCGATCGCCTCGTCGGTGATGGTCCGGGC
>JBEPUS010000029.1:0-19018 GCA_041691435.1 Chloroflexota bacterium
AGATGTGTATAACAGACAGGCTCCGGACGGCGGGCCGGAGCATGCTGGTTGGCGCCTGCGCGCTGATTCCCCTGGGCCTGGCTGGCTGGTGGATCAGCGGCCTGCCGGTGATCCCCGAGGCTGCCTGGCGCCTGTCGGTCCTGTCGGGTTTCCTCGAAGCGGCCTACTTCATCTTCCTCTCGGCCGCCTACCGACGTGGCGACCTGTCCCTCGTCTACCCGATTGCCCGGGGTACGGCACCAGTGCTGGCCGTGGGCGTCGGCGTGCTGATCCTTGGCGAACGGCTCCAGCCGGCTGGCTGGATCGGGGTCGGCCTGCTCCTCGTGGGCATCCTGGGCCTCCAGAAACCGTGGGCCATCCTCCGGCGGAGCAGCACGCTCCCCCGGCATACCCGGGAGGCCATCGGATTCGCCCTGCTCACCGGGGTCACGATCGCCTCCTATTCGGCCGTCGATCGAGACGGCGCGCGGCTCATCGATCCACTCTTCTATGCCGCCATGCTCCAGGCCTTCATGACGATCTTCCTGCTCACCTGGATCGGCTTCGCCGTCCTGCGCGAGCGGAACGGTCGCCCGGCGGCCGGCCAACGCCCCCAGGCGGCCGATGACGACAACGTCGAAGGTGCGCTCGCGGGCGCGCTCGCCGGACGCCTCCTGGGGCGGGTCTGGGTGCGCGCCGGGATCGGTGGCCTGATCACGGTCGCGGCCTACCTGTTCGTGCTGATCGCCTATCGCTATGCACCGTTGACGGCCGTTGCCCCGTTGCGCGAATCGGCGATCGTGCTCATCAGCGGCTGGGGCGCGTTTCGTCTCAAGGAGGCGGTCAACCGGCGCGACGCGAGCATCAGGATCGGCCTTGCCATCATCGTCGTGATCGGCGCCGTGCTGCTTGCGGCCGAGGGCTGAGCAGGGCTAGGCGGCGTCCTCGAGCCGGCTGTCGTCGGTCAGCGGCTCGAGCGGCGGGCCGCGCCGTCGGCGGAGCCGATCGAGCGGCACGTTGACCAGGGCGACCCCGGCCAGGATCAGACCGCCGGCCAGGAAGACGCGCGCGTCGAAGGCCTCGCCCAGGACCACGACGCCCAGGCTCACGCCCACGATCGGCATCAGGTAGGTGATCAACGAAAGACGCGTCGGCCCGAGCCGATGGACCAGCCGGAAGTAGATCAGGTAGGCAAGGGCCGATCCGAGGAGGCCCAGCTCGAGCACCGCGAAGATCGCCTCGGGTCGGCTGGGCAGGCGCAGCGGCGCCTCAAAGATGATCGCCAGCGGGGCGATGATCAGAAAGGCGATCGAGACCTGGAAGAAGGCCGGGACCATCGGGCGCAGCCCGCGCATCTGACTGCGCACGAAGACGTTGCCGGCCCCGTAGCTGACGGATGAGCCGATCAGGGCGACGTCGCCCAGCCACGCCTGGTCGCCGGCGGGCGAGCCGATGCTGTGGCTGACGAGGACGACGACGCCGCCAAAGCCAACCGCCAGCCCAGCGAGGCGACTCGGGCTGATCCGCTCATCGTCCAGGGCCAGCGCCGCGAAGACCAGGGTGAACAGCGGGGTGATTGCCTGGAGGACGGCCGCCAGCCCCGAATCGAGGTAGCGCTCACCCCACGCGATCAGGCTGAACGGGATGACGATGTTGAGGCAGGCCATCACGATCAGCCGGGCATACGTGCCCCGCTCCCGAGGCAACCGCTCGCGGGCCAACCCCAGCACGAGCCCAAGGGTGACCGTCGCGATGCCCAGCCGGCAGGCCACCAGGGTCAGCGGACTGAGCGACTCGATGCCGATCTTGATGAACAGGTAGCTGCCGCCCCAGACGGTCGCCAGGACGAAGAAGAGTGCCCAGTCCAGGCGGCTGATGCCCGAGGTCATGGGCCGCATCATAGTCGCGGTTGGCCTAGTGCGTTAGGCCATTTTTTTTGGACCGGCCCTGCTCCCGCGCTGGCAACCGGCTAGCGGAAGTAGCCGCTCACGTCGAGGATCAAGCTGGCCTTCTTGCCCGATCCAGCGTGATAGACCAGCCAGAGCGAGCCAGCGCCGCTGAGTGTCACGGTCACGCCGTTGGCCCGCGTGTCACCCAGGGGGAAGTTGATCGTCGACGTCGCCGGGTTCGGGTCCGCGACCGTCGTGATCGCCGCATAGCCGGCTGCCGTCTGGGCGGTCACCGTCAGGTTGCCGGTCACCGCCTGGGCGTCCGGCGCCATTGCCCAGTGGCCGGCCGTGGCGAGCTCCCGGGGCACCGAAGCGCCAAATGCGCCCGTCAGCCCGGAGTTGGCCACGCCCGTCCGGGTGTCCATGACCCGGCCCGGGTTGACCGGGTAGAAATGCAACCCGGTCAGGTCATCGAGGTAGTAGCCGGTCACGTCCAGGATCACGTCGGCACTGGATCCGGTCGGCGCGATGTAGACGATCGAGAGCTGGTGGCTCGCGTTGAACGGCGCCGTGAATCCGTTCGCCCGATTGTCGTGGAGCGGGAAGTTCAGGTTCGAGACCGTGGGCAGCGAGGTCGGATCCGGCGTGACCGAGAGATAGCCGGCATGGGTCTGGTTGGTCACCGTCAGGTTGCCGGTGATCGCCGTGGCTGCCTGCGGAACAATGAAGTTGTTGCTGAAGTTGAAGCCATCGACATTGCTGTTCGTGAAGGTCTGGGGAATCCCGCCCTTGAACTTGGCTGGCAGCCCGGGGCCCTCGTCTCCAGGAGCGGATGGCTGACCGGTGCCGTCGCGCGAGTCGATCAGCCGCGTGGGCGTGACCGGGTGGTACGTCGCGGCGCTGTCGTCGGCCAGGAAATAGCCGGTCACGTCAAAGATGAGGTCAGTTGTCCGGGTGCTGCCGCCGCCGACGTAGGTCGCCGAAAGTGCCCCGGCCTGGGACAGCGAGACGGTGACGTTGTTGGCCCGGTTGTCGCCGAGCGGGAAGTTGAGGGTCGACGAGGTTGGGCTGACCTGGGGGTTCGGCGTGACGGCCACGTAGCCCGCGTTGGTCTGTCTCGTGACGGTGAGGTTGCCGGTCACCGCCACGGCACCGGCCGGGATCACGCCGAGGCCGGCGACCATGAATGTCCGAGGGACCGAAGACTTGAACGTGCCGCTCAGGCCCGAGAGGCCCGAGCCGTCCCGGCTGTCGAGGATGCGCACTGGCGTGATCGGGACGTAGGTGGTGCCGGCGGTTGCACCGAGCAGGTCGACGAACGTCGACCAGCCGCTCGCGCCGGAACTGTACGCATTGGCCTGCCAGGCGGCACCCGGAACCTGCGGATCCTGGCCCAGCCCCACGTAGCGGCCCCAGTCGCTGCCGGGATACGTGCCGGTTCCGGCATGCAGGACGACGGCCGGGCTGACTGAGTTGGGCGGGTCCGCCACTGCCCCATGGCGGGCGGCTCGTTGGTACTGCTGGACGGACGCCGGGAAGTTGGTGCCGGTCGCGTTCGACTGGGAATAGACGATCTCGAGCGTGCCGTCGGTACTGAAGCCGATACCGGGCACGTAGCTGTCGAAGCCGTTCCGGGCGAGCAGGAAGTCCTGGACCTGTGTCGGCGGCGTGATCTGGCTGGCGCCGGTCGTGTCGAGCTGGGTGACCCGGACGCAGTCTCGCTGCGTGCTGTCAGCGGTGGGCGTGCACGGGTAGGTGGTCGCCCAGGTGAGCTTGCCGGCCTGAAAGATGGCGTCCTCGGCGTAGCCGTTCGGGGCGTTGGCAATCGTCGCCGGCGAGCCCGGCTGATGGGCTGCCGGGGGATCGGCGAAGGGCGCGGTGATCGAGTCCTCGGTCAGATCCCAGTTGCCGCTGACCTGGACGAAGGCCGATTTGGTGGTGGTCCCGCTGAAGCTGGTGACGATCACGTCGTTGGGCAGGGTACCCAGCCCATCACTGGCCACCGAGCGCCCGACCACGTAGAGGGTCGAGCTCGTTGCCGGCTCCTGGAGCGCGGCCCGGATGCCGAAGATCGTGATCGCTGGCTCGGCCGGGGGGCCGCCGGCGAACTCGCTCGCGGGCAGCAGGTTGGATTTGTGGGCCAGGGCGTCTGACCAGTTCGCGATCTGGACATCACCGGCGTCCGGCACGAGCGAGGCTGGATCCCCGCAGGTTCCGTCGCCACTGCCGCCATCGCCATGGGCCATCGACGAAAGGTTGTCCGAGATGGCCAGCTTGTCGGTGGAGGTCCCGATCGACGGATCTGCCGGGACAAGGTCGTTGTACGCCCAGAAGTAGAAGTCCCAGATGCCGCGTGGGTCGGTGGTCCGCGAAACGGCCAGGTCGATGTAGCCGTGGCCAAACATGGCCGGGTCGCCCGGATAGGTGCTGGTCATGCAGTCCCAGCTGGTCTCGGTGGCCACGAAGCGGCCATGGAGGCTGTCGTAGATGACCCGCGGATCGCGGTCGAAGAAGCCCGTCGGCACGAAGAAAAACGTAGGCACGGGCTGGGTCACGGCCGCGCTGCCGTCGCGCGCCGTAATCCGCATCTCGAGGTTCGCGATCTGGAGGACCTGGTCCGGGCCGACCGCCACGCTCGATTGGGCGGGTTCGACGCCGGGACTGGCCTGGTCACCCTGGGCCAGGCCGGTGAACCCTGGGGCGTGGTTGTCCGGGGCGGCGGTCAGGCTGGCCTGGACCGGCGCCGGGGCGACCTGTGACCGAACGCGATTCGCCCGCGGCGTCACGGGCTTGCTGGGCCCCCCGCCACCCGTGGCCATGATGGCGTTGCGGCCGGTCGACGCTCGCTGGCTTGAGAGCCGGGCGGTTGCGTAGCGCTGCGCGGCCGAGCCGCCGACGAAGCCGAACGGCGATCTTGCGCCGACGCCCGCCACGGTCCCGGGCGAGCCGGCCTGGACCGCCGGGACGAACGGGAACGCCAGCGTGCCGACGAGGAGGGCGGCGGTGCCGGCGCGGGCGAGGGACCGGCGGATGGAGGTCTTCATCCGGCCAGCCTACCAGCCGGGTCGGCGACACCGGGCAGTGCCCGGCTACGATGGTTGGGCACTGCGATCGGCGATCGTGATCGAGGGAGGGTTGATGGAGCTCTGGGGCGGCCGGTTCCGCGAGCCGAACGACGAGCGGTTGGTGGACTTTGCGCGCTCGATCGAGGTCGATGCGGGGCTCGCCGGCGACGACATCAGCGGTTCGATCGCCCATGTCCACGGGCTGCATGGGGCCGGCCTGCTGACGGCCGATGAGAGCTCGGCCCTGGTTGCCGGCCTCGAGGGCCTGCGCTCCGAGGTTGCCGCGGGCACGATCGCCTGGGATCCCGCCCTCGAGGACGTGCACCTGAACCTCGAGGCCGCCCTGGCCCAACGGATTGGACCTCTCGCCGCGCGACTCCACACGGGCCGCTCGCGCAACGATCAAGTGGCGACCGACCTGCGCCTCTGGTCGCGGCGGGCCGTTGCCGAGCTGGACACCGCGATCGTGAACATGGAGCGGGCCCTCATCGGCCTGGCCGAGCGCGACGGCCAGGCGATCCTGCCCGGCGCGACCCATATCCAGCCGGCCCAGCCGATCCTGTTCGGTCACCACCTGCTTGCCTACGTCGAGATGCTCGAACGTGACCGGAGCCGCCTGGCGGATGCCCGTCGCCGGTTCAACCTGTCGCCGCTCGGATCGGGCGCCCTGGCGGGTGCCGGCTTCCCACTCGACCGGGCGGCCGTCGCCGCCGAGCTCGGGTTCGACGGCCCGACGGCCAACTCCCTGGATGCCGTCAGCGACCGTGACTTTGTCGTCGAGCTGCTGGCTGCCGCGGCCCTGGGGATGGTCCACCTCAGTCGCCTGGCCGAGGAGCTCACCTGGTGGTCCAACCCGCGCTTCGGATTCGTGAGCCTGTCCGATTCGTTCTCGACCGGCAGCTCGATGATGCCCAACAAGAAGAACCCGGATCCCGCCGAGCTCGTTCGAGGCCGGACGGGCGGGGTGATCGGCGCGCTGGCCGGCATGCTGGCGATGCTCAAGGGGTTGCCCCTCGCCTACCAGCGCGACCTCCAGGAGGACAAGGCGCCGCTGTTCGCGGCCGTGGGCACGTACGCGGCGTCGCTGGGCGTCCTGGCCGGGGTCCTCGAATCGGTGACGATCGATCACGCCCGGATGCGCGCCGCGGCCGACGAGGGCTATATCACGGCAACCGCGATGGCCGATGCCCTCGTCCGCCGGGGCCTGCCATTTCGCGTCGCCCACCACGTGGTCGGCGCCCTCGTTGGCTCGGCCGAATCGGCCGCGGTCGGCCTGGTCCAGCTCGACGACGCAACCATCAGCGCCGCCCTGGGGGCAGCCGGCGACCCGACCGCTGCCACCCTGGCCGCCGATCCGGCGGTCCCCGCCCAGCTTCGCGCGGCGGCAGGCATCGATGCTGCGCTGGCTTCGTGCGACGTGATCGGTGGCACGAATCCCGCCCGCGTCGCCGCGGCACTTCGCGCGGCCCGGGAGCGACTGCCCGGATGAGCCCGTCCGGACTCGACGTCGGGCTGATTCGGCGGGCCCCCAAGGTCCTCCTCCACGATCACCTTGACGGCGGACTCCGACCGCGGACGATCATCGACCTGGCCGCCGAGCAGGGCTACCGGAGCCTGCCGTCCACGGACCCGGACGAGCTCGCAACGTGGTTCCGGCGAGGTGCCGACCAGGGCTCGCTCGAGCTGTACCTGGAGACCTTCGAGCACACCGTCGGGGTCATGCAGACGCGCGATGGCCTGCTCCGGGTGGCTGCCGAATGTGCCGAGGACCTGGCCGCAGACGGCGTGGTCTACGCCGAGATCCGCTACGCGCCCGAGCTGTCGACGGCCGGTGGCCTGACCCTCGACGAGGTGGTCCTGGCGATCCTCGAGGGATTCCGGCTCGGAACTGCCCGCCTGCCCGGCCGGCCGATCGTCCTGCGCTTCCTGGCGACGGCGATGCGCCAGGCCGACCGGGCAGGGGAGATCGCCGACCTGGCCCTGCGCCACCGGGATGCCGGGGTCGTGGGCTTCGACATCGCCGGACCCGAGGCCGGCTATCCGCCCGGCCGATTCGGCCTCGTCTTTGGCCGGCTTGTCCACGCCAACTTCCATCTCACCCTCCACGCCGGCGAGGGCTACGGCCTGCCATCGATCCGCGAGGCGCTCGACCTGGGCGCGGAACGGCTGGGCCACGGCGTCCGGATCATCGACGACATCGCGGTCGACGACGCCGGGCAGGCGACGCTGGGGCGCCTCGCTGCCTACGTGCGCGACCGGCGCATTCCACTCGAGCTCTGCCCCACCTCGAACGTCCACTCGGGCGCGGCCGTCTCGATCGAGAGCCACCCGTTCGAGCTGCTCCGGCGGTTGCGCTTCCGGGTGACGGTGAACACCGACAACCGGCTGATGAGCGATGTCTCGCTGTCGAGCGAGTTCGCGGCGCTGGACGCGGCCTTTGGACTTGGCCTCGACGAGATCGAGTGGCTCACCCTCAACGCGATGAAAAGTGCGTTCCTGCCATTCGACCAGCGCCTGGCGATGATCACCGACACGATCAAGCCGGGCTTCGCGCGGTTGAGGAACCCCGGCTGATGGCGGATCGCGTGCACGAGATGCGCCTGGTCGTGACTGCCGCGGACTACGAAGCGGCGCTCGCGTTCTACCGTGACGTCCTGGGGATGCCCGAGCTGGGCGCGTTCACTTCGCCGGGCGGCCGGGTGACGATTCTCGACGCCGGCCGGGCCACGCTCGAGCTGGCCGATCCGGCGCACGCGGCCTACGTCGACGAGGTGGAGGTGGGGCAGCGGGTGGCCGGCCACATCCGGGTCGCATTCGGGGTCCCGAACGCTGTCGCCGCAACGGAGCGGTCGCTGGCCGCGGGCGCCGAGCTGATTGCCGCGCCGGTCGAGACGCCGTGGCGATCGCTGAACGCCCGCCTCGAGGGCCCCGCCGGCCTCCAGCTCACGATCTTCGAGGAGCTCGATCCCGTTTCGTGAGGCCGGAAACGTGGAGTCCGGGCCCGCGGGTCTGGCACCGCGAGCCCGGACGCATGAGTGGGGGAGCGGCCGGCAATCAGCCGGGGCTGGCCAGTGGGCCTGGCACGAGGCGGTCCTGCGGGAAGATCTCACCCATCGGTAGGTCCTCGGGGATGTACCCCACCATGCCCATCTCCGGGATGTCGAGGCCCTGCAGCTCGGTCGCCGCAGAGACCCGCATCGGGATGATCCGGTTCAGGGCCTTGAAGAAGAGGAAGGATGCCCCGAAGGCCCAGGCGAAGCAGGCCGCCGCACCGATCACCTGCGCGACGAACTGGCCGACGTTGCCGTAGAAGAGACCGGTCACCGAGACGCCGCCGTAGTTCGACGTGCCGTCGGCGAAGAGCCCCGTCGCAAGGACACCCCACAGGCCGTTCACGCCGTGGACGGCCACGGCGCCGACCGGATCGTCGACCTTGAGGACCTTCTCGATGAAGACGGCCGCCAGGCAGACGAGGACACCCGCGATCAGGCCGATGATCGAACCGGCGACCGGTCCGACAAAGCCCGAAGGTGCGGTGATCGCGACCAGGCCCGCGAGCATGCCGTTGACCATCATCCCGGGGTTCGGCTTGCCCTCGGTGCGCCACGTGTAGACCATCGCCGAGAAGGCGCCGAAGCCCGAGGCGAGGAGGGTCACCACCGCGACCACGCCGATTCGGAGGGCACCGTTGCCCGATGCCCCGAACGTGCTGCCCGGATTGAACCCGAACCAGCCGAACGCGAGGATGAAGGTGCCCAGGATCGCCAGGACGATGTTGTGGCCCGGGATCGCGTTGGCCGAGCCGTCCTTGTTGTACTTGCCGATCCGCGGCCCGAGCACGATCGCGCCGGCAAGGGCACACCAGCCGCCGACGGAATGGACGACGCCGGATCCCGCGAAGTCGGCATACCCCGCGCCGAAGCCCAGCGAGCCAAGCTGGCTCAGCCAGCCACCGCCCCACGCCCAGTTGGCATAGACCGGGTAGAGGATCGCGGAGATGAACAGGCCGTAGACCACGAACGGCTTCCAGGCGAAGCGCTCGGCCATCGAACCCGTCGGGATCGTCGCTGCCGTGTCCATGAACACGAGCTGGAAGAGGAAGAAGGCAACCACGCCGACGTCGTACGTCGAGCCCGTCAGGGCAAAGCCTGTCCCACCGATCAGGCCCCACGATGTCCCGCCAATGGATACGCCCAGCTCATGGCTGAGCGGATGCAGGCCGCCGAGATTGACAACGCCGACCACGCCCAGGCCCCCGAAGGCGATGGCGAAGCCGATCAGGTAGAAGCCCACGATGCCAATTGCATAGATCATGAAATTCATCGACATCGTGTGGAGCGCGTTCTTCGCCCGGGTAAAGCCGGTCTCGACGAGCGCAAAGCCGGCCTGCATGAACATGACGAGGAATCCCGTCACGAGCAGCCAGGTGATGTTGATCGCCAGCCGGTTCTCGTCGACCAGATCGGCCAGCTTGGCCGCGAACGGCTCAGCGGTCTGGGCCTTGCTGAGGTCGTCGCTCGTGATGGTGCCTGGTGCGAGGCCCACGAGATTGGCGGCCGTGGCCGTCGTCAGGCCGGTCGTATCACCGCCGGTCTTGTCCACCGCGCACGCGGCCAGGAGCAGCACCGCGAATATCGCCAGGATGCCGAGCGTGGCGAGGCGCCGCGCTCGGCTCGTGGGCAATGAGCCGCTGGGGGTCCTCATTCGATACCTCCTCCGTCCTCCACTGGGATGCTCAGTCGGCCACGATCCGGCCGATGCAGGAATGCAGGCCGTCGCCAGCGCGGAAACGAGGCCTTCCGGGTGATTGAACGGCTCGCTCGACGGCGCGTCTCGCCGAGGAGAGTTCGCGCCGCCGCTGCGTCGCGGGAGCCGTGGACTGCTACCCGGAGGGTCTGCTTGATGTGGATCTCGGCCGCATCGAGATTGCCCAGGCGCAGATCCAGCTCGCCGGCCTTCATGTTCGGACCGAACCGGTCTGGTCCCAGCGTGAGCGCCAGGTCCATGGCCTCGCGGGCCGCCTCGACCCGGCCCTGGGCGATCCAGGCGGTCGCCAGGTAGGCAAGCGCGTCGGCATCGTCCGGGGCGCCTGCAACGACAGCTCGCAGGAGCGGCTCGGCCGCGTCGATCTCCTCGCGCGCCAGGGCAACCAGGCCGTCACGGAAGGTAGCCAGCAACTCGGCGTTCATCACCGAGCATCTCTGTCGAAGGGAAGCATCGCCAGGACGCGGCCCAGCTCTGGGACCGGCTCGCCGGTTCCGACCGGGAAGGCCACGCTCGTTCGGACCTCCGGCTGGCGCGTTGCCCAGCGAGCCCACGCTGCGAGCCCGACCGGGGTGATCACCGTCGTGGCCAGGGCGATGAGCACGATTGCGCCGTAGAGGCCGGCCCCGATTGCACCGGATTGAAGTCCGAGGGTTGCCGCGACCAGGGCAACCTCCCCACGGGCGATCATGCCGGTTCCGACCAGGACCGACGATCGGCCATCGAGTCCGCCCAGTCGAGCCCCGATCCCGGATCCGATGAACTTGCCAAGGACGGCCACCACGAGGAGCGCCAGTGCCAGCGGCAGGACCGGACCGACCGTACGCAGATCGGCTGCCAGGCCGATCGCGACGAAGAAGATCGGCACGCAGAACGACTCACCTGCGTGGTTGAGCCGATCGCGGATGGCTGGGGCGACTGGAGTACCAGCGAGCGCGAAGCCCGCCAGGTAGGCACCAGTGATCCCGGCCAGACCACCGAGGGATTGGAACGCCCAGGCGGCCGCGAGGACGAGGGCAACGGTCGCCGCGCTGCCTCCGCCGCGGAGGTGAAGATGGCCGATCGTGGCCGCGATCCGCGTCCCCAGGTGGCGCACGGCGAGCCCGGCGACGACGAGGGTGATGGCCATCGGCACGATCGTGGCGAGCGGCGAGACCGCCCCGGCGCCAGACGCGCCGACGACGAGGGCCAGGACGACCAGGCCGATGATATCGTCGATGACCGCGGCACCCAGGACGACCATTCCCGCCTGTGAGCGGAGCAGCCCAAGCTCGCCCAGGACCGCTGCTGTGATTCCAACGCTTGTCGCCGTCAGGATTGCCCCCACGAACAGCGACGCCCGGAGATCGGAGCCGGTCGCGAGGGCGATCGCCAGCCCACCGGCGAACGGGAAGATGACGCCGCCGAACGCAGCGAGGAGGGCCGCGGCGCCGACCGATCGCATCATCGCCCGGTTCGTCTCGAGGCCGGCAATCGCGAGCACGCACAGCGCGCCGATCCCGGCGAGGGTCGTGACGATCGGACCCGTGGCGACAATCCCCAGGACGCTCGGTCCGAGGATCAGGCCGGCGACGATCTGGCCAACGGCGCGCGGCAGCCGGGCGATCGTGGCGACGAGTGCACCAACCTCCGCTCCAACCAGGACAAGGGCCAGCACAGGCAGGACGTCGTTCATGGCGCCATGCTCGCGGGTGACGGCGGGTCACTCCACGGGCGCCGCAGCGCGGCTCGGTTGTCAGGCGGTTGCGGTTTCGCCGCCGGGCCTCGCGGCTTTCCGCAACCTGGCGCGCCCGACGGGCCGCGGCGACGCGCCGATCAGTCCTGCTGGGGTTGCCCGAGGTCGCCACCCATGACCCGCAGGCCGTAGCCCCGCCCGCGGACGTTACGCAGGCCGGGATGGCCCTCCGCAACGAGCTTCTGGTTGATGTGATTGAGGTGGGTCCGGAGCGTCTCCAGGTCGACTTCGCGGTGGTCGACCCAGCCGGCCCGCAGCAGCTTCCAGTGGTCGACGATCTCGCCCCGCCGGGCGGCGATCACGGCCAGCAGCTCGAACTCGGTTGGGGTGAGGCCGATGGGCCGCCCGGCCATCCGCGCTTCATGGCGCCGGATGTCAACGACGAGGCCATCGAGGTTGCCGTCGGCGCCCGTCGTCGCCGGCGGCCGCTTGCGCAACGCGGCATTCACGCGGGCGACGAGCTCCAGGTGACGCACCGGAACAGGGACGACATCAGCGGCGCCTGCGTCCAGGGCAGCGACAACACGGTCCTCGTCCGTCGTGTCCGTCACGACCAGGATCGGTGCATCGCTGCGCGCATGCAGCCTGGCAATCAGTACGCTCAAGTCCGGGTCGCCGTCACCGAGGCACACGACCACGTAATCGGGCGTCTCACTGACCAGCCGCTCGAGGGCGGTCTCGATCCGATAGGCCGTCACGATCTCGTGGCCGGCATTGCCCAGGGCGCTGGCGATCGACCCGACGGAGGCGGGATCAGGGGCAGCCACCAGGGCCCGCAGGCGCGCAGGCGGCAGCCGGGGGCTGGCGGGCATGTTTGGCACGTTACCCCCTCGCGAATCGATCTCTGCGGACCTCCAGGTGGCACTTCGGTTGCCGGCAGGTGAAGGCACGGTGCCCGTCCCATCTCGCAACCATGGCGCGACCTGCCCGTCGTCGAAGGGGACCGTCGTCGCTACCGAACCCCGGCCATTCCAACTCTACGGTCGTGTCTCAGCAGCTGCCAGCCCCAAGGACCGCCTGTCATGGACGACGCAGGCCGGCTCGGCCGGATCGAACAGTACCGCGACGAGATCATTCCCGAGGCGCCCCTCTACGACGCGCGCTTCGAGCATGACGCCTGTGGCGTGGGCTTCGTCGCCGAGAGCCGCAATGGGCCGAGCGAGCGCGTGCTCCCACTCGCCCTGGAGGCGCTGGGGGCGATGGCCCACCGGGGCGCGACGGCCGCCGATGCCCGGACAAGCGACGGCTCGGGTCTGGCGATGCCCCTCGCGGACGGTTTCCTGGCGAGGGTCACCGCAGGTATCCCCGGCGCCGACGCGTTCCGCGGGCGACTGGCCGTGGGCATGGCGTTCCTGCCCACGAATGCCGCAGCCCGGGGATCTGTACTGGCTCTCGTCGAGGGCGCCCTCCGGGCCGAGCGCCTCGCGGTCGTTGGCTGGCGGCCAGTGCCAACGCAGCCCGGCGTGCTCGGAGACCAGGCCGCAGCTTCGTTGCCCGTGGTCCGCCAGGTCGTCGTTGCCCGGCCGGCCACGATGTCGCCGGATGAGTTCGAGCGACGGCTCTTCCTCGCCCGGCGCTGGGTGGAGCGGCGGGCGGCCACGCGGCCGGGGCTCGAGTCCGTCCACCTGCTTTCCCTCTCGAGCCGCAGCATCGTCTACAAGGGCCTGGTCCGCGGCTCGGACCTCGGCCGGTTCTACCCGGATCTCACGTCCGGAATCGCCGTCGACCAGGCAACCTTCCACCAGCGTTTCTCGACCAACACGCGGCCGACCTGGCGCCTGGCCCAGCCGTTCCGGTACCTCGCCCACAACGGCGAGATCAACACCGTCCGGGGCAATCGCCAGGCGATGGCCGGCAGGTCGGCGCGGCTGGGCGGCGGCCGGCTCGGGACGCACCTCGCCCGCGAGGCAGCCGCGGGGCGGCCGATCCTGGATCCGGACGGCTCCGACTCGGCCTCGCTCGACGAGGCACTCGAGGTCCTCGTGATCGCCGGCTGGTCCCTGCCCGCGGCGCTGATCGCGCTGGTCCCCGAAGCCACCGTCCTGCGTGATGCGCCGGTCCCCGGCCTCGAGGCCTGGCAACGCGCCATGGCCCTCCGCCTTGAGCCCTGGGACGGGCCGGCGGCCCTGGTCTTCAGCGACGGTCGTCAGGTTGGAGCGCTCCTCGACCGCAACGGACTGCGACCCGCGGCATGGGAGCTCCATCGGGACGGCCTCGTCGTGCTTGCCTCGGAGGCCGGCCTGCTATCGGCGCCGGCCGGCTCAGTCCTGCGGCGGGGCCGGCTCGGCCCGGGCGAGATCCTCGTTGTCGATCCGGCCGCGGGCAGGGTGCTCGAAGATCACGAGGCCAAGGCCGCAGCCATCGCCTCGTTGCCCATTGCCGAGGCCGGTGCGCCGGCCGGTCCATCGGCCCTGTCGCCCGCCGCCGCGCCAGCTCTCGCTCCGTCGCTCGCGTCGCCGGTGACTGGTCCCGAAGCGGCCGACCTGGTCCGGCGTCGCCGGCTCGCCCTGGGACTGGACGCCGAGCAGCTCCGACTATCGATCGCCACGATGGCGACAACGGGGCGCGAGCCGATCTGGAGCATGGGCGACGACACGCCCCTGGCCGTCCTCGGGCGTCGTTCGCGGAGCGTCGCGGGCTACCTTCGCCAGGCGTTCGCCCAGGTGACGAACCCGCCGATCGACCCCGAGCGCGAGCGGCTGGTCATGTCGCTGGCGACCGCGATCGGGCCGCGACCGGCTCTGCTCGACGCACCAACGCCTGCGCCGTCGTCCAGCGCGCATCCCGCCTCCGCGCTGGTCCTGGATCCCCCGGTCATCGGTCCGGCGATCTTCGAGGCCATCGTGGACCGGGGCAGCGCCGGCTGGCACGTGACGACGCTCGATGCGACCTGGCCGGTGGCCTCGGGCGACGCCGGCCTGCGCCGGGCGGTGGACCGCCTCGTTCGTGCCGGGCTGCGGGCAAGCCGGCGCGGCGCGGACCTGGTGATCCTCAGCGACGTCCGGGTGGGGCCACGCCGGATCGGGATTCCCAGCCTCCTGGCAATGGGGGCGCTCAACGCGGCGCTGACCGCGGCCGGCCGGCGCGATCGGACCGACCTCCTCGCCGATGCCGGCGATGTCTTCGAGATCCATGCGCTGGCGATGCTCCTGGCTGCCGGCGCCTCGGCTGTGTACCCCCGGGAGGCGCTGGCCGCCGCCCGGGAGCAGGCCGGCAGCCGCGGCCACGAGAGCCTCGATGCCCCGAGTGCCGAGGTGCATTTCATTGGCGCGCTGGACAGCGGCCTGCGCAAGGTCCTCGCCCGGATGGGGATCAGCACGCTGGCCGCCTACCGCGGGGGCCACCTGTTCGAGGTCGTCGGCCTCTCCGAAGAGATCGCCGGCCGCTGCTTCCCGGCCGCACCGGCGGTTCCCGGCGCCGCCGGCTTCGAGGCGCTGGCGGCGGACCTGCGCACCCGCCACGCGACTGCCTACGCGTCGGAGCGTGCCCCGGCCCTGCCCGACCCGGGCTTTGCCCGCTTCCGCTCGGAGGGCGAAGCCCACGCATTCGCGCCGGTCGGCGTCCGGGCCATCCAGGCCCTCAGCGCGTCCGATGGCGGCCCGGCGGTCGCCCGCCTGCCGGCGTACCGGGCCGTGCTCGACCGGACCGTGCCCGCCCAGGTCCGCGACCTCCTGGCCCTTCGGCCGGGCGCTTCCCGCGTGGAGCTCTCGGCCGTGGAGCCCGTCGCCGCGATCACTGCCCGGTTCGTCTCGTCGGCGATGAGCCTGGGCGCGCTGTCGCCCGAGGCCCACCGGACGATCGCCATCGGGATGCGCCGCCTGGGCGCGGCTTCGAACACCGGCGAGGGCGGTGAGGACGAGGCCTGGTATCAACCCGACGACAACGGTGAGCTGGCCGAGTCGGCCATCAAGCAGGTCGCGTCGGCCCGTTTCGGCGTCACGGCCCGCTACCTGGCCCGGGCAGAGCAGCTCGAGATCAAGATCGCCCAGGGATCGAAGCCTGGCGAAGGGGGCCAGCTGCCGGCCGCCAAGGCGACCGCGTTCATCGCCGCGCTGCGGCGCGGGCGGCCCGGGGTGACGATGATCAGCCCTCCGCCCCACCACGACATCTATTCGATCGAGGACCTGGCCCAGCTGATCGCCGACCTGCGGGCGATCAATCCCGCCGCCCGGATCGGGGTGAAGCTGGTCGCGGGCAGCGGCGTGGGCACGATCGCCGCCGGTGTCGCCAAGGCCCACGCCGACTACATCCTGATCGCCGGCCACGCCGGTGGCACCGGCGCCAGCCCGCTCTCGTCGATCAAGT
This sequence comes from Chloroflexota bacterium, assembly GCA_041691435.1. Taxonomy (GTDB): domain Bacteria; phylum Chloroflexota; class Limnocylindria; order Limnocylindrales; family CSP1-4; genus Palsa-1033. The sequence continues at coordinate 15,738 of JBEPUS010000029.1, forward strand.
CGGTGGGCCTGCCGTGGGAGCTTGGCCTGGCCGAGACTCACCAGGTGCTCGTCCGCCAGGGTCTCCGCGATCGCCTGGTCCTGCGCACCGACGGCGGCCTGCAGACGGGCCGGGACGTCCTGGTTGCCGCCCTGCTGGGGGCCGAGGAATACGGCTTCGGGACGGCCGCGCTGGTCGCGATCGGCTGTGACATGGCCCGCCAGTGCCACCTGGACACCTGTCCAACCGGCATCGCCACCCAGCGTGACGACCTCCGTGCCAAGTTCAGCGGCAGCCCGGACCAGGTCGTCGCCTTCTTCACCGCGATTGCCGAGGACGTGCGGGCGGAGCTCGGGGCGGCCGGTTTCGCCAGCCTCGACGAGGCGATCGGACGGATCGATCGGCTGGAAGTCCGGGCCGACGCGCCGCTGGCCCTGGCCCGGGTCGTGGGCGGGCCCGCCTGGAGCGTACCCGCAGACCGGCGGCCGGCCGGCGCGCGGCGGCGTCCGGTACCGCGCGCGGTCGCGCCCGCCTCGCCGCTCGAGGCCGGCCTCGTCGCCCGTCTCGACGAACCGCGCATGAGCCGGATCGTCGAATTCGCCGCCAGCGTGACCACCGCCGAACGGGCGATCGGAGCGGCCGTCAGCGGTTTCATGGAACGGGCCCGTGACGCCGGTGACCGGCACCCGGCGGCCATCCACCTGCGCCTGACGGGCGCCGCCGGTCAGAGCCTGGGGGCGTTCCTGGCGCGCGGCGTCCGGGTCGAGCTGACCGGGGTGGCCAACGACTACGTCGGCAAGGGTCTCTCGGGGGGCACGTTGATCGTCCGGCCGGCCGAGGACGAGGCCGGGATCCCGGGCAATGCGATCGCCGGCAACACCTGCCTGTACGGGGCCACGACCGGCCGGCTGCATCTCGTCGGCCGGGCAGGCATGCGCTTCGGCGTCCGAAACTCCGGAGCGTCAGCCGTGGTCGAGGGGATCGGCGCGCACGGAGCCGAGTACATGACCGGCGGCACCATCGTCGTCCTCGGGCCAGTTGGCCGGAACGCCGGTGCGGGCATGACCGGTGGGCGACTGTGGCTGTACGACGGAGATGGCCGGGCCCGGACCCGGATCAACCGGGGCAGCGTGGCGGCCCGGGCTGCCCTCGAGCTGGGCACCGCCGGCCCCGATGGTGCGGCGGCGCTCATCGAGCTGCGCGAGCTGGTCGCCGACCATGCCGAAGCCGGCAGCCCGCTGGCCGAGGAGCTGCTCCTGGATTGGCAGCGTGCCCTGGGCTCATTCCTCCTGGTGGAGCCGGCCGACCTCGGTGTCGCCGCCAGCCCCCGGGCGGTCCCCGATCAGCCGGCGATCGTCGTTCCGGCGGTCGTCCCGGCCGGATCGGAGACCGTGGTCGGGAGGGCATCCAGGAGCGGCTCGGTCCACGACCAGGCCGCGCCATGGAACTTGCCCACGGCCCCGTGACGGGCGGCCTCCACCCGCAACGGCAGGCCAAAGATCTCGATGAACCCGACCGCGCTGGCATGGTCGAAGGCATCGTCGGCGTCGTAGGTGGCCAGGCTCCGATCGTAGAGCGAGAGCGGTGAGCGTCGCCCGACGAGGACGGCATTGCCGTGGTCGAGGCGGATCCGGGCGTCGCCGCTGACCACCCGCTGGGACGAGGCGACGTAGCCGCGCAGGTCGCGATGCAGGGCGCTGAACCACAGCCCGTCGTACGTCAGCCTCGCCAGCTCATCGGCCACCAGCCGGTTGAAGCGGAGCGTGTCCTTGGAGAGGGCCAGGCCCTCGACCGCCCGGTGGCCGGCATGCAGGACGGTGGCCGCTGGAGCCTCGTAGATCTCGCGGCTCTTGATCCCGACCAGGCGGTCCTCCACGTGGTCGATCCGGCCAACGCCGTGGGCCCCAGCCAGCTGGTGGATTCGCTCGACCAGCTCCAGCGCCTGCAGGCGATCGCCATCGAGCGAGACGGGCACGCCACCCTCGTAGCCGATCGTGATCTCGACCGGATCCGGGGCGGCGCTCGGAGCCACGGTCCATTCGTACACGTCGGCGGGCGGCGCGACCCACGGATCCTCGAGCACGCCGGTTTCGATCGAGCGGCCCCACAGGTTCGCGTCGATCGAATAGGGCGAGGCCTTCGTGATCGGGATCTCGATTCCGCGCTCATTGGCGTAGTCGATCTCCTGCTCGCGTGACAGGCCCATCCCCACGCGCATTGGGGCAACGACCTCGAGGCTCGGATTGAGGGCGTGGACAGCGACGTCGAAGCGGACCTGGTCGTTGCCCTTGCCCGTGCAGCCGTGGGCGACCGCGTCGGCGCCTTCGCGCGCGGCGACCTCGCACAGGAGCTGGGCGATGAGCGGCCGGGCGAGCGCCGTCGCCAGCGGATAGGCACCCTGGTAGAGGGCATTCGCCTGGAGATGGGGCCACACGAAATCGGTCAGGAAGCGCTCACGCGCATCCACGACATACGCCCGTGAGGCACCCGCGCTCATCGCCCGGGCCTCGACGCCGGCGCGGAGCGAGCCGCCGCCGACGTCGACGGTGAGGGTCACCACCTCGACCCCGAACTGCTCGCGGAGCCAGGCGACGGCGACCGAGGTGTCGAGGCCGCCCGAGTAGGCGAGCACCACCTTCTTCATCGGGCATTCTCCGGGTTGGCTTGGGCCTGGATCGCCTCGAAGCGCGCCAGCCAGCCCTCGAGGCGGGCTTCGTCGGCGAACAGGACGAGGAGGGTATTGTCGCCCGCCAGGGTCCCCTCCTGCTGGGTAAGGGTCGACTCGTCGATGGCCTGGGCGATCGTCCCGGCGGTGCCCGGCGTCCCGGTGAGGAGCAGGATCAGGCCGCTCCGGCCCACGCGTACCGGGATGTCGGCCAGGATTCGACGGAGCCGGTCGTCGGTCGCCGGCCGGCCGCCCGGGCGCGGCCCGAGGTCGTCGGTAGAGATGTAGACATGCCGGTCACCGCGGGTCACCTTGACCAGGCCAAGCTCGGCAATGTCCCGGCTGATTGTTGCCTGGGTGACCGCGTGACCGTGCTCGAGCAGGTAGTCCACGAGCTCGGCCTGGCTGCCCACGGGCCGGCTGGCCACGATCTCCCGGATCGCCTTGCGCCGGTCCGTTGCTCCGGCCTCGATTGTGAGCTTCCGTCCGTTCATCACGCTGCTCCTGCGGTGGCCGACCGGACTGCCGTCAGCCGGGTTCCAAAGGTGGGGTCATCGAGCGCCCGGGCGAGCGCTCCCGGCGCAGAGCCATCGGCGATGATCGCCTCGGCGCCATCCCAGCCGAGGGCAGCCTGGGC
>JBEPUS010000030.1:0-18942 GCA_041691435.1 Chloroflexota bacterium
CTTCTTGACACTTCCGTTGGCCATGAGGGGGTAATCCTGTTCTCTTCTCGGCGTAGAGGGATGCGGCGCACGGCCGGCTCGAGAAGGAACCATCGACCTAGCGGAGGCCTCCCGGCACTCGAGAGGAGTCCCGACTATACCACCTCGTGCTTGGAGGGCCGGCTCGCGAGGCATCCGCAGCCCCGGCTTGCGGGGCTCCCGTTCAGGACTTCGTCAGGAGCCACGCTCAGGATGAGGCTGATGGGATCGCCGATCCCGGGGACAAGGCTAGTGGCCCGTTCAACCTCGAAGGTGCGCACATGCGTCTGAAGATCCTGGCCGCGCTGGGCTTGATCGTGGTCGGCCTTGGCGCGATCGGCGTCGTCATCATCGGACCATCGTTTGGCTCCAGCTCGGCGGTCCAGTACATCACGGCGACGGCCGCCGTGACCAACGTGACCCAGAGCGCAGCGGCGACTGGTTCGCTGGCGGCCTCGGTGACCTATGGGCTGGCGTTCGGGCGCGGCCCCGTGATTGCCGGCAGCTCCACGTCATCCTCGTCCTCGTCGAGCAGCGGCTCGGGCGGCTCGTCGATCACCTGGCCGGTCAGCTCGGTGAGCGTGCACGTCGGTGATGCCGTCACCAAGGGCCAGGTCCTCGCCGTGGCCGACAGCGCGAGCGCGACCCAGGCCCTGTCGGCCGCCCAGTCGAACCTGGCGATTGCCCAGGCCAGGCTGGCCAGCGACGAAGGCGGCCTGACCTCGATCGACCGGGCGATGGCCCGGCTGTCGATCACCCAGGCCGAGCAGCAGCTCTCAAATGCCCGGACGAGCCAGGGTGATACCCGCACCCAGAACAACCTGAGCATCAGCACGGCGAACAGCGCCCTCAGCCAGGCGAAGGCCACCCTCGGCGTCGACGAGGCGGCCAGCGCCCCCGCCGAGCAGATCAGCCAGGACAAGGCGCAGGTGACCAGCGCCACCCAGAACCTCGCCCAGGCCCGGGCCAAGGCTACCCAGTCGAACAACCAGGCGGCCGCGAGCGTGGCCTCCGCCGAGCTCCAGGTCACGTCGGCCCAGCAGGGCTACAGCAGCAAGACGGCACCCGCACCCACCCTCACGATCCTGAGCGACAAGGCGTCAGTCGCCAGCGCCCAGACGGCCATGGGCAATGCCCAGGCGACGGTCAACGAGTCCCAGATCAGCGCCCCGGCCGACGGCACGATCACTGCGGTGGCCCTGGTGGCAGCCCTTGACGCGCCGTCGGGCGACGCCATCGAGATGCAGGGCACCCAGATGCAGGTGACCGCGGATTTCGCCGAGACCGACCTGCCCAGCCTGAAGGTGGGCCAGGCGGCGACGATCTCGATCACGGCGACGAATGAGACAGCGACCGGCAAGCTGACCGAGATCGACCCGGTGGCGTCGTCCTCGGGCTCATCGTCCGTTGTCACCTACCCGGTGGTGATCACCCTGGACACGACGCCCGCGGATGTGAAGGCCGGCATGTCGGCGAGCATCTCGATCACTACCGCCGAGGCCGACAACGTGATCGCCATCCCGGCGATCGCCCTCGTCGGTTCGAACGGCTCGTATGGCGTCCGGGTGATGGCCGCCGACGGCTCGATCAGCACGGTGGCGGTGACCGTCGGCCTGACGACCACCCAATACGCGGCGATCACGACCGGAATCAACGCCGGTGACACCGTGGTCGTTGGCGTATCGACGCCACGAACCTCCACCGCCACGACCACCACGAACGCCGGCACCCTGACCGGCGGTTTCGGCGGCGGCTTCGGCGGCGGCTTCGGCGGCGGTGGGGGAACCAACCGCCGCGGACAGCCATGAGCATCCAGCCGTGAGCGGTCCGCTGATCGAGCTCCATGACGTCAGCCGGATCTACGACCTCGGTCACGTCCAGGTTGCAGCGCTGCAGGGCGTCGACCTGGAGGTCCAGGCGGGCGAGTTCCTGGCGATCGTCGGCCCGTCCGGATCGGGCAAGTCGACGATGATGAACATCCTCGGCTGCCTCGACCGGCCCACCGGCGGCACGTACATCCTGAACGGCACGCCGATCGCCGAGCTCAATGACGATGGCCTGGCCGGCCTGCGCAGCCGGACGATCGGCTTCGTCTTCCAGTCCTACAACCTGCTGCCGCGGACCTCGGCGCTCGAGAACGTGGCCACGCCGCTGCTCTACCAGGGCGTCTCGCGCAAGGACCGCCTGGCCCGGGCCAAGGTTGCCCTCGAGCGGCTCGGCCTTGGCGATCGCATGGACCACGTGCCGACCGAGCTGTCCGGCGGCCAGCAGCAGCGGGTGGCGATCGCCCGGGCCCTGGTCACCGAACCCGCGCTGCTCCTGGCGGATGAGCCGACGGGCAACCTCGACAGCACGTCCGGGGCCGAGGTGATGGCCCTCCTCGCCCAGCTCAATGCTGCCGGCCGGACGATCGTGATGATCACCCATGACAGCGACGTGGCCAGCCGGGCGAGCCGCCAGGTTCACGTCCGCGACGGGCGGCTCGTGGCATGAGGGCCACCGAGCTGGTTCGCCTGGCCCTCTCGCGGCTCGGCTCGTCGCGCCTGCGGGCCGCCCTCACGATGCTCGGGGTGATCATCGGCGTCGCGTCGGTGGTCTCCCTCGTGGCCGTGGGCCAGGGTGCGACCAGCGGAATCACCAAGCAGCTCCAGGGTCTCGGCACGAACCTGCTGACCGTCAACCCCGGAGCGAGCGTGACGGGCTTCACCCGCGGCGCGGCCGGTTCGGCGAACACGCTGACCGTCGAAGATGCGGAGGCGATCAGTGCGCTGAACGGCGTCGCCGCGGTGGAGCCCGAGATCTCGACCAGCGAGTTCGTCGTGTCCGGCACGGAGAACACCACGACCACGATCATCGGCACGACCGATGGCTACACCCAGGTCCGGAACTTCGACGTGTGGCAGGGCGCGACGCTCAATGGCGCGGCGGTGGACGCCAGGCTCCAGGAAGCCGTCCTGGGGGCGACCACGGCCGACGACCTGGGCCTGACCGCGAGCTCGATCGGCTCGACGATCACGATCGGCGGCCTGCCCTTCCGGGTCGCCGGGATCCTGCAGGCCAAGGGCAGCACGGGTCCGGTCAGCCAGGATGACCAGGTCCTGGTGCCCTACACGACGGTCCAGGCCGAGTTGGTCCCCGGCGACAAGCTCCGGACGATCGGCATCAGCGTCGCCTCTGCCGACCAGATCGACGCCGTCAAGGCCGAGATCACGACGCTCCTGGAGAGCCGTCACGGCATCCCGGTCGGCGGGACCGACGATTTCACGATTGCCGACCAGGCCCAGCTGCTGACCACCGTCGGCGGGGTCAGCGACCTGCTGACCCTGCTGCTGGCCGGAATCGCCTCGATCTCGCTGCTCGTGGGCGGGATCGGAATCATGAACATCATGCTGGTCTCGGTCCGCGAGCGAACCCGCGAGATCGGCATCCGCAAGGCGATCGGCGCTCGCGGCCGGGACATCCTGGCCCAGTTCCTGGTGGAGGCGCTGGTCCTGTCGGTGCTCGGCGGGATCTTCGGGATCATCCTCGGCGTGGCCGTCTCCTATCTCATCGGCGCGATCGCCGGCTGGGGCTTCGTCTTCAGCCCGGTGACGCCGCTCGTGGCTGTCCTGTTCAGCCTCCTCGTCGGTGTCGTGTTCGGCGTCTGGCCGGCCCGCCAGGCGGCGCGGCTCGATCCGATCGTCGCCCTGCGCTACGAATGACCCTGCTCACCTTCCGAAAGGAGTCCTCGCGATGACCATGGACAACTCCAACCCAGGCTCGACCCCGCCTACCTGGACGCCGGATCCCGTGCCGGCCGCACCCGCCTACCCGGACAGCCCGTTGCCGGCGGCGAACCCGCAGCCACCCACTCCGCCGACCTCGTTCGCACCCGCCCCGGTCGTGGCCAGGACCGCGCCCAGGAATCGGGCCTCGACCGGGACGGCCCTGCTGCTGGTCGGCGCCCTCGTCGCAATCGGCGGGGTGGCGTTCGCTGTCGGCCGGGTGACGGCGCCCGCGGCCGCCGCGGCCACCAACGCCGGCGGCTTCGGCGGCACCGGCCGGGGTGCCGGCACCGGTGAGGGTGGCGGATTCGGGGGTGGTACGGGCGGCACGGGCGCCGGCGGCTTGGGCGGCGCAGGCGGCTTCGGCCGCGGTGGTGCGGGTGGCGTGAGCATCAGCGGGACGGTCGTATCGATTGACGGCAGCACGATCCAGATCAAGCTGACGACCGGCCAGACCGAGACGCTCAACCTGGCGCCAACGGTGACCTACCGCGACTCGACGACCGGTTCGGCCGCCGATGTCACCCCGGGTTCGACCGTCCAGATTGGTTTGGCCCTCGGTGCTGCAACCGGCCCGACGGCCAGCGGCCAGCCTCGCCCGAGCGGCGGGTTCGGCGGCCTGGGCGGGGCAACGGTCGGCACGATCACCGTCGTCAAGTAGCGACCGCCTGATCGCCGCCGCATAGTCTGCCCATGCACATCCTGGTCGTCGAAGACGATCCGCGACTCGGCCGCCTGCTGCGCCGCCTGCTCAGCGACGATCGCCACGTCGTCGAGCTGGCGCAGGATGCCGCCGATGCCACCGACGTCCTGGAGTCCGAGGCGGCCCTCGACGCGGTCATCCTCGATCTCGGCCTGCCCGATCGGTCGGGCCTGGACGTCCTGCGCGAGCTGCGCCGGACCGGCTCTGACCTGCCGGTGATGATCCTGACGGCGCGCGATGCCATCGAGGATCGGGTCCGCGGTCTCGATGCAGGCGCCGACGACTACATGGTCAAGCCATTCGCGTACGAAGAGCTGGCCGCCCGCCTGCGGGCGCTTGCCCGGCGGGCCGATCGCTCGCCGTCGGGCCCGAACCTGGTCAACGGTCCGATCGTCCTCGATGAGGCGGACCGGGCGGTCTCCGTGGCCGGCGCGCCGATTGCCCTCAGCCCCCGCGAGTTCGCCCTGCTCGAGTGCTTCCTGCGCAACCCGGGCCGGCTCCTGACCCGGGACAACCTGCTCGATGCGGCCTGGCCCTATGGCCTGGCGGTCACGCCGAACACGGTCGAGGCGTACGTCCATCGGCTCCGCGAGAAGCTCGGCGCAGCGGCCGGTGCCCTGATCCGTACCGAGCGCGGCGTCGGCTACCGGATGGTCTCGGGATGACCCGGACCGGGCCGGTCGGCGAGGCCGGTGACGCCCGGCTCCTGCGGCGCACCTGGCGGCGCCTGATCCTGTGGAGCGGGGGGATCACCCTCGTGATCCTCGTCGTGCTCGGCGCGGCCATCTATCTGACGGTCGAGCATTCGCTCTCCGACAGCACCCAGCAGCGCCTGCTCGCCCGGGCCGGCCAGATCGCCGACTTCATGAACCGCGCGCCGGGCCAGGATGCCAGCCTGGGTCCCCAGCTCCAGACCGGGATCGTCTTCGGCGGTCCATCGTCGGGCACGGTCGCGATGGTCGTGGGTCCAGCCAACGAATCAGTCGGACCGCAGAGCCCGGCCCTCGACGGACTGCCCGACATGGCGGCGGTCGGCGTGGCCCGCACGGGGCGGACCGATGTCCGCCAGGCGACGATCGAGGGCACGCCGATCGAGCTGGTCAGCGAGCCCGTCGCCCGGCACGGCCAGACGTACGTGATCCAGGTGATCGCCGACCGGACCGAGGAGGCGCGGGCGCTCCAGTTCCTGCTCGTCGTGCTGATCGGCGGCGGCGTCGCTGCGGTCGGCCTGTCGGTGGTCGGCGGTGCGTTCTATGCGCGCCGGGCGCTCGTGCCGATCCGCGATTCGCTCCGGCGCCAGCGCGAGTTCGCGGCCGACGCCAGCCACGAGCTGCGCACCCCGCTGACCGTCGTCCGGGGCAGCGTGGAGCACCTCCTGCGTCATCCCACCTCGACGATCGCCGACCAGCGCGAGACCCTCGACGACATGAAGGCCGAAGCCGACCACCTCACGGAGCTGGTCGATGCCCTGCTGCTGCTGGCCCGGGCCGATTCAGGCACGATCGAGCTCGACCGCCAGCCTCTCGACCTGGCCGACGTCACGACCACCGCACTCGAGCCGCTGGCCGCGCTGTCCGCCGAGCACGGCGTGACCCTGCGCCTTGACGCCCAGCCCACCCCGGCGATGGGCGACGCGCTCCGGCTGCGGCAGCTGGTGACGATCCTGGCCGACAATGCCATCCAGCACAGCCCGCCCGGTGGAACGGTGCTCGTCCGCACTGAGCCCGCCGGCGGCATGGCGGTCGTGACCGTGACTGACCAGGGACCCGGGATCCGGGCCGACGACCTGCCCCGCGTCTTTGAGCGCTTCTGGCGCGCACCGGACGCGCCGAGCGGCGGGGCAGGGCTCGGCCTGTCGATCGCCCGCTGGATCGTCGAGCGCCATGGGGGCACGATCGAGGCGACGTCGCCGTCCAGCGGCGGAGCCCGGTTCGAGGTCACGCTACCCACGACCTGAGCGCTTGACGGGCTCGGAACGAGACCGTACGCTCTGCTCACTCAAGCCTGCTTGCACGTGTGATGCAAGCCCTCCTGTCCCAAGGGAGCAAGTGTGCTCACGGTCTTCCTGATCCTGCTGCGCGAAGGGCTGGAGGCGGCCCTGGTCGTGGGCATCGTCGTCGGCTACCTGGTGAAGGTGGGCCGGAGCGATGCCCTGCGCTGGGTCTGGATCGGCATCGGGGCGGCCCTGCTCGTCTCGCTGGGTCTGGGCACGCTGGTCTTCATCACGATCGGCGACCTGCCGTCCTCGATCCAGGAACCCATCGAGGGGCTTGCGGCCGTCTTCGCCGTCGGCGTCCTGACCTGGATGCTCTTCTGGATGCGTCGCCAGGGCCGGGCGCTCAAGGGCGAGCTCGAGGGCCAGCTCGATGCGGCGCTCCGTACCGGGTCGACCGCGGCCCTGGTCGGGCTGGCCTTCGTGGCGATCGTCCGCGAGGGCCTCGAGACCGCCTTGTTCCTGCTGGCCCTGTTCCGGTCGGCGGCCGCGTCCGGCGAGCTGTCGCCGGCCCTGCCCCTGGCCGGGCTCGCCGGGCTGGCCGTGGCCGTGCTGCTTGGAGCAGCAATCGTGCGCGGAGCGATCCGCCTCAACCTGCGCCGGTTCTTCAGCTTCACCGGGATCCTGATCCTGTTCGTGGCCGCCGGTCTCGTTGCCTCCGCGCTGGGCGCCTTTGTCGACGCCGGCTGGCTGCCGACCGGTCAACCGGCCCTCAACCTGACCGGCCTGCTGCCCGAGACCAGCCCGGTTGGGGCCCTCCTCGCGGGGATGTTCGGCTACCGGGCCCAGCCCACGCTCCTCCAGCTCGTTGCCTACTTCGGCTACCTGCTGCCGGTGCTGACCCTGTTCCTCGCCGGGGATCGCCTTCGGCTCAGCCGCCGGATCCGGTTCGCCTGAGTGGCGGGCCGGGCGTTCCGGATGGCGTCGCTGCGCGGCGCGGTCGCGCTGCTCGGGCTGGCCGGAATCGTGGCCGGCTGCTCGGCGTCGCCTGCGCCCAGCGAACCGGCGGGATCAGGGGTTCCGGCCAGCGTCCCGGCCGTTCGCCAGGTCCAGGTCTCGATCAGCGACGCCGGCTGTGGACCCCAGGCGCTCAGCATTCCCGCCGGGCCAACGACGTTCGTCGTCACGAACGACGGCTCGGCCAGCGTCCTCGAGTACGAGGTGGAGCAGGCTGGCCGGATCATCGGTGAGGTCGAGAACGTCATTCCGGGGATCAACCGGACGTTCACCCTCAATCTCAAGGCCGGCGCCTATGTCCTGAGCTGTCCCGGCGGCACCACGGCCCCGACCGGCACCCTCACCGTCACGGAGTAACGAGATGACCGCCCGCCGCGCCGCTGCCGTTGCGCTTGCCAGCCTCCTCCTGGTCGCGGCCTGTGGGGGGAATGCCAGCGCGGTCCCGGCCGCCAGCAGCGCACCGCTCAACCAAACGACCGCCCCCCAGGCCAGCCTGCCGACCGCCGCCGATGCCGTGGCCACGTACCGGGCGTATATCGAGAAGAACACGGACCTCCTTGTCACCCGGACGAAGGCCTTCACTGACGCGGTGATCGCCGGCAAGCTGGCCGCTGCCAAGGCGCTCTATGCCCCCGCCCGCGAACCGTACGAAGCGATCGAGCCGGTCGCGGAAGTCTTCGGGGATCTCGACCCGGAGATCGATGCCCGAGTCAACGACGTGCCGGCCGGTGGGACGTTCACGGGGTTCCACCGGATTGAGGAAGCCCTCTGGTTGAAGAACACGACCAGCGGCATGGCTCCGATCGCCCGCAAGCTGCAGGCCGACGTCGTCCAGCTCCAGGCGCTGGTCAAGACCGTCGACCTGGACCCGGCCACGATTGCCAACGGCGCGGTTGGGCTGCTCAACGAGGTCTCCTCGTCGAAGATCACCGGCGAGGAGGACCGCTACTCGCACACCGACCTGTGGGACTTCAACGCCAACGTCGTTGGCGCCCAGGCGGCGTGGGACGCAGTCAAGGTCTTCGTGATCGCCCGTTCGCCCGATCTCGCGACGTCGATCGACGCCGGCTTCGGTGCCGCCCTCGCCGGACTTCAGCCCTTCAGGAAGGGCGATGGCTACGTGAGCTACGCGGCGCTCAAGGCGGCCGACACGATGGGCCTGAGCCAGCTGATCGACGCCCTGGCCGATCCGCTCTCGCAGGTCGCCGCGATCGTCGTCACCGCGCAGTGACCGACGGGCCGGCGATCAGCCGCCGGCGCCTGCTCGTGGGCGGGCTGGCCGCCGGGGCGGGCCTCGCCGTGGGCGGATTGGGGGGCTACGGCCTCGCCCGGGAGACACAGCCGGCCGACCCGCAGCTGCTCATCGAGCCGTTCTACGGGACCCACCAGGGCGGCATCGCGACGGCAGCCCAGGAGCGCATCCAGTTCGCGGCATTCAACGTCCTGACCTCGAAGCGGGCTGAGCTCCAGGCCCTCCTCCGGAGCTGGACGTCGGCGGCCGCGCTGATGACCGCCGGGGCGCCGGTCGGCGATCCATCCGGCAACCCGGTCGCGCCGCCCACCGACACGGGCGAGGCGATCGGCCTCGGCGCTGCGCGGCTGACGCTCACCTTCGGCTTCGGGCCAAGCCTGTTCGGCAACCCAGGGGACGATCGATTCGGCCTGGGGGCCCAGCGGCCGGCCGCCCTGGCCGACTTGCCCGCATTCGCCCACGACGAGCTCGACCAGTCGATCAGCCACGGCGACCTGTGCGTCCAGGCCTGCGCCGAGGATCCGCAGGTCGCGTTCCACGCCATCCGCGAGCTGGCCCGGATCGGCCGGGGCACCGTGGCCGTGCGCTGGTCGCAGCTCGGCTTCGGGCGGACCTCGAGCACGACCGCCGCCCAGGTCACGCCGCGTAACCTGCAGGGCTTCCTCGACGGGACGAACAATGTCCATGGCGACGATGAGCCGGCGATGGCCCAGTTCATCTGGGTGGCCAATGAGGACGACCCGGCCTGGATGCACGGCGGGACGTACCTCGTCGCCCGCCGGATCCGGATGCGGATCGAGGTATGGGATCGGTCCAGCCTGGCGGACCAGCAGGCGACCATCGGCCGCTCCAAGCTGAGCGGTGCACCGCTCGGCGGCGTCCATGAGCGCGATACGGTCGACTTGACAGCGCTCGGAGCGGGGGGCAAGCCGGTGATCCCGCTCGACGCTCATATCCGGCTCGCGGCGCCGGCCACAAACGGCGGGATCCGGATCCTGCGCCGCGGCTACTCGTTCACCGACGGGATCGACAGCCAGACCGGCCAGCTCGACGGAGGCCTCTTCTTCGTCTGCTTCCAGCGCGATCCGCGAACGGGCTTCGTGCCCGTGCAGACCCGTCTCGCCGGGAGCGATGCCCTGAACGAGTACATCGTCCACGTGGGCAGCGGCCTGTTCGCCGTTCCGCCGGGGATCGCCGGCGGCGCCTACATCGGGCAGACCCTCTTCGGCTAGAGTCGCCGTACGGGGTGGCTGCCACGGAGGATGTCATGCGGATTCTGCTGGTCGGTGCCGGAGGCGTGGGCAGTGCCGTCGTGCCGATCGCCGCCCGGCGTTCCTTCTTCGATCGAATGGTCGTCGCCGACTACGACCGGGCGCGGGCCGAGCGAGCCGTCGAATCGGTCAGCCGCTCCGGTCGCGAATCGCGCTTCGTGGCGGTCCGGGTCAACGCCGCGGACCCGGCCGAGGTGGCGGCCCTGTGCCGGGAGCACGAGATCACCCATGTCCTCAACGCCGTCGACCCTCGCTTCGTCATGCCGATCTTCGAAGGGGCCCTGGCCGCCGGCGCCAACTATCTCGACATGGCGATGTCGCTCAGCCACCCCCATCCCGAGAAGCCCTATGAGCTGACCGGCGAGAAGCTTGGTGATGCCCAGTTCGCCCGAGCGGACGCGTGGACCGCCGCCGGACGGCTGGCCCTCGTGGGGATGGGCGTCGAGCCAGGGCTGTCAGATGTCTTTGCCCGCTATGCCGCCGATCACCTGTTCAGCGAGATCGACGAGCTGGGCGTCCGTGACGGGGCGAACCTGGTCGTGGCGGGCTACGACTTCGCGCCCTCGTTCTCGATCTGGACCACGATCGAGGAATGCCTGAACCCGCCCGTGATCTGGGAAGAAGGCCGGGGCTGGTTCACCACGCCGCCGTTCTCGGAGCCTGAGACGTTCGAGTTTCCCGAGGGCATCGGGCCAGTGGAATGCGTGAACGTCGAGCACGAGGAGGTGCTGCTCATGCCGCGCTGGGTGAAGGCCAAGCGGGCGACGTTCAAGTACGGGCTGGGCGACGAGTTCATCAACGTCCTCCAGGTCCTTCACAAGATCGGTCTCGACAGCACCCAGAAGATCCACGTCGGCAGCGCGGAAATCGCGCCGCGTGACGTGGTCGCGGCCTGCCTGCCGGACCCGGCCGGCCTGGGCGACAAGATGTCCGGCAAGACCTGCGCCGGCCTGTGGGTGACCGGCAAGGGTTCCGACGGCGGCGCACGGGCGGTCTACCTGTATCACGTCGTCGACAACGCCTGGTCGATGGCCGAGTACGGCTCGCAGGCCGTCGTCTGGCAGACCGCGATCAACCCCGTGATCGCCCTCGAGCTGCTCGCGGCGGGCACCTGGCAGGGCGCCGGCGTCCTGGGACCGGAGGCCTTCGACGCAGTGCCATTCCTCGACCTGCTCACGGCGTACGGCTCGCCCTGGGGCATGCGCGAAGGCGGCTGACGGCGCGCCGGCGCGCCTTACGCCGCTCTTACAGGGGCTGCCCGGAGGGCTGACGACCGACTGACAGGCTGCGATCACGGCAACGAAACGCCGTGGACGCAACGAGGACAGCCATGTCAGTTCGCACCACGCTCCGGCTCGGATCGGCCCTGCTCGGCCTGACCCTGGTCGTGGCGGCCTGTTCCGGTTCCACAGACGCGACCGGCAATGGGGGCTCCAGCTCAACCCTCGCGTCGGACAACGGCGACCCAGGCCTCGTGGCACCGGCATCGGCCGCGCCGACCTTTGACCTGGGCAGCCTGCTCAGCCCGGAACCGACGCCGGCCGGCACGCCGACGACGGCGCCGAGCTCGCCGGCCCTCGGCACGCAAGCGTCGCCGAACCCACCGGGCACGACGCCCGGACCGATCTCCACCACGAAGGCCAGCAGCCTTCTATCGCAGGTGGACAGCCTGCTCAAGCAAGTCGACGGCGAGCTCTCGAACGCTGACGCCGCTGCCAACAACCCAGGAGAGTGATTCGATGAACCTCCAGCTTTCACCCCGGCTTGGCCGGGCCGTCGTTGCCCTGGGGGCCGCCGGCCTCCTGGCCATCGGCTCCTTCACGTCGGTCTACGCGGCGGACCCGACGGTCGCCACGAACTCCACGACCGCCGCCGGCATCCATCATTTCTGCATCCCGCAGTGGGCGGCGGTCAAGGCCCACCCGGGCAACGTCGACGTGCTCCGCGCCGCCGGTGACTGCGAAATCAGCCGGCGCTTCGTCACCCTCGATGGACTGACCTACCTGGTCAACCACTCGACCGTCCTGACTGCCGACCACAAGACCGACCTGATCAGCGGTGGCTCGGTCAATCCGGCCTCGTTCGTCACCGAGCGGGCCGGCCTGACGACGCTCAAGGCCTCGATCGACGCCGACACGACGATCGCCGGCCTGCGCACCGACATTGCCAAGATCGCGCCCGACTACCGGGTCTACCTGCTGGTCGTACCCAAGACCCACGTGGTCGCGGCGGCGGACGGCAGTGCCAAGGTCTCAGCCCGGTTCGTGCCCCTCGCGAGCGAGCTCCAGAACCTGATCAACCAGGCCAAGGCCGATGGCAAGGACGTCACCCAGGCGCAGGCCAAGCTCGACGACCTCAATGCCAAGGTTGGCCAGGCCAACGGTCTGATTGGTCCGGTCGCGGGGTTGGTCCTGCCGCTCAGCCCGGCTGACTGGAACAGCGGTGCCGCCAAGCCCGTCCTCCAGGCGGCCCGCCAGTCCCTCCACCAGGCTCGGACCCTGCTCATGGACGCCCGCCAGGACGCCCGCCGGATCATCGTCCTCCTCGGGAGCTAGCCGGGGAGCCAGCCGGGGAGCCAGCGGGGGAGCGAGCGCTCTCCCGGCTCGCCAGGACCCGCCCAGCAGCGCCACGCCCCGGATCGTCCAGCACGACGGCCGGGGCGTGGCGATTCCACGTCAGCGTGCGTTCTGTCGTTTCTGGTATAGACAGCCGATGAGCATCCACCCGGCCGGCGCTCGCCGGGTCGGCGCCGCGATCACCGCGGACCGGTTGGCCCTCGGGCTGATCGTGGCTCTGGCGGCGTTCCTGCAGCTGTTCGCGCTCGACCGCGAGGGCTGGTCGAACCTCTACTACGCGGCGGCGGTCCGGAGCATGCTCGCCGGACCCGCCACGTTCCTGTTCGGTGCGTTCGATCCAGGCGGCTTCATCACGCTCGACAAGCCGCCGCTGGGGTTCTGGATCGAGGTCCTGTCGGCCCGCCTGTTCGGGTATTCGGGGGTGAGCCTCCTCCTGCCCGGCGCCCTGGCCGCGATCGCGTCGGTCTGGCTGCTGGCCCGGCTCGTGGGCCGGCAGTTCGGCCGGCTGGCCGGCCTCATCGCCGCGCTTGTCCTGGCCGTGACCCCGATCGCGGTGGCCACCGCGCGCAACAACACGGTGGACACGCTGCTGGTCCTCGTGATCCTGCTCGCGATCTGGGCGCTCCTGCGCTGGGGCGAGACCGGCCGCCTGCGCTGGCTCGCCCTGGTCGGGGTCCTCGTGGGCGTGGGCTTCAACGTCAAGATGCTCGAGGCCTACCTCGTCCTGCCGGCCATGGCCGCCGCCGTCCTCCTTGACCGGCGCTGGTCCCTCGCCCGCCGCCTTGGGCAGCTCGGGGCGGCAACGGCTGTCCTGCTCGCGGTGTCCTTCTCGTGGGCGCTGATCGTCGATGCGATCCCGGCGGCCGGCCGGCCGTTCATCGGCGGCAGCACCTCGAACTCGGTCGTCGACCTCATCTTCAACTACAACGGGATCGAGCGACTGTCGGGCGGGCAGGCGTTTCCGAACCTTGGCCGGGCCGGGCCGCTCCGCCTGATCGACCCGTCACTTTCGGGCCAGATCGGCTGGTGGCTGCTGCTCGGCCTGGCGGGCGCATTGATCGCTGCGATCGAGCTCCGGCGCCGTCCAGCCCGGCGGCGCTTCCTCGTGCCGCTCGCGCTGTGGGGGGGCTGGTTCCTCAGCGCGGGTGCCTTCTTCAGCATCGCCCGGTTCTGGCACCCGCACTACCTCGTGATGCTGGCGCCGGCCGTCGCCGCGCTGACCGGGGCGGGCAGCGTCGCGCTGCTGCGTGCATGGCGCCGGCCCGGTCCGAGCGGCTGGATCCTGCCCCTGGTGGTCGCGGGGAGTGGCGTGATCGAGGCCACGATCATCGGCCTGTCACGGGGCTTCGACTGGCTCCAGGGCACGGCCGTGGTGCTGTCACTCGCGCTGGCCGGCGGCCTCCTCCTCGTCCGGCTGGGCGTTGGCCGGCTGGAACGCGATCGGACGATCGGCCGGGGAATGGTGGTGGCTGCCGTGCTGGCCCTGGCGATTGCGCCCCTGAGCTGGTCGGCCTGGACCACCCTCCACCCGCCGGGCTCCGCGCTGCCGATCGGCGGACCTCCGGCGAACGGCGCAGCGCTCCAGGGCGATGGCGGCTTCCTGGGCGTGCCCGGTGGCGGCCCGACCGGAGCCCCAGCCGGGCCGGTGAGCGGCGGGGACCTCGGATCAACCGCCCTGATCGACTTCGCGGTCGCCCACCAGCACGATGCCCGCTTCGCCATGGCGACGGCCAGTGCCCAGGAAGCCGCCCCGATCATCATCGCCACCGGCCTGCCGGTCATGGCCCTCGGTGGCTACAGCGGCGACGATGAGACGCTGACCGTGGCCCAGTTCCAGGCGCGGGTAGCCAGTGGGGACGTGCGCTACGTCCTGGTCGGCGGCTTCGGGGCCGGTGGCGGCTACTTCGGGGGCGCCAATCTCGTCATCCGCTGGGCCCGCCAGAGCTGTGCGCCGGTCCCCGGGTCGCTCACCGGCCAGGTGGTCGACTGTCAGTCGCGATCGAGCAGCTCGAGGACCGCCCCGACGGCCTCGATCGAACCCAGCGTGATCGGGTCGAGGACCAGCTGGACCGCCGCGATGCCCGCCCGGGCATAGGCCCGCAGCTCCTCGGCGATCAGCGCCGGGCTCCCGGCCAGGGCCGGGATCGTGCTCATCGCGTCGTCGCCCATCAACCGGCCCGTTCCGCCCGGCAGCCGGACCAGGACAGCCACGGTCCGCTCGATCTCGGCCGGCTCCCGCCCGGCGGCCCGGGCGGCTGCGTCGACCCGCTCGCGAAGCGGGCCGACGCCGGCCGGCGTGTTCCCGGTCGCGTTGTACCAGGCATTCCAGGCGTCCATGTGAGGCGCCGCGATCCGCAGCATCCGCTCGCCGCTGGAGCCCACAAGGATCGGCGGACCGGCGGGCCGGGCCGGCCGCGGCAGCAGCTCACAGTCGCGAACCTGGTAGTACGTCCCGTCGAAGTCGATCGCACCCTCGCGGAGGAGCGTCCGGATGATCGTGAACGCCTCCTCGAACCGGCTGATCCGATGGTCGAAGGGGAAGCCGAACGCCTGGTACTCGGTCTGGTTCCAGCCGGCGCCGAGGCCCAGGATCAGGCGCCCGCCGCTGATCTCGTCGACCGTGGCGGCCTGCTTGGCGAGCATCGCGGGAGCATGGAAGCTGGTCGAGGCCACGAGGGGACCGAGGCTGATCCGGCTGGTCGACGCGGCGATTGCGGCGAGCATCGTCCAGCACTCCCAGGGACCGCGCGATTCAGCCCGGCCCGGCCAGCGATAGAGCAGGTGATCGCCCACCCACACGGCATCGTAACCCACATCCTCGACCCGCCGGGCCAGGGCCAGCTGCTCCGGCCAGCGGACGACCCGCTCGACCTCGGGTAGCTGCACGCCAACTTTCAGCGGCCGGGTCACGGCCGGACGCCCCAGCCTGGATCGACTCCTGTCAACGGCCCGGACACGTCGGGAGTGTACCCGTCCGCCCCGGACCCGGACCCTGTGATCGGACCTTCGACCGTACTGGGACCAAACCTTCGTGCCCTGTTGGGACCCCGGCCCGGCCGGGCACGATGGTCGTGAACCAGATCGCTCGAGGGCCCGATGTTCATCGATTTCACCGGCTTTGCCGGGGACTGCCTGATCAACGGAAAGCTGGACCTGCGGGCGCCGCGCCTGACCGACCAGCTGAACGCCGATCCTCTCGTCCATCTCGTCGACGTCGAGCTCGAAGACCTCGGGAATGCCCGGCGGATCTCGTCGCCCGAGTTCACGATCGAGCGCAGCCAGCTGTGCGCGGTCCGGGTGACCGGGCCCCGGGGCTCGCGGGCCCTGCGGGTCGAGACCGCGCCCCATCGCCTGCGGGCGCAGATCGGCCCGTACACGATCCTCGGCCGGCTCCACGAGCGGGTCGGCGTCGCCGCCCTGGCCACGTTCGAGGAACGCGACCTGATGGTGCCCCTGACCGACGCGACGATCGCGTTCATGGTCGGGGGGATCCTCGACGTGCGCGACTGGTCGACACTGGTGATCAATCGCGAGCTCGCCAGCTGGTACCGGGCCGTCGATGCCGATGACGAGCCACTCGGTGCGTCGCCGGCCGAGCCTGCCAAGGTCGCCGTACCGGGCGCGAAGGTGCTGACCCTAGAGGCCGGCGATCGACCGCGACGGCATGCGGGGGCCCCGCCGCGCGGGCCCAAGTCCCGCTAGGTCGCGCGACCCAAGCTCCAGCCAGCGGACCACCCGGCCGCGCTGGCCTCGCCATGGCTCCAGCAGCTCGAGCATCCGAGCGTCGTTGCCCGCGCGCTCGCCGGCCAGGATCCAGCAGACCAGGCTGGGCACGTGGTAGTCGCCGACGCTGACGGCATCGGGATCGCCCAGGGCCGCCCGGCCGGTTTCGGCCGCCGTCCATGGGCCGATCCCGGGAATTGCCTGGAGACGCCGGGCGGCCTCGGCCGGTTCGAGCTCACCCAGCGCCTCGAGGCTGCGGGCCGAGCCGGCCAGGCGCCGGAGGAGCTCCGCGCGACGGCGTTCGAGTCCGAGCGGATGAAAGGCGTAGTAGGGCAGGCCGGCCAGCCGGGCGGCTGACGGCGCGAGGCGCAGGCGGAGCGGCCCCGGTGCGTCCTCGCCATGGGCCCGGATCAGGGCGCGATAGACGCGCCGGGCCTCATCGCCGGTGATCTTCTGCTCGAGGACCGCCGGCAGGAGTGCCTCGAGCACGGCGCCGGTCCGGCCGAAGCGCACGCCGGCATAGCGCCGGGCGAGCGAGTCGAGCAGGGGGTGACGCGGTGCGAATGCCGCCGGGTCGTCGCCCAGACCGAGGAGGTCGCCCGCATGACCGATCGCCCAGGTTGCGCCGGGGCCCCACGCCTGGACCCGGATCGAGGCGCCATCGATCGCGAGCTCCTCGGCGGCGGGCCCGTCCGGCGTCCGAGTTGCGCGCTGGACACGGTCCGCCTCGACGCGGATCGTCGGGTCGCCACGGCCATGCTGGAGCGGCCCGAGCGTCCGGCCGAGGTCATAGCGACCCTCGATCGGCAGCACGACCTCGGCGTCCGGTGGCTGGCGGATCGGTTGGGGCATCGGCGGGCATGGTAGCGTCCGCACTCGAATGACCGATTCATCCGTGCATCGCCAGGGCCGCCGACCGCGCCGCGCGCTGCTGATGCTCGCCGCTGGCGCCATCGCCGGGGCACTCCTGGCCGGCTGCACCGCGAGCGGTCCGACCGCGGCGCCGGGGGCGGTTCCGGTCACGTTCATCTACGCGATCGTCGGGCCGTCGGCCGGGATCGCCCACACGACCCACTTCCAGCTGCTGGATGCCCAGAACAAGCTCCTGACCGAGACCCTGATGCAGCCTGCGGGCAACGTCGACACGGTCACGATCTCGCTGCCCCCCGGGATCTACTCGGCCATCTCCTGGGATGAGGAGCCGGCATCGCCGGCCCCGCAGATCTCCCGGAAATGCGGGTCGGTCTTCACCGTCGATCCAGGCCTGGCCCTCGTGGTGACGATCACCTCATCGCGCTCGGGTGCCTGCCTCACCGACACGACCGAACCCGGCGTGTCGCCTGGTCCGGACGCTTCCGAAGCACCCGACACCTCGGCCCCGCCCGGCGGCTCGCCGGCCCCGGCGCCGACCGGCGCCCAGCCCGGGCCCTCGTAGGCCGACAACGACAAACGCCCCGGCCGAAGCCGGGGCGTTTGGATCGGTTCGATGTCAACCGGCGCGAACGCCGGTCGCCATGAAGCTAGCGGCGCTGGGTTGCGAAGCAATCCGCGCAGTAGACGGGCTTGCCGCTCGTCGGACGGAAGGGGACCTGGGCCTCCTTGCCGCAGTTCGAGCAGGTTGCCGAGAACATCTCGCGGGGACCGCGATCTCGGCTGGCGCCACCGTAGCCGCCACCTGAGCCGTAGCTCGAGGAGCCGCCGCCGTAGCTGGAGCCACCGCTGTAGCTCGCGCCACCGGTCTCGCCCCGGGCAGCCTTGCGGCTCGCTCGGCAGCTGCTGCAGCGGCGCGGCTCGCTGAAGCCTCGCTGCGAGTAGAACTCCTGCTCGCTGGAGGTGAACGTGAATTCCTGGCCGCAATCAGCGCAGGTCAGGATCTTGTCCGCGTACAATGAAAAATCACTCCTACTATGCCCGGTTACCGCGATCGATCTCGCGGAAACCGTGAGAGGAGTGACCGTGTTCGCCGTGCGATTCACTTGGTCCCCGAGAGGGGACGGACCAAGCGTAGACCACCGGATGGCATCGCACAAGCCCTGAGATTCAGGAAGGAATCAGGTTCGCGTGAACGCGCCTTCCGCCTGCGACTCGACCGCGTTGGCGCCCCCATCGAGGCAGGGCCGAGGCGGTGAACACTCCAACCAATCGGCTTGGACGGCGGCCGCGAACCCGCCGCAGGTGTCGCAGAGCTCGGTTTTGACCGGGTAGCGATGGGCGTGCCGGTATCCGCGACATGGGCCGAGCCTAGACCGCTCAGGAGGGACGGACCAGGCGGCCCTCGCACGAACGAACATTGGCTCCTTGGTCTCGACCATCAAACCGATCCCCTTCATCGGTTACCAGCACGCCCAGCGCTGATCGGCACAAATGCAGGATGCCGAGCGACGGGTTGGGCCGGCAGGAGCTCGACGGGGCCTCTGCTCAACGACGCCGACCCATCCTGGTCGACAACCTGTTCAGAGCGAGCGGCCCCGGATTCGGGCCAGGCCGGCGCGGGCCTGGGCCACGTGGACGCGATCGTGGCCGGCCAGCAGGCGAAAGGTGAGCTCGTAGCTCTCCGGCCCACGCTCCAGGTGCTGGCCGACGCGCCCGCGATCCACGGCCGGGGTGCTCCGCCAGAGCCGCAGGTTGGCCGACCGGAGGGCGTCGAAGACCGTCAGCAGGTCGTCCATCGACTCGCTGGTCGAG
>JBEPUS010000031.1:0-18825 GCA_041691435.1 Chloroflexota bacterium
CCCCGAGATCGTCCGGCGCAGCGGAGGGCGGTTGATCGAGGTCGGCACCACGAATCGGACCCGGGCGGGCGATTTCCAGGAAGCCCTGGCCGCCGGACGGGCGCGGGTCGTCCTGCGAGTGCACCCCTCGAACTTCGTCGTCTCGGGCTTCATCGAGGCGCCCGATCCGGCCGAGGTCGCCGGCCTGGCCCACCAGCACGGTGCCATCGTCATCGACGATCTCGGCAGTGGTGCCCTGCTGCCGACTGAGCGCTTTGGCCTCGCTCACGAGCCGTTGCCCGCCGAGCGCCTTGAGGCCGGCGCGGACCTGGTGACCTTCAGCGGCGACAAGCTGCTGGGCGGGCCCCAGGCCGGCCTGATCGTCGGCCGGGCCGATCTGGTTGCCCGGCTCCGGCGCGATCCGCTGGCCCGGGCGGTCCGCCCGGATAAGACGACGATGGCGGCCCTCAGCGCGACCCTCGGCCTCTATCGGGCCGGACTCGCCCAGGTGCAGGTCCCGGTCTGGCAGATGATCTCGGCCGATCCCGACGAGCTGCGTGGCCGGGCGGAGGCGATCCAGCGCGCGCTGCCGGAGCGGGTCCGTGGCCGGGTCTCGGTGTTGCCGATGGTGTCGACGGTTGGCGGTGGCTCGCTGCCCGGTGAGACGCTGCCGTCCTTCGGGCTGGCGCTCCGGGCCGGCTCGGCCAGCGCCCGGCTGGCCGCGCTCCGCCGGGCGAGCCCGTGCGTGATCGCCCGGATTGCCGCCGACGCGGTCCTCCTCGACCTGCGCACGATCCTGCCCGCGCAGGACGCGCCGCTCGGGGCGGCCATCGCCCAGCTCGTCACGGCCTGATCGAGGCTGCCCCGCCATGACCCGGGCCACGCGGCGATCAACGGTCGTGCAATGACGGTCGCGCAATGACAGCCGTGATCGGCACCGCCGGGCACATCGACCACGGCAAGACGGCACTCCTGCGGGCGCTCACCGGAATCGACGCGGACCGCCTGCCAGAGGAGCGCCGGCGAGGCATGACGATTGACGTCGGCTATGCCCACCTCCGCCTGCCCGATGGCAGCGACGTCGATTTCGTCGACGTGCCCGGGCACGATCGGCTGATCGGCAACATGCTCGTCGGCGCCGGGGAGATCGACGCTGCCCTCCTCGTGATCGCTGCCGACGACGGTCCGCGCGCGCAGACGGTTGAGCACCTCTCCCTTCTCGACGGGCTGGGGCTCGACCTGGGCATCGTTGCCCTGACCAAGGTCGACGTGGTGGACCCGGGCCGTGTCGCCGAAGTCGAGGCGCAGGTCCGGGCGTTGCTCGCCGGAACGTCATTGGCCGGGTCGCCGATCCTGCCGGTCTCCTCCATCGACGGTCGCGGGCTGGCCGAGCTGCTGGCGGCCCTCGTGCAGCTGCGCGACCGGATCGTCGCCCGCGCTCCAGCTCGGGCTCTGGGCGATCCCGTGCGGTTGTCGATCGATCGCTCGTTCGTGATCAAGGGCCGCGGTACGGTGGTCACCGGGTCGCTGCGCGGTGGCCGTCTCGAGCGCGGTGTCCTGCTCCGCCTGGTTCCCGGCGACCACCGGGTCAGGGTGCGCGAGGTCCAGGTCCACGGCGGCCCGGTCGACGGGCTGACCGGCGGTGGTCGGGTCGCCCTGAACCTGGTCGCGATCGCGGTCGCCGAGCTGCCCCGGGGCGCTGTGCTGACCACGGACCCCGCAGTTCGCTCCACCTCGGCCTTGATCGTCGAGCTGACGGCCGCGAGCCGGCCGGGTGACGGCGGCGCCGAAGCCTTGGCCCCAGGCGCCGTGTTCCGCCTCCATCTCGGTACGGAGCAGGTCCAGGCGACCCTCGGTCGCGGCCGAGCCGACCGGGCGCCGACACGCGGCGGAATGGCCGTCCGGCTGCGCCTCGCCCGGCCGATTGCCGTCGCGCCGGGCGATCGGTTCGTGCTCCGGCGAGGATCGTCCGGGGCGAGGGTGACCGGTGGACGCGTGCTGGACCCGGAGCCGCCCGTCGGTCCGTCACGTCGCCACGCGCTGGCCTCGCTCCTGGCGAGCCTCGCTGCCGCGCAGCCCGCCGAGCGGGCGCGGGCGTTCGTGGCGATCCACCGTGTCGTCGATCCGCGCACCCTGGCCGAGGTCGCCGGTGCCGGGCCGGGCATTGCCGCCGAGGCCATTGGAGCGATCCCACTGGCCGGCATGCTGGTCGCCGAGCCGATCGCCGGAGTTCTCGCGGCCGAGGCCCTGGCCGCCGCGGCCGGTCCAGGGCGCGGGTCAGCCGCTGGGCCGGGGGTGTCGCTGGCTGAGCTCCGGGCGCGCCTCGTTCGCGCCCTGCGCCGCCTGGCGACGGTCGGCGAGCGCGACGCGGGGGCGATCGTCGACGCCATGCTGGCCGGGCTGGTCGACGCCGGTCGGTTGAGCCGAACCGCCGGCCAGCTCCGCGCGCCGGGCCAGAGCGCCGCCCTGCCGGCGTCGGTGAGCGAGGCGATGGATCGGCTCGAGCGGGCGCTCGCCACGGCCGGCCCACCCGCGCTGGCCGAGGCTGCACGCCTCACGCGCTGCCCGCCCGAAGGCGTGCGCGCGCTCGAATCGGCCGGCCGGATCGTCCGCATCGACGAGAGCCTGGCCTACGCCGCGGGGACCTACCGCGAGCTGGCCGAGGCGGCAGTGCGGATGGCTGCCGGCGAGGGGCTGACGCCGGCCGCCTACCGCGATATGACCGGCACGAGTCGCAGGTACGTGCTGGCCATCCTTGAAGACCTGGACCGCCGCGGCATCCTGCGGCGGACGGCGTCCGGGCACGTGCCGGGACCGCGGGCCGCCCTGGTGGCCGAGATTGGCCGGGCGACCCGGTGATCCGCTCTGCCGTGGTCCTTGCGGGCGGTGCGTCGCGCCGGTTCGGCAGCGACAAGCTGGCCCATCGGATCGGCGGCGTCAGCCTGCTCGAGCGGTCCGTCCGGGCAGTCGCCGGGCTTGTCGATGAGATCGTCGTGGTCACTGCGCCCGGCCGGCCCGAGCCCACGTTCGACCTCGGGGCCGCCGCCGCTCCGGTCCGCTTCGTGGCCGATACGGAGGCGCACGGGGGACCGCTGGTGGGTCTTCGAGCCGGCCTCGGGGCAGCGCGCGGCGCGACCGTCCTGGTGGTCGGCGGCGATATGCCGTCGCTGGTCCCCGGGGTGCTTGCGTTGCTGCTCGAGCGGCCTCCGGCGGCGCTGGCGGACGCGGCCGGCGTGCTCCGGCCACTGCCCTGCTGCCTGGACCGAGGCACGGCCCTTGCCGCCGCCGACCTCCTCCTGGCCGCCGGTGAGCGCCGCCTCCGGGCGCTCCTCGGCGAGCTGGGAACCGCGGCCCTGCCCTGGCCCGGGTGGCAGGCGATCGATCCGGCCGGCTTGAGCCTCGTGGATGTCGACGAGCCGGGCGACCTGGCCGGAAAACAGCGAGACCCCGACCTGGCGGTCGGAGTCTCGCGGGAGGAGGAGCCCCCGGACCCGTAGGGAGGAGGAGGGCCGGGAGGAGCAGAGGTACGAAACGCAGTCTGCCCGGCGTTCGTTATCGCGGGCTTCGTCGTCGGTTAACGCTCGGTATGTTGAGCCGCGATCCGGAAGCTTTCGCCGGCGTGCAGACGCTCCCGACGACGGCCCCGCCAGATGGTCACCCGGCCGGACCCGCGAACCACCCAGGATCCGTCCTGGCCGATCGCCGCCGTGTCCTCGTCGATGCCCAGGACGATGGTGCCCCGCGGGGCACCGGCTACGCGCACGGCGGCGAGCGTCTCCGGGAACCGATCGTAGTGCGGAATGACGGCCGCACCGCCGACCAGCCCCAGGCCCGCCTCGAAGCCAAAGGGCAGATGCGGCGGTGACCGAAAGCGGGCCATGTGGGCACACAGGACCATGGCCCCGGCGGAGCAGCCGGCGATGACGCTGCCCCGCGCATTGGCAGCCAGGGCAGCGGACCAGACGGCCGACCCGGCCAGGCTGCGCAGGAGGTAGTCCGGCTTGCCGCCAGAGAGGTAGATGAGGTCGGCCTCGGCCACCGCCTGGGCATGAGCCGGGTCATCGCCATCCTCGCGCCCGTGGACAGGCACGACTTCGACCTCCGCTCCGAGCCCTTCGAAGTGCTCCACGCCCAATGCCGCCCAGCGCTGGAACACGTCTTCGCCGTCGGGCCAGGAAGCGGTCGGCAGGACGGCCACCCGGGGCCGGGGGCGGCCGAGTCCGGCCAGCAATTCAGCGTCGACCGCGCTCATCACCGGGAGGAACTCACCGGCGCCGACCAGCGCCACGGCTCCGGACATCGGCCGAGTGTAGCGCGGGTTCCCGGGACGGTCCGGCGGGACGATTGCGGCGCTGCCTTGCAGGGGGACAGACCGTTCCCGCACACTGGCAGGCGTGAACTACCGCCAGCGCTGGACGATGGTTGCGGCCGTCCTTGGTTCGGCGATCGTGTTCCTCGACGGCACGATCGTGAACGTGGCCCTACCCGAGATCGGCAAGAGCCTGCCGCACTCCATCTTCAGCGTGCTGGAGGGCCAGACCTACGTCACGAGCGGCTACCTCGCGACCCTCGCCGCGCTGCTCATCCTGGCCGGCGCCCTGTCCGACTTCTACGGCCGGCGGCGGGTCTTCCTGATCGGCCTGGCCGGCTTCGGGCTCACGTCCGTCCTGTGCGGCCTGGCGCCGAGCCTTGAGCTGCTCGTCGTCTTTCGGGTCCTCCAGGGCGCGGCGGGGGCGCTGCTCGTGCCGTGCTCGCTATCGATCATCACTGCGACCTACGACGGGCCGGCCCGGGGCCGGGCGTTCGGGATCTGGGCGGCAGCCACCTCGGCCACCACGATCCTCGACCCCACCCTGGGCGGCCTCCTGATCCAGGCGATCAGCTGGCGGGTGGCGTTCCTGGTCAACGTGCCCCTGGTCGTCCTCGCCGTGTACGCGACGGTCAGGTACGTCGACGAGAGCCGCGACGAGAAGGCCACCGGCCGGTTCGACTGGCTCGGTGCCCTCGTGATCGCCCTCGCCGTTGGTGGCCTCGCGTTTGGGGCCATCCGGGGCCAGGCCCAGCAGTGGCGCGATCCGGTCTCGTTCGCGGCGCTGATCATCGGGGCGATTGCCCTCGTCGCCTTCCCGATCCTGATGCTCAAACGGCCCAACCCGCTCATCCCGCTGGGGCTGTTCCGGGTGCGGGCATTCGCGACGATCAACCTCTCCACCCTGCTGATCTACGGCGCGCTGTACGTCACCTTCGGCTTCCAGAGCCTCTACCTGCAGGGCACCCTGGGCTACGCGGCGTTTGCGGCCGGGGCCGTCGGCCTGCCGACGGGCCTGCTCCTGACATTCCTGTCCACCCGGATCGGCAGCCTCGCGGGCCGCCTCGGTGGCCGACGCTTCCTGACCGTCGGACCGCTCGTGATGGCCGCCGGCCTGCTCTGGTTCGCCCGGATCCCCTCGACGAGCGCGGCCTGGACAACCGGGCCCATCCCGCCGATCGACTACTGGATCGACATCTTTCCCGGGATCATCCTGTTCGGGATCGGCATCAGCCTGGTCGTGGCGCCGCTCACGAGCACCCTGATGAGCTCGGTCCCGGTGTCGAACGCGGGGACCGCGTCGGCGATCAACAATGCGATCTCGCGGGTTGGCCAGCCGCTCCTGAATGCGGTCATCTTCATCGTCATCACGGCCTCGTTCTACTCGTCGCTGGCGGCCAAGGTCCCGGGCCTGGACCCGGACGACCCGACATTGCGGGCCGCCGTCCAGCCGCTCAACCAGCCGGTCGCGGGAACGCCCCCGGCCATCGTCGCGGCCGCCCGGGAAGCGTCGACCGACGCGTTTCGCGAAGCGGTCTTCGTGGGTGCGGTCCTGCTGATTGGCGGCGCGGCCGTGAACTTCGTGGGACTCCGGCCCGGCCCGGCCGGCCGACGGCCGGACGGCAGCGTCGCCGAGGGCGGCCCCGATCCGGGCCCAGCGCCGAGCTCCAGCTCCGCGGGGCAATGAGCCGGTCGCGCGACTGGGACGCGCCGACCTACGATCGGGTCGCGGATCCGATGACCCGCTGGGGCCAGACGGTCCTGGAACGCCTGCCGCTGGACGGGGACGAGACGGTCCTGGATGCCGGTTGCGGGTCGGGCCGGGTCACCGAGCTCCTCGCCCGGGAGCTGCCCCGCGGCCGGCTGATCGCCGTGGACGGCTCGGCGGCCATGCTCCACGAGGCCCGCGCCAGGCTCCTGCCCTTCGGTGCGCGGATCGAGCTGGTGCAGGCCGACCTGCGGGAGCCACTACCGATCGAGGAACCGGTCGACGCCATCCTGTCGACCGCGACCTTCCACTGGCTGCCCGACCACGCCGCCCTGTTCCGGAACCTGGCGGCGGTGCTCCGGCCCGGGGGACGGCTCGTCGCCCAGTGCGGCGGGGCAGGCAACATCGCCTCGGTCGTCGCGATCCTGGCGACCATCGGCGACGGCTGGACGGGGCCCTGGACGTTCGCCACGCCGGCCGAGACCGCGGCCCGGCTCGAGGCCGCGGGCTTCACCGAGGTCGAGACCTGGCTGCAGCCCGAGCCGACACCGCTCGAGCCCGGGCCGGCCATCGAGACCTTCCTGCGCACCGTGATCCTTGGCGACCACCTGGCACGCCTGCCCGAGACCGACCGGACGGCCTTCGTCGCCGCGGTCGCGGCGCGCTTGCCACGCCCGGAGATCGACTACGTCCGCCTCAACATCGTGGCGCGCCGCGCAGCCTGAGCCGGCGATCCAGCCAGGTCAGCTCGCAGAGTGGGTCCGGAAGCAGTCCGAGCAGTACACGGGGCGATCCATCCGTGGCTTGAACGGGACCTGGGCCTGGTTGCCGCAGGAGGAGCACAGGACCGCGAAGTACTCGCGAGTTGGTCGCTCGCCGCGCTCGTAGCCGCGCGGACCACCGATGTCGCGCAGGTCGTAATCGGAGGTCTCGCGCCCAGCGCGCCGGCTGGCCCGACAGCTGCTGCAGCGCTTGGGATCCGAGACGAAGCCCTTCTGGGTGTAGAACTCCTGGTCGGCCGCGCTGTGGATGAACTCGACGCCGCAGTCAACGCAGGTAAGAGTTCGATCGGCGTAGGTCATCCGGTCCTCCAGACCAATGTCGCGTGGGGCGGGCCGTGGACAGGGCGCGGCTGAGGACGGAAGCGAGCCGGCGAGTCCTACGCAGGTGCCGCGCGATCCAGGTCCCGATGCCGAAGGTCCCTGTCGGGGCACGCCGGTGTAGGAGCCGCGAGGATACCAAAGGTCGTGGAATCCGGCTGCAACCGAGTGCCAGCCAACCTGTCACAATGCGGTCGAAACTCGGGTTGGCGAGCGAGGGCAAGGGGGCTCCTCGCTCGCGCCAGATCCACTGCGGCGATCAGCCCGGGGGCTCGGCCGCTCGAGAACATCGAACCGATCCCGCTGGAGGCGTACCGGCGATGCTCCGACTCCTGCAGACCTCGGACCTGCACCTCGGTGCGCGCAACCTGGACCTCGGCGAGGCGGCGGCCACCCTGCGCGACCGGCGCTTCGCCGCCTTCGAGCGCGCCCTTGCCCTGGCGATCTCCGAGCACGTCAACCTGGTGCTTATTGCCGGCGACCTCTTCGACACGAACGAGGTGACCCGGGGACTCGTGACCCGGGTGGTGGCGGGTCTGGCCGGTCTCGCCGCGGCCGGGATCCGGACGGTGATCCTGCCCGGCGATCACGATCGGGCCGGTTCCTCGTCGGTCTATCGGGCGTTTGACCTGAGCGCACTCGCCGGGACGCCCGCGTCCGTCGCCGTTCTCGATCCCGCCGCCGGGCCGGCCGGCGACCTGGCGATGAACGACCTCGGACTCATCCTGACTGCCCGGTTCCCGGCGCCCGACCTGCCCGACGATCGCTGGCGGATCGGCCTCGTCCATCGGCTCGTCCGGCCGCGCGATGACGAGATCGCCGGCGCCGGGGTGGATTACCTGGCGGTGGGCGGACCGCACGAAGCCGCCTCGGGGGTTGCCGCGGACGTGGCCTGGGCAGCCAGCGGCGCGCCCGATCTCGTCGATGCGGGCCGCGACCGGGCCGGCGAGATCATCATCGTCAAGCTCGATGAGCGCGGCGACCGACGCTCCGTGTCCGTCGAGCGGCATCGGGTGGGAACGACCCGTTACGAGACGATCAACGTCGATCTCGGCACGTTCGCGGACGATGCTGCCCTCGAGGCGGCGATCGCGGCCCGGGCCGACGGTGGGGCGGGCGCCGACCTCATCCTCGATGTCCGCCTGGCCGGTGCCTGGTCCGACACGCTGGAGGCAGATCCCGAGGCGATCGAAGCCCGCCTGCGGCCATTGTTCCTTGGCCTGCGGATCCGCAGCGCTGCGAGCGCGGTCCTCAGCACGGGGCCGATTCCTTCGGCCGAGACGGTGGCCGGCGCGTTCATCCGCGACCTCGAGGCGCGCATCGCGACGCCCGTCCAAGGTGACCCGCCGCCCGACGAGCTGCGCGCAGCGCTGCGCCTCGGCCGGCGCCTCCTGGTCGGCCAGGGCGAACGCTGATGGCCGCCTTCCGGATCGGCCGGATCCAGCTCCGGGACGTGCGCCGCCATCGCTCGCTCGATGCTGCGTTCGCGCCCGGCCTGACCATCGTCAAGGGGCCCAACGAGGCCGGCAAGTCCACCCTCGCCGAGGCGATCGAGCTCGGCCTGACCCCGGCCGCCGGCCGGACCGCGGCGGAGCTGCGGAGCTGGGGAGCCGCGCCCGAGGCCGCCCCGATGGTGACCATCGACTTCAGCGTGGACCCCGAGACCGGCTTCGCGGACGGGCGCCCCGACGTGCCCGGGATCCGGGCCGGCCAGGTCGCGCGGACGTGGGGCGCGGGCGGGCTGACCACCACCCTCACCCTCGATGGCACGACGATCAGCGATCCGGCCGCGATCGACGCCCGCCTGGTCGAGCTGACCGGCCTGCCGAGCGCGGCATTCTTCCGGGGGACCGCCCTGGTCAACCATGCCGACCTCACCGGCATCTCGAGCGACTCCACCATCCGCCAGCGGCTGGCCGCCTCGATCACCGCCGCCGATCGCCGAACCGCGCAGGCCAAGTCCACGCTGTCGGCCGCCCTGGCGGACCTCCAGGATCGGGGCGAGAGCAATCCCGGCCGGATCGGCGTCGCCCAGGCCGCCGTCGGTCGGTCGGCAACCCTGGTGGAGTCGGCCGACGGCGCCCTCGCCCGACTGTCGGTGGACCGGTCGGCAGCGGTGGAGGCCGACGGCGCCCAGACGGCAGCCACGACCCACCTTGCCGAGCGCAAGGGCCTCCTCGAACAGGCCCGCCAGGCCGAGAAGCTGGCCGCAGAGCGCGATGCGGCCAGCGACCGCGCCCACCGCTATGCCGAGGCGATCTCGATCTCCCGCGACCTCGCGACGCTTGCCACCAGCCATCCGTCGAAGGAGCCGCTGGCCATCCTCCGCCAGACCGTGGGGCGGCTGACGACGCTCGATGGCCGGATCAACGAGCTGAAGCGGCTCCTCGAAGGCGAGGTCGTGGTCGACTTCGAGGCAACGGCCCCGGAGCCCACCTGGCGGGCACCCACGATCCTGGGAGGGCTGGGCGTCGTTGCCGGCATCGGGCTGGTGATCGCCGGGATCCTGGTCAGCGGCCTGGCCGTCCTGATCGGGGTGGGCATCGGGCTGGGCCTGATCGGCCTCGGGCTCCTCGTGTTTGCCCGGCGCCGGCGCAGCTCCGCGATCGTCGTCGACCGCTCCAAGCAGCTCGAGGATGTCCAGATCGACCGGCGCCTGCGCGGCCGATCGCAGATCGAAAATGAGCTCAAGGAGTGCGAGGGCGACTTCAGCCAGCAGCTGGAGGGGATCAGCCAGCCGGACCTGGCCACGGCCCAGGCCGAGCTGGCCCAAGAGGAAGCCCACGTCGCCCGGATCGACGAGCTCACCACCCGGCTCGAGAGCCTCGTTGGGCGCGACCCGGCCGAGACCTTCCCGGCCAGCCGCGACTCGGCCCTCGCGGCCGCTGCCAACCGCTCGGCCGACCTGGCCAAGCTGCCCGAGGAGGCCCGGGTCGACGGCGCCCGGCCGCGTTTCGAGACGGAGGTCGCGGCCGCCGAGGCCGGCCTGGAGACGGCCCGCCAGGCCGCCGCCACCGCCCATGCGGCCGTGACCGCGAACCCGGTTGACTCCGACCAGGCCACCGGCGAGGCGGAGCGCCTCGCCGCCTGGCAGGAGCAGCTCGCCCAGCTCCAGCGCCGCGCCCGGGTGCACGAGGCGGCCTTGCGTGGGATCGAACGGGCGGAGGCGGCCACCACCGCCCTGACCACCCGCTACGTCGAGCGCCGGATCAACGCGACCATCGCCCAGATGACCGGCGGGCGCTATCGGCGGGTGGCGATCGACGACAGTTCGCTCGCGGTCCGTGTCTTCTCGGCGGATCGCAACGACTGGGTGCCGATCGAGGCGGTCTCCGACGGCACGGCCGAGCAGGTCCTGCTGGCCGCCCGGATCGGCCTGCTGGGCTACGTGACCGGCGGCCAGCTGCCACCGGTGTTGCTCGACGATCCCTTCGCCGGCTACGACGACACCCGGGCGGCCCACTCGTTCGACCTGCTCCGCCAGCTCGCCGGCCGGCAGCAGATCATCTACCTGACCGCCTCGAACCGGTTTGACCCGGCGGGAGACCTGGTGGTCAGCCTGGCCGGGCCCACGACCCTGGATGGAGCCGGCGGGCCGCCCTGAGCGTCGTTCTCTTCGGTCTCCTGGCTGCGCTGAGCTGGGGCGCGGGCGACTTCGGCGGCGGGATCGCGGCGCGGCGCTGGCCGCTCCTCGGCATCGTCATCGTCACCCAGTTCACGGGCGCCGGCCTGACCCTGCTCCTCGCCCTCGGCCGGGCTGAGGCAGCGCCGCCGGGCTGGGAGATCGGCTGGGCGCTGGTCGCCGGCCTCTTCGGAGGCGTTGGGATCACGTCCCTGTACCAGGGCCTGGCAACCGGCCGGATGGGCGTCGTCGCGCCGATCAGTGGCGTCCTCGCCGCTGCGATTCCCGTAGCGCTGGGCATCGTCCTCCAGGGCATTCCCGGTCCGGCCCGAGTGGCCGGCATGGTCCTGGCCCTGCTGGCGGTGGTGCTGGTGTCGCGGGCCAACGTTGGGGGCAGCCGGCGTGACGTCGGCCTCGGCCTGCTCGCCGGGTTCGGAATCGGCGTCTTCAACATCGCCGTGTCGCGCTTCGAGCCGGGCCAGGTCTTTGCGCCCCTGACGATCGTGCGCGCTTCCGAGGGCCTGCTGGTGGTCGCGATCGTCGTGCTCGGCCGCCGCCCCTGGCGTCTCAGCCGGTCGATCCTGCCGCTGGTGGTCCTGGTGGGCACCCTGGACATGGGCGGCAATGCCTTCTACATCCTGGCGACCCAGGCCGGACGCCTCGACGTGGCCACCATCCTGTCGTCGCTCTACCCGGTGACTACGGTGATCCTGGCCACGATCATCCTGCGCGAACGCATCGCCGGCAGCCACCTCGCGGGCGTCCTGCTGGCGATTGCCGCCATCGTCCTGATCGGCGTCGGCTGACGGCGAGCGCGCGCCCTGCGCCGGGCGATCAGGGCCAGCTGACGGTCATCGTCAGCGGGGTGAGCCCGAAGCCGTCGTCGAGATTGGCCAGCGTGCCTCGATACGCCGTGGCGGCGAGGACCGGGAAGCTGGCAGTTGCGCCGTTCGAGTTGCCGCTCGTGGCCAGGTCGTGCGGCGGGGTGGACGCGAGCTCCACGATCAGGGCGTAGTCGAAGGCGTGGCCGCCCCAGTTGGCCTTGACCGTCAGGGAGCCGGCCCTGGGCGCCGTCAGCTTGAACGTCGCTCCCACATACGGGTAGATCTGCCCGTCGAAGCGCCCGTTCGTGAGCTTCACCGACCGGTGGACCGAGCTGAAGGTGAGGCTGATGTCGAGCGTCGGCGCGCCGGCTGCGCTGCCGATCGCCGTCACGATCCAGTTCGTCTTGCCCGCGCTCGTGGTGGTCCCGGTCAGCGTCTCGGTCGTCCCGGTTCGGCAGAAGTTGCTGCCACCGGCGGGCTTGATGCAGTCGATGGCCTTGCCACCGCTGGCCGTGCCCTTGAAGACCGCCACGACCTTGCCCGGACCCTCGCTCGCGAACGCGAACGTGCGCGCCGAACCGGCCAGCGAGCCAGTCTGCGAATCGAGCTTCAGCGCGGTGAACACGATCGTCGTCAGGTTGGGCTGAGGCGTGGGCGAAGGAGCCGGCGAGGCTGAGCCGGCGGGCGCCGAGGCGCTGGACCCGGGCCCGCCGGACGGCACTCCGGACGCTCCCCCGGAGGCAACGGCCGACGGCCGGAGCGATCCCCCGGCAGCCGTGGTCGGGCTGGGCAGGACCACCGGACTCGGCCCGCCGGTGATCACGACGGCGGCGGTGACCCCTCCGAGGAGGGCCAGGATCACGGCCAGGATGATGGTGATGGTCCGCCAGCGGTCATTCACGGGTGGCGTCTCCTGCTGCGGCGAGGCAACGCCGATGCCGACAGCGTAGCGGGCTCGCCCGCCTTCGTCAGCCCCACCTGGATCTGATCGAGGCCGGCCGGGCTGCTCACGATCACCACCTGGGTGATGCCCTCACCGGCCAGCGTGCCCCGTTCCACGAGCCTGCTGAGCTCGCCCAGCTGGCGACGAACGGCGGCTTCCGGGACCACTCGGTCCGGCCGGCCGGCGTTGCGCTCGAGGCACAACGCGTCGGGGAGCTGGAGGACGATTGCCACGACGGGCCGGCCGTGGGCCGAGGCCAGCCGGATCAACGGCCGCCGCGCGTGGGCCGCGAGGTTTGTCGCGTCGATCACGCTGAGCAGGCCGTCCGCGAGGCGTCGCTCGGTGCGTTCGTGAAGGATCCGGAATGCGATCGGGTTGACCGCCTGGTTGGCCGGATCCCCGGTCAGCTCGGCACGGATCGCGTCCGACGCAAGGATGGCCGGGCCGGGAAAGAGCCGGGCAGCCAGCGTGCTCTTGCCCGAGCCGGCCGCACCGACGAGCAGGACGAGCGCGTCGACCGGAATCTCGACCAGCTCCACCATCACGCCGTGGGTCGGCCGTCTCCGGCCGCTGCCGGCCGGCCTGTCGTGAGGGCGACCCCGAGGGCGCCCAGGCCGAAGACCAATGCGGCCGCCGCGAAGGGCGCCCAGAGGCCGAACCCCACGACAATCGCCCCGACGATCGGACCCAGGATCCCGGCGGCATACAGCGGCAGGTAGACCAGGTTGAGCGTCGCCGAGCGTCGTTCGGCGGGTACCTCGGTCGCCAGCAGCCCGAAGACCATGGCCGCCTCGACCGAGTACGCCGCCCCGAAGACGAGGACGCCGACGGCCAGCGTGGGCACGCTCGGCAGGAGCGGCAGGGCGGCCGCCGCGAGACCGCCGACCAGGAGGCCGCCAACCAGGACGGGCCGGAATCCGATCCGGTCACCGATCCAGCCACCGATCGGCGAGACCAGCGCTCCCACGAGCGCCGCCGTTCCGGTCACGAAGCCGATGGCGCTGGCCAGGCCGACCCGGCCGTTGACCGCCTCGACAAGTACCGGCAGGTAGGGCCGGCTCATCTGGGCGCCCAGGAATGCCACGCCGAAGATCACGAAGATGCGCCGGATCGCCGGATCGGTCAGCACGCCGCGAACGGCCCCAAAGGCCAGGCTGATGATGCGGCCCTCGGGGATGACGGTGGGGCGGACCTCCCGCGATCCGAAGGTGACCAGGAGGGCCGTGCCGACCGACAGGCCGGCCGAGACCCAGAAGATGGCCGGCAGGCCCAGGCCGAGGCCATCGACGATCCGGCCGCCGAGGACCGGCCCGATCGCCATCCCGATCGGGCCGCTCGCACCGAACAGGGCAATCGCCGTGCCCAGCCGGGGTCGCGGTGCCGAGTCCCGGATCGCCGCCAGCATCACCCCGGTGTTGCCGAGCTGGAAGCCCACCAGGAGCATCGATCCCGCCAGCTGCCAGGGCTCCCGGCTCAGGGCGACGAGGGCAAAGACGACGGCCTCCACGAGGGCGCTCCGGACGATCACCGCCTTGCGGCTGTACTTGTCGGCCCACACCCCCCACAGCGGAACGAGGGGCGCACCAACGATGAAGATCAGGGCACTGAACAGTCCGATGAAATGGAGCCGGTCCGCATCGGCCACGCCCATCTGGGTGAGGTACGCCGGGGCGAACGCGAAGATCTGGCTGACGCCGAGGCTTTCGACTGCCGACGTGACACAGAAGATTGCGACCAGGACCCGCCAGTCCTGGACCACCGGCCGATCGTCTGGGCCTGCTGGCCCGGGCGCGGGAATCTCCGTCAGGCGAGGCGAGCTGCGCCGAGCCGGCCAACCCGGGGCAGGGCCGGCAGGAACCGGGCCGGTTCCGACCAGAAGGCCAGCCGGCGGGGATCGCGCAGCGGGATCACCGCGAGGAGCATCGCCAGCCCGCCGTACCACAGGGCCGGCAGGGCGAGCATGGCCGCGACCGGCACGACCCAGCGCCGGTCGGTCCGGGCGCCCCAGACGACGACGGCGACGGCGGTCGGCAGGCGCAGCCACAGCGGGACGGGCACGGCCGCCCAGGTGCCGCTCGTCTTGCCCACGCTGGACCCGATCACGCCGAACCACTCGAGCCAGGCGCGCGGGTCGATCGCCAGCGAGACGGCCACGATCGCGGCGGTTGCCCCGAAGGCGATCGCCAGCGACCGCCACTCTCGGCGGACGGCAAACCAGAGGAGGCCGATCCCCGGGGTCACCTTCGTCAGCAGGATCAGCGACCAGGCGGCGGGGTAGCGGAACCCGATCACGATCGCGACCGCAATGAGCAGGTGGATGTTGCCGCCGATCACCTCGGGCACGGCCACGACCAGCGCGAGGGCGAAGAGCCGGGGCCCGGACAGGAAGCGCACGGCGAGCAGCAGGAGCACCGTCCAGATGGCCAGGAACGGCTCCCAGGCCAGGACCTTGAGTGGCGCGAGGAGCTGCAGGAAGGCCGGTGAATAGACGTAGGCAATCGGTGCCGTCCACTCCGAGAGGGCATACGGCGCGTCGAAGCCCGGGACCCAGTAGCAGCGGGCATCCTGGCCGGCGACCAGGAGGCGGCTCCAGGGCTCACCGAAGGCCCACACGACGAGCCAGACCGCGATCGCCAGGGCGATCCCCACGAACTCGATCGAGAACCTGGGGCGCTGGAACCGAGGCCTCGCCGCACCTCGCACGAGGCCAGTGTTCGCCATGCTCATCGGGTCAGGCCGGCAGGTCCCGGTCGAGCGGACCGGTGTAGCGCATGTCTGGGCGGATCAGCTTGTCGGCGGCGGCCTGCTCGATGGCGTGCGCGGTCCAGCCGGCGTGGCGAGCGAGTGCAAAGGTGGCCGGGAAGAGGTCGGGCGTGAGGCCGACGCCCTCGAGCACGGCCGCGGCGTAATAC
Source organism: Chloroflexota bacterium (assembly GCA_041691435.1). Taxonomy (GTDB): domain Bacteria; phylum Chloroflexota; class Limnocylindria; order Limnocylindrales; family CSP1-4; genus Palsa-1033. The sequence goes on from JBEPUS010000031.1 coordinate 15,398, forward strand.
TCCACGTTGGTCTTGAGGCTCCGTCCGGGCTTGAGCTCGGCGAGCACCCGCAGGACCACATCCTCGACGGCAATCGCCAGGTCCAGCCAGTCCGGGCGCTCGTCCATCGCCTCGGCGACCTGGCGCAGCGCGGCTGCCCGCGGGTCGTAGGCGCGATAGACACGATGGCCGAAGCCCATGATCCGGCCGTGGTCGGCGATCGTCTTGCGCGCCCAGGCCTCGGCGTTCTCGATGGAGCCGATCTCGTGGAGCTGGCTGACGACCTCGGCCGGGGCACCGCCGTGGAGCGGACCCTTGAGTGCCCCGATCGCGCCGCACACGGCCGAGGCGAGATCCGAGCGGGTCGCCGTGATCACCCGGGCCGTGAACGTGGACGCATTGAGGCCATGTTCGGCGCCCACGATGAAGTAGGCCTCAAGGGCCCGGGCAGCGGCGGGGTCGGGGGCCGCTCCCGTGAGCTGCTGCAGGAAGCCGCCGGCGAGGCCGAGCGACAGGTCCGGTTCGACCGGCTCGAGACCGCGCCGCAACCGCCCGAAGGCCGCCAGGGCCGAGGGCGAGAAGCCGGTAAGCTCGCGGGCCTGCTCGGGGGTCGGCGGCCAGGCAACCTTTTTCGTCGCGCCCCACACGGAGACGGCGGTTCGCAGGGCATCCATCGGGTGGGCGTCATGGGGCAGCTCGCGCAGGCTGGCCAGGACGGCCGCCGGGACGGGGCCCGGATGAAGCTCGGTGCCGGGATGCCATTCCCCGGTCCAGAGGAGGTCGGCGACCTCGGCGTACGTGCCCCGGGTGACCAGCTGGCCGATCGGATAGCCCCGGTACAGGAGCCGGCCGCGGGCGCCGTCGACCAGGGCAATCGCACTCTCGGCACCGACGACGCCGGCCAGGCCCGGCGAGTACGGCCGGGTGTCCTCGGGCGCTGCCGGAGCTGCCGGAACAGGGCTGGCAGGCGCGGCCGCGGAGGCGTCGGTCGAGGCGTTGGTCATGATGGGATGGTATCGCGCGCGTCGAGAAAGGCCTCGATCGCGGCCACGAACAGCTCCGGACTGGCGTGGTGGGCGGCGTGCTTCTGACCCTCCAGGACCGCGACGCGCCCGTGCGGCAGAACGGCGGCGAGCTCGTCGGTGCCGGCCGTGAAGATCGCCGGGCTGGCGCCGCCGACGAGCTGCAGGACCGGGACCCGAACCTCGGCCAGTCGCTCGGCGCCGGCATCGCGACCGGCCTCCGCCCGGAGCTCGCGGATCGCGGTTGGCGCCGCGGCCGCCCGAATCGGCCACGTCGGTGCTCTGCGGTACGCGGCCACTTCGTCGGCCGACAGCCCCACGACCTTGGTCATGAACGTTGCCATCAGGCCATCGAGGTCGCCGGCCACGGCCAGCCGGTCGAGCTCGGCGAGCAGCGCCTCGTCATGGAACGCGCGGCCCGCCGGCGCGGGCGCGCCCTCGTAGACCACCAGGCGGCGTAGGTTGATGGTGAGCAGCGCCGCACCCAGGCCACAGCGCCCGCCGAACGAGTGGCCAACGACATCGACCGGCCCGCCCGTCTCCGCGGCCAGCCAGTCGACCGCGGCGGCCACGTCCTCGTATTCGCGCTCGATCGCATACGGCGGGCGGTCGCCGCTCGCGCCCCGGCCGCGCCGGTCGATCGAGATCACCCGGCGGCGCTCCGCAAGGCGCGCCGCGACCGCCCGAAAGGCGGTGTGGTCGGCGGTGGCTCCGTGAACCAGCAGGAGCGCCGGCCGGCTGCCCTGACGTGTCGGGCCAGGGGCCTCCCACCAGGCGATCGGCGTGCCGTCCCAGGACGCGACGAACCCGTCCGGCGCAGCCGGCTCGGCGGCCGTCCTGGGCTCGGTCACGTTCGCTGGTTGAGCAGGGCTGCGCCGGCGGCGTCGACGAACCAGCTGGCCGAGGCGCGTCGTGCCAGCTGCGCCGGCAATCCCGCCGGTGCCGCCGGTTCAACGCGCGGCCCGTCCAGGATCCGGGCGAGGATCGCGGCCTTGGCGGACCCGCTGACCATCACCAGGATCTCCGGCGCTGCCGCCAGGATCGAGGGGTTGAACGTCACCCGGGGCAGGTGCGGCTCGATATGCGCCGGCGCCGGGATGCCCAGGGCCAGCCGGTCGGAGCCGATCGCCTGGCTGCCGGGGAAGACGGACAGAAGATGGCCGTCCGGGCCGATCCCGAGGAGCACGAGATCGAACACCGGCGTCCCGGCCGGGTCGAGCGGCAGGTCAGCGCGAACCTCAGCGGCGTAGGCATCGGCGCACCAATCCTGGCCACGGTCCTCGGCGATCGCCCGGCCGGTCGGCCAGGGATGGACCTGCTCGACCGGGATCGGAACGCCGTGAATCTCCTCGAGCAGGATCTCGTCCACGGCGAACACATTCGAGAGGGGATGGTCGCGGGGCACGAAGCGGTCGTCGCCCCACCACAGGTGGACCGCAGGCCAGCGCACGCGGTCACGAAGTGGCGCCGCCGTCAGGCGCACATAGAGCGCCGCCGTGGTCGAGCCGCCGGTCGTCGCGAGGTCGGCCCGGCCGCGCTGCTCGACGGCCCGGATGAGGGCAGCGGCCAGCCGTTCGGCTGCGGCGTCGGCGAGGGCCTCGGGATCGGCGAAGACGGTCACCGCCGGCTCGCCGGGCGAGGCGGTTGGACCGTCGCTGGGCTCGCTCACCGGCCTAGGCAGCCGCAGCGATCAGGGCGGCCATGCGCACCGCGTCGTCGGCCACCCGGTCGCGGCCGCCGGCCTCGATCGCCTCGGCCAGGAGATCGGCCTCGGTCCGTCGTGCGGCGTTGAACCGGCGGTCGAGGATCTCGACGCCGTCCTGCCAGGCGCGCACCCCGACCGACTCGGCCTCGGCCGTCACGTCCACCCGCAGCTCGGAGCCGCGGCGCTCGCAGAGCAGCTCGACGCGCAGGGTGGTGCCGGCCGGCGTGGACGAGAGGACCGGCCGGATGACGACCGCGATATCCGAGCTGCCCTGGCGCAGGGTGGCCGAGTAGCCCCGTCCGGGCGACGGCTTGGCGCCTGGCCGCGTGGGCGGCGGGGCACCGGGCACCGGTGCGAGCGGCTTGACCACGGACAGCCCCAGGCGGGAAGCCAGCCAGGCCACGTGATAGAGCGGCTTGACCAGGTTCGTGTGGCCGGGCAGGCCACTCTCGTCGTGGGTGCCGTAGGTCACGGCCACCCGGCGCAGCGAACGCAGGTACGGCAGGAACTCGGGCATGTCGAACGTCGAGGCGATCGCCTCGCGCCAGCGCGACTGGCGGGCAAGGGCGAAGTCCGAGACCGCCGTGCGGGTGGTGGTGGCGACCCGGGCGAGCTCGCGCAGCCGGGCCAGCCCGTCGCCCCGCCAGGCCGAGCCGTCCACGACGAGCCGGTCGGCCGAGGCCAGGACGTCGCGGGCCTGCTGGCTCTCGAGGCGCGCCTCG